>NZ_JARHUH010000005.1:0-291491 GCF_029222945.1 Paenirhodobacter sp. CAU 1674 | reverse complement strand
CAAACAGTGAAGCTGACAATCCTATCATCGGCCGAAGCCTAAGGACCCGATATGCGCCGGCCAATCATCGAAACGACCAAACCGCCCACATATCTCTTCAGATATCTCGCAATGTCAAAGAGCAAGAGGCAAAAATAAACCGGAAGCGCTCAATCCAAGCGCTGCCCGCCATTCAACCTCATCCGTCCCGCCTTCCCTGCCGCCGCCCTGTCTCCAGTCCAGCAGCCCTTCCAGCGCCCCGTCGCGGTGTGTCCCGCTTCGGTGAGGGGGTGTTTACGAACTGCCGACGACATGCGCAAGAGCATTTTTCGTGAAACTGTCATTTTTCTTCGGAAGCCTTTATTTTGCTGGGTGTTTTTTGGGCAAAAAATGAAGGCCGCCATCGCGGGCAGCAGGCATGAAACGTCCGGTTGGTGACTTGGGGCGCGAATCTTGCGACTCGAGCGCCGTGAGTCGCGGCACAACCGCCCCGAAGTCCCCGTTTTGAGGCGGCCCGGGCATCCGGGCACCGGCATGCCGGGACACAAACTTCCCGCACTCCCCTGCCCCCTGGGCCTCCCGCAAATGCAAAAGCCGACCCGGTTTCCCGGATCGGCCCTGATGTCATGCAAAGCTGTCGTTCAGCGCAGGATGCGGCCCCGCATCTTCCAGATCGCGGGCAGCAACAGCGCCACATAGATCACGTCGATCACCACCGCGAGCAACCAGATCCGGGTCACGATCATCCCCATGCCGATCACCGTACCAACGAACAGCCCGCCGACCCCCCAACGCGGCACCCGCAGTGCCTTGGGCGAAAGCGTCGGTATACGCGAGATCATCAACAGGCCGACCAGCGCCAGCCAGACCCCGACCAGCCCCGGCATCTGCCGGGTGTCGATCAATCCGGCCAGTTGCAGGAACACCGGCAACAGCGCCAGCATCGCCCCCGCAGGCGCCGGCACCCCGGTGAAATGGGTTTTCGACGTCGCCTCGTCGCCACGCATCACGTTGAAGCGCGCCAGTCGCAGGCATCCGGCCGCGGCAAAGACCAGCACCGCAATCCAGCCGAGCGCATTCGCCTCGCCCAGACCGAAACGATAGACCAGCAGGCCCGGCGCCACACCGAAGCACAGGAAATCGGACAGGCTGTCCAGTTCCGCCCCGAAATCGGAGGTCGCCCGCAGCCGACGCGCAATCAGCCCGTCAAGCCCGTCGATCACCGCTGCCAGCATCAGCAAGGCCACCGCCAGCTCGAACCGCCCGACCATCGTGTAACGGATCGAGGTCAGCCCCAGGCACATGCCCGAAATCGTCACCAGATTGGGCAACAGAAGCAGAAACGGCAGTTGATCCTGACTGCGGCGCACCACCATCTTACCGCACTCCGCCGCTGCGCGCCGCTTCGGTGCCGTGCAGATCGGCCAGAACCGTCTCGCCCGCGATCATCGTCTGACCAATGCACACCAGCGGCTGCACGCCGTCGGGCAGATAGATATCCAGCCGCGAACCGAAGCGGATCAAGCCAAAGCGTTCGCCGGTCATCAGCTCCTGACCTTCGCGCACCTCGCACAGGATGCGCCGCGCCACCAGGCCCGCGATCTGCACCACGCCATAGCTGCGCCCGTCGGCGATCTGCACCGCCATGCCGTTCCTCTCGTTATCGGAACTTGCCTTGTCGAGCGAGGCGTTCAGAAACAGCCCCGGGCGGTAGGCAATCTTGGTGATCCGGCCGGCCAGCGGCAGCCGGTTCACATGGCAGTTGAACACCGACATGAACACCGAGATCCGGGTCATCGGCTGATCGCCCAGCCCCAGCTCGACCGGCGGCACCGCGGGTTCCAGCAGCGACACGACACCATCCGCGGGCGAGATCATCAGCCCGTCGCGCGTGGGCGTCACCCGCACCGGATCGCGAAAGAAGTAATAGCACCACACCGTCAGCCCGACGCCGATCCAGCCCAGCGGCTCCCACAGCAGGAACAGGACCAGCGTGATCCCGGCAAAGATCGCGACGAACTTGCGCCCCTCGGGATGCATCGGTTTGACGAAGGTGGACAGCATGGAAACGGACATTGGGCGCCTTTTGATGTGTTTGGCACAGTCCTAGCGCAATGTCGGGCCAAAGCAAACCGCTCTGATCCCCGGCGCGACCGCGGGTGGCATCCGGGCGTGCCTCCGGCGGGAGTATTTCAACCAAGAAGAAGCCCGCGCCTTTTCCTTGGGCAACACACGCATCGTGATGGCCGCCAAAGCACAGCCGCCCGAAATGAAAAACGCGGCCCCAAGGGACCGCGTTTTCCGAAAACATGTCGCGAAGATCAGCGCTTCGAGAACTGGAACGAACGGCGGGCTTTGGCCTTGCCGTATTTCTTCCGTTCGACGACGCGCGAATCGCGGGTCAGGAAGCCGGCGGCTTTCAGCGCGCCACGCAGGCTGGGTTCATACAGCTGCAGCGCTTTCGAGATACCGTGCTTCACCGCACCGGCCTGCCCCGAAAGGCCACCGCCAGCGACGGTCGCGAAGACGTCGAATTCACCGACGACGCCAGCAACCTGGAACGGCTGGTTCACGATCAGCTGCAGAACCGGGCGCGCAAAGTAGGTGCCCATTTCCTTGCCGTTGACCACGATTTTACCCGAACCGGGCTTCACCCAGACGCGGGCAACCGCGTCTTTACGCTTGCCGGTTGCGTAGGAACGGCCTTGCGCGTCGCGCTGCGGCGCGCGGGGCGCGTCGGCTTCAACCACGGCGGCGGGGGTGCCGGAAACGGCCGACTTCAGATCGTCGAGGGATTTGATATCGGACATGATTAGCTCCGGGTGTTTTTCGAGTTCAGGACCTTGACGTCCAGAACTTCGGGCTGCTGGGCTTCATGCGGATGCTCGGCACCGGCGTAGACGCGCAGGTTCGACATCTGCTGACGGCCAAGACGGTTGCGCGAGATCATGCGCTCGACAGCCTTGATCACGACGCGCTCGGGGTGGGCGCCTTCCAGCACCTGACGCGCGGTGCGGAACTTGATCCCGCCCGGGTGGCCGGTGTGCCAGTAGTAACGCTTGTCTTCACGCTTGTTGCCGGTCATCTGCACCTTGTCGGCGTTGATGATGATGACATTGTCGCCCATGTCCATGTGCGGCGTGAAGGTCGGTTTGTGCTTGCCACGCAGACGCATGGCAACGATCGTGGCGAGGCGGCCCAGAACGACGCCCTCGGCGTCAATCAGGATCCACTTCTTCTCGATCTCCGCAGGTTTCGCGGTATAGGTTTTCATCTGTGATCGCCCTTTGAAGGGATGTGGAATTCGGATGGCGGCTTTTCGGGGATTTGCGCGACAAAATCAAGTCCCACGGGGGCAATTTTATTGCAACAAATCAATACCTTAAAAAATAGGTATTAAAATACCCCAAGAAAACCGCCCCGAGTCATCGCCTATCCTTACTTCGGCGGGATCGAATAGGTCATCGACGCGCGCGCCACCGGGGCCGCATCGCCATCCGAAAAGATCAGCGCATCCCCCACCGCCAGCACGCGGCCCAGCTTCAGGATGCGCACTCGCGCGATCAGGTCGCGCCCGGCGGCGGGCTTGCACAGGAAGTCGATGCTGGCATTCGTCGTCACCGCCAGCGCCACCGGCCCGATCCGGGCCAGAATCGCCAGATAGATGCCGACATCCGCCAGCGCGAACATCGTGGGCCCCGATACCGTGCCCCCCGGGCGCAGGTGCCCATGCCCGACAAGCAGCCGCACGACCAGCTCCTCGCCCACCGTTTCGATGACGAAATCATCGGCCACCTGCGGAAAGGCTTCGGCCAGAAACCGGTCAAGTGACGTAGCGTCCATTTGCAGTTGCATCATTCCTCCCTCAGCTCCCTTTCCCTAAGGTTCGATGCAAAGGGAGGATTTGCAATGACCGATCTGGTGGAACTGGAACGACGTGGCGTCGTGGCGCATCTGACGATGAACAGCCCGGGCAGCCTGAACGCGCTGTCGGATGCGATGCTGGCTGCGCTGAAGGCACGGTTTGAACAGCTGGCAGGTGATGCGGCCGTGAAGGCCGTGGTGCTGAAAGGCGCGGGCAAGGCGTTCTGCGCAGGCCACGATCTGAAGGAAATGCAGGCCGGGCGCGCCGCCGCCGACAAGGGCGCGGCATATTTCGCCGATCTCTTCGCCCGCTGCGCCGAGGTGATGCAGATGATCCCCGCCCTGCCCCAGCCGGTGATCGCCGAGGTGCATGGCATCGCCACGGCCGCCGGCTGCCAGCTGGTTGCCAGCTGTGACATGGCGGTGGCGGCCGAGGGCACGCGGTTTGGCGTGAACGGGGTGAATATCGGGCTGTTCTGCTCGACCCCGATGGTCGCGCTGACGCGCAATGTGCCGCGCAAGGTGGCCTTTGAAATGCTGACCACGGGCGAATTCATCGACACCGCCCGCGCCCGCGAGGTGGGTCTGGTGAACCGCGTGGTGCCGCATGACGCGCTGGACGCCGAGGCGGCCCGCCTGGCCGAAACCGTCGCCGCCAAGCTGAGCGCCGCGGTCAAGATCGGCAAGCGGGCGTTTTATGACCAGATCACACTCGATCTTGCCGCCGCCTATGAACACACGGCCGCGGTGATGGTGGAAAACATGCTGTGGCGCGACACCGCCGAGGGGCTGCAGGCCTTCATCGAGAAGCGCAAACCCGACTGGGCCGAGTAAGCCCCCGCGCCGGGGGCCCTGCCCCCGGACCCCCGGGATATTTTTCCAGAAAGAAAGACGCGGCCCGGGACAGTCCGTCCCCCCGGTGTCTGACTCAGCCCAGTGTCGCGAGGCTCGGGAAGGTTTCGAGCAGCCAGAAGCTGAGCGCCGAAAAGGCATTGGTCAGGAGCAGCACGCCCACCAGCACCAGAAGCCCCCCCATCACCTTTTCGATCAGCCCCATATGGCGCTTGAGACGATTCATCACGCCGATGGCGCGCTGGATGAACAAGGCCGCAAGCAGGAAGGGTATCCCCAGCCCCAGCGCATAGATCGCAAGCAGCCCGGTGCCGCGCACCATGTCGCCGCCCTGCGCCGCGATCGACAGGATCGCGCCCAGTTGCGGGCCGATGCAGGGCGTCCAGCCGAAGGCGAAGGCAAGGCCGAGGACGTAGGCCCCCAGGCTGGAGCCCCCCTGATCGCCGGCATCCAGCCGTGCTTCGCGATCAAGGATGCCGATACGGAACACGCCCAGAAAATGCAGCCCCAGCACGATGATGACCGCCCCCGAGATCCGGCCGAACATCTCCTGATTGCTCAGGAAGAAGCGTCCGAAGGCCGAGGCCGCGAAGCCCATGATCAGGAAGACGGTCGACAGCCCCAGCACAAAGAACAGCGCCGGCACCACCGCAGCGCCCTTGCCGGTGCGCAGATCGCTCATGCTGACCCCGCCCATATAGGCCAGGTACGGCGGCACGATCGGCAGCACGCAGGGGCTGAGGAAGGACAAAAGCCCCGCCACCAGCGCGACAAGCGCGGCGGGCAGGAAGGCGGCGTCGATGAGATCAATTCCGAACATGCCCCCTCCTAGCATTGCGTGCGGGCGCCGTCACCCATGCGCCGCTCACATCCCCGGGAACATATTGCCGCGTGGACGAATCGACACAGGGCCGCTAGGGGCGGGGCATGGAGATTGCCGCTGAAATCGACGCCATCGGGCTTTTGTGTCCCCTGCCAGTGCTGCGCCTGCGCAAGGTGCTGGAGGGGCTGGCTCCGGGCGCCGTGGTGCGGCTGCATGCCACCGACGGGGCCAGCTGGATCGACGTTCCGCATTTCTGCGCACAGGCCGGGCATGTGCTGCTGAGCGCAGAGGACGCCGCCGGGCTCAAGACCTATCTGATCCGCCGCGGTTGAGCGCAATGAAAACGCCGGGCGCGAGGCCCGGCGTTTTTGCTTTTATCAGCGCGAGAGCGACCACCAGCCGCGCCGCTTGGGTTTGTCATCCTCGGGCTCGGCCTCGGGGGCCTTGGCTGCGGGGGCGTCGATCTCGGCAACTTCGGCCTCGTGTGCCTGCGCCAGCGTGACTTCGGCTGCGACCGGTTCACTTTCAACGCTCGCCGCTTGGGGCGCGACCGTGTCCGTTTCCGGCATCGCGGCGGGCGCTTCGGCGGCGGGCGTCGGCGCCTCTGCCGTCACCGGCACATCGGTTGCGACTTCGGGCGCAGGCTCTGCCGGGGTCTCGGCCGCCTTCTTGCTGCGTGAGCGCGTCGAGGTCTTCTTCACCGGCGCCTCGCCCTCTTCGCCTTCGGCCGCCTTCTTGCTGCGCGAGCGCGTCGAGGTCTTCTTCACCGGCTCTTCCCCGTCGGCCGCGGCCTCGGTCGTCGCAGTCTTGCGCGGACGCGCGCTGCGCGAACGGGTGGTTTTCTTGGGCGCGGGCACCTCTTCCACGGCAGCCTCGTCGCTTGCCGCCTCGGCCGCGGCTTCCGGTGCAGCCTCGCTCACCGTGGCCAAGGCCGCACTCGCTTCAGCGGCCAGAGCGGCCCGCATCGCATCTTCGGCTGCGTCCTCGTCCTCATCGCCCGCGGTGCCTGCTTCCGCGCCCTCCTCGGACGCCTCATCATCACCGCCCTCGGCCTGCTGATCGGCACCATTGGCACCCGACTTCTTCTTGCGCCGACGCCGGCGCTTCTTCTTCTTCGGGCCTTCCTCGCCTGCGGGCTGCGCCGCATCGCCGGACTCGTCCGCGGCTTCGGCCTCCTCAGCCTCGTCCTCGTCGATGAAGTCCTCTTCGTCGATCTCTGCCATCAGGCTGGCCGAGGCCGAAACCACCGGGCTCACCACCTCGGGCACGACACGGGTCGCGGTCTTGAATTTCTCGATCGAGAAATCGGGGCTGACCAGCGACGGATCGGCCTCGATCCGCACCGACATGCCATAGCGTGCCTCGATGCCCGCCACATGCTCGCGCTTGGCGTTCATCAGGTAGTTGGCCACCGCTACCGGGCATTTCACCAGCACCTCGCGGGACCGCTTGCGCGTGCCCTCTTCCTCGATCGCGCGCAGAACCTGCAGCGCCAGGCTGTCGTCCGAGCGGATCAGCCCGGTGCCATGGCAATGCGGGCAGGGCTGCGTGGTCGATTCGATCATGCCGGGGCGCAGGCGCTGGCGGCTCATCTCCATCAGGCCGAAGCCCGAGATCCGGCCCACCTGAATCCGCGCGCGGTCGGTCTTGAGCTTTTCCTTCATCCGCTTCTCGACGGCGGCGTTGTTCTTGCGCTCTTCCATGTCGATGAAGTCGATGACGATCAGACCCGCCAGGTCGCGCAGGCGCAGCTGGCGTGCCACCTCGTCGGCGGCCTCCAGGTTGGTTTTCAGCGCGGTATCCTCGATCGAGCCTTCTTTCGTGGCCCGGCCCGAGTTCACGTCGATCGCCACCAGCGCTTCGGTCACGCCAATCACGATGTAGCCGCCCGATTTCAGCTGCACCACCGGGTTGAACATCGACGCCAGATAGCTTTCGACCTGGAAGCGCGCGAACAGCGGCAGCTGTTCCTGATAATGCACCACGCTGCGGGCATGGGACGGCATGATCATCTTCATGAAGTCCTTGGCCAGACGATAGCCGCGCTCGCCCTCGACCAGAACCTCGTCGATCTCTTTCGAGTAAAGATCGCGGATCGAGCGTTTGATCAGATCGCCTTCCTCATAGATCGGTGCGGGGGCGACGGATTTCATCGTCAGCTCGCGGATCTGTTCCCACAGGCGCATCAGATATTCGTAGTCGCGGCGGATTTCAGTGCGGGTGCGCTGGCTGCCGGCGGTGCGGATGATCAGCCCGGCGCCCTGCGGCACCTCCATCTCGGACGCGATTTCCTTCAGCTTCTTGCGGTCGGCAGCGTTGGTAATCTTGCGGCTGATCCCACCACCGCGCGCGGTGTTGGGCATCAGCACGCAATAGCGGCCCGCCAGCGACAGATAGGTGGTCAGCGCGGCGCCCTTGTTGCCACGCTCTTCCTTGACGACCTGCACCAGCATGATCTGGCGCACCTTGATCACTTCCTGGATCTTGTAGCGGCGCGGGCGCGGTTTGCGCGGGGCGCGGATCTCTTCGGTCACATCCTCGTCCGCGACCGATTCGATATCGTCATCGGCGGGGTGATCGTGGTCGTGGTTGTCGTCCTCGGCTTCTTCGGCGTCCAGCACGGGCTCGCTCGACACCTCGGGCAGTTCCGGCATGTCGGCAGGCGCCTGCTCTGCAGCTTCCGGCGCGGCTTCGGCCTCGACCGGGGTTCCGGCCTCTGCTTCAACAACTTCCGGCGCCTCGGTCACCTCGGCCTCGGGATCAAGCACCGCCATGCCCGGAATGTCTTCGGAACGGACGACGGCATCGGCATCGCTCGCCTTCTCGGGCTTGGCCGAGCTGCGCGAGCGCGAGCGCGACCGGCGCGAGCTGCGCGATTTTTCCTCGGCCTCCTCGGCCTCGGCATAGGCGCGCTCTTCCTCCAGCAGCGCCTGACGGTCGGCAACCGGGATCTGGTAATAATCCGGGTGAATTTCCGCGAAGGCGAGGAACCCGTGACGGTTGCCGCCATAATCGACAAAAGCGGCCTGGAGCGAAGGCTCCACCCGCGTCACTTTTGCCAGATAGATGTTCCCGGCCAGTTGCCGTTTGTTGATGGTTTCAAAGTCGAACTCCTCGACCTTGTTGCCGTCCACCACCACAACGCGGGTCTCTTCCGCATGGGTGGCATCGATAAGCATTTTCTTTGCCATTAATCCTGTTTCCACACGTCCGACGGCGCCTGACCCTTGCGGGGGCGGCGCCACAGACATGGTTTTTCGTTGAGGCGAGCTTGCGCAAAGCCGTGCAGGCGGCGGCGGCCAAAGGCCCGCCCGTCATCACCTGCCCCAAACTCTCACGCGTCATCGCGGTTCTTTCCCAAGCGCGGGCAAAGCCCGTCACCCATCTGAAAACCTCTGGCTTTTCAAAGCCTTGGAGGCAAACTTGCGGTCTTTCGACCAATCGGTTGACCCGGCCCCAGATGCGCCATCGCGCGATCTTTACGGTCCGAAAATCAGCGAATTCCGTGGGCAAAACCGCAATAATCTACGGTTCACCGACATGTTGACGACAATAGACCCGCCATCCGCCCAAAGACAATCGGTTTTTCGTAAAGTAAAAGTTAACGCCCAAGGCCCCTCAGAGGGCGCGCTCACAAGAGCAGGCGTTCGGCTTCATCCATCAGACGGACAACCTCTTCGTCCGAGGTCTGCCCGAAATCAACGTAATGCGCGCCAACCGCGATCAGCGCCCGCGGCCTGAGCAGGCACACAACCTCATCGACCCCGGCGCGCAACTCTTCAAGCGTATCGGGTGCCGCGACCGGCACTGCCAGCACCAGCCGCGCGGGCTTTCGCAGCCGCACCGCCTGCAACGAGGCGCGCATCGTCGCCCCGGTCGCAATGCCGTCATCCACGACAATGACCGTGCGCCCCTCGACCGGGACCGACGCGCGATCCTTCAGATAAAAGGCACGGCGACGGCGGATCTCGGCCAGTTGCACCTGGGCCAGACGGTCAAGATCCTCTCGCGACAACCCGGCATGTGCGACAACGGCCTCATTGATCGCCAATTGCGGGTGATCGCCGTTCACGATCGCCGCCGCGGCAAGTTCGGGCTGATGCGGCAGGCCGATCTTGCGCACCATCACCAGATCCATCGGCGCATGCAAAGCCCGCGCCACCTCGATCGCCACGGGCACCCCGCCGCGCGGCAAGGCCAGAACGACCGGGTCCTTGTAGCCCTTCGCCGCAAGCTCGGCGGCAAGTGCCTTTCCAGCCTCGGTGCGATCCGCAAATCTGGTCATGTCCCGCCCCCCGCCTGCCGCAGATGTTGCTCGAACCAATCCCCGGCAAGCGCGACCACCTGTTCCAGCGCCCCGGGTTCCTCGAACAGATGGGTGGCCCCCGGCACGATGCGCAGCAACCACGGCGCCGACAATTGCTCCGCCGCCGCCTTGTTCAGACCCAGCACCTGATAATCGCGGCCACCCACGATCAACAGCACCGGCGCCCTGACCTGCGCCAGCATATCGCCAGCCAGATCCGGCCGGCCACCCCGCGAAACCACCGCAGCGATATCCGAGGGCGCCCGCGCCGCCGCGACAAGCGCCGCCGCCGCCCCGGTGCTTGCCCCGAACAGCCCGATCGGCAGATCGGGAATATCCGGGTTGCCCCGCACCCATTCGATCGCCTCGATCATCCGCGTGCTCAGCAGGGCGATGTCGAACACATTGGCACGATCCAGCGTCTCTTCCTCTGTCAGCAGATCGAACAGCAGCGTCGCAATGGCGCGCTTGCCCAGTTCCTCGGCGACGAAATTGTTGCGGACACTGCGATGACTGCTGCCGGCGCCATGGGCAAAGACGACCAACCCCAGCGCACCGGACGGAAGGCGAAGAACCCCTTCAAGCCCCTTCTCCCCGACCGAAACGATCTGTGCATCCGATACGAAACCAGACATCCGCACCTCCACAGCACTGCGTTTCAAGACCGCAATGCCGTGTCAGTATCTACGCAAAGCCCCCTTGCGGCATTGACGCCCGTCAAATCCTGGAAGGCGGCGATGCCCCCTGCCCGGCCCGCAGGTGCACCCTCAAATGTAATCCTGACGCGACAGCCCGTATTTCGCCATCTTCTCGTTCAGCGTCCGACGCGGCAGGCACAACTCCTCCATCACCGCGGTGATCGCGCCCTTGTGGCGCCGCATCGTGTTGTCGATCAGCATCTTCTCGAAGCTTTCGACATATTCCTTCAGCGGCTTGCCCTCGGTCGTCATCGCGGGGCCCGTCTCTTCGTTGTCGGCCATCAGCAAGGACGCGATAGAGCCAGATCCCCGACGCGATTGCAGCACCGCCCGCTCGGCCACGTTGATCAACTGGCGCACATTGCCCGGCCAGGGCGCCTGCAACAGTTGCGCCGCTTCCTGCGCGGTGACCTCGGGTGCATCGCAGCCGTATTCCTCGGCGAATTGCTCGGACATGCGGGTGAACAGCGTCAGGATATCCTCGCCGCGCGCGCGCAGCGGCGGCAGCGTGATCTTCAGCGCGGCCAGCCGGAAGAACAGATCGGGGCGCAGCGCGTCCTCGACCGTGCGGCCCTCACCATGGGCGTTGCAGATCGCGATGATCCGGGTTTCCGCGGGCGTGCCCTGATCGTTGATGAACTGCAAGAGCCGCGCCTGCAACGGCTGGCTCAGCGCCTCGATATCCTCCAGACACAGCGTGCCGCCGCGCGCCTCTTCGACCAGCGGCAGCGCGCCGCCCTCTTCGACCGGACCGAAAAGCTTGGCCGCCAGCGCCTCTTCGGCGTAGGCCGCGCAGCTGATCACCACGAATTTCTTGCCCGCCCGCGGCCCGGTCGCATGCAACGCATGCGCGACCAGCGTCTTGCCCGTGCCGGTTTCTCCGTCGATCAGAACGTGACCGTCGGCCTGGCTCAGATCCAGAATATCCTCGCGCAGCCGCTCCATCGGGGCCGAAGTGCCGATCAGCTTGCCCATGACCTGCGCGCCTTCGGCCAGATCCCGGCGCAGCGCCCGGTTATCCAGCGTCATCCGCCGCGCCTGGGTCGCGCGTTTGGCCAGTTCGGTCATCCGGTCGGGGTTGAAGGGCTTCTCCATGAAATCCATCGCGCCCAGCCGCATCGCCTCGACCGCCATCGGCACGTCGCCATGCCCGGTAATCATAATCACCGGCAGCCCGGAATCGAGCCCCATCAGACGCTTCAGAAACGCCATCCCGTCCATCCCGGGCATACGGATATCGGAAATCACCACACCGGGCCAATCGGCCCCGATCACCTTGAGCGCATCTTCCGCGCAGGCATAGGTTTCAGTATCGAAGCCCGAGAGCGCCAGCCACTGGCTGACCGATTGGCGCATGTCTTCCTCGTCATCGACGATCGCCACTTTCATCATCCGAGCCATATTCTACTCCGCTGCTCTTACGCCGGGTTTCCCGGCCGTCTTGTCCTTTTCCGAAATCAGGGGAAGCTGCATTTCGAACACGGCCCCGCTGCCTTCGGCATTATAGGCGGTCAGCCGACCGCCAAAATCGCTCACGATCGAGGACGAAATGGCCAGCCCGAGCCCGGTGCCTTCACCCGGTTTCTTGGTGGTCCAGAACGGCTCGAACAACTTGTCCAGATCGGTGATGCCCGGACCATTGTCACGCAGGCTCAGCACCGCCGTCTCGCCCGCCGTCAGCAATATCTCGATCTGCGGATCGGCCACGGTCTTCGTCGCGTCCAGCGCATTGCGCAGCAGGTTGATGATGACCTGCTCCAGCCGGATACGGTCGGCCATCACCATCACCGGGCCACGCGCCAGAACGCGCGAGATATGCACCGTGCGGGCACGCAATTGCGGCTCCATCATCGCCAGGGCGGAACTGATCGCGGCGCGCAGATCGACAGGCTCGAACGCCTCGCCGCCCTTGCGGGCATAGGATTTCAGCTGCCGGGTAATCGCCCCCATCCGCTCGATCAGATCGTCGATGCGCTGGAACGAGGACAGCGCCTCTTCGGTGCGCGCGCGCTGCAACAGCAACCGCGCCCCCGCCAGATAGGTCTTCATCGCGGCCAAGGGCTGGTTCAGCTCGTGGCTGACCGCGGCCGACATCTCGCCGAGGGCCGCCAGCTTGGACGACTGCGCCAAGGTCTGTTCGGCCACCGCCAGATCCTTCTGCACCCGCTCACGTTCGGCGATCTCGCGCGACAGCCGCGCGTTCAGCGCCCGCAATTCAACCGATTCGCGCCGATAGGCCGCCGATTGCACCCGCGCCCGGCGCGACAGCAGATAGAACGCCGCCGCCAGCACGATGGCAAAGCCCATGATTTCCATCGCCAGCACGGCATTCACCCGCTCGCGCACCGAATCGTAGCTGGTGAACGCCACCATCCGCCAGCCCCGGAACGGAATCCGGGTTTCGGTGCGCATCACCGCCATGCCCCGCAGATAGGCATCGGGCGGATCGTTGGCCCAGTCGGCCGTCGCCTGCAGCGCGCGCTGGATCGCGGTCGGCGCGGAACGTGCGCTCAGCGCCTCGGCCATCGTCAGCCCGCGCCACTTCGGCTCGGTCGTCAGGATGATGTGGCCCTCGCTGTCGGTCACCGCCACCGCATCCGAAATCCCCGCCCAAGAGCGTTCGAATTTCGCCAGCTCGGCCTCGACGACGATCACACCCACCACCTTGCCCTCGGAAACCAGCGCCCGGGAATAGTTGAACCCGGTCCCCCCGGTTTCGCGCGTGGTTGCGGTGAAGATCGTCTCGCGCGAGCGCTGCGCCTCGACGAAGAAGGGCGCGGTCGCATAAGAGGTGCCGATCAGGTTCCGGTTGGTAGAGGCCACTGTGCGCCCGCTCAGGTCAAGCAGCCGGATCGAGGCCGCCGCAATATCCTCGCGCGCGGAAATCAGCGTGGCCGAGGTCTTCGAGAAATCGCCCGATTCCAGCGCGCTGGTCAGTGCCGGATCGCGCGCCAGCAACAGCGGCACGACACTGGTGCGCTGCAACTCGCTGATAATATTACCGGTGTAAAGCGCCAGACGCAGCTCGGTCCGCACCCGGGTGGTCTCGGCAAAGCGGTCGGTCAGCCAGGCATTGGTGACCCAGATCACCGCGACGGCCAGCGCCAGAATGCCGCCCACCGCAAGGCGGGCAACCCAGCCCCCCCGGCGTTTCGGCTCGGGCGGGCTCAGAAGATCAGGGATGCGCGGGGTCACGACCATGGCGTGAATTTAAGTCATGCGCCCCGGCGCAACAAGCCGCGTTGCTCAGGCCTGCGCCATGACCCCGGTCAACGCGCGGAAAAGCGCCGCCCCGTCGGCGCCGCCCTGCGCGGCCTCGATCGCCCGCTCGGGGTGGGGCATCATGCCCAGCACCCGGCGGTTCGCGCTCAGCACGCCGGCGATATCGGCCATCGACCCGTTCGGGTTGTCGACATAGCGGAACGCCACACGGTCTTCGCCTTCCAGCCGGGCCAGGCCCTCGGCGTCGATGGTGAAATTGCCGTCGTGATGGGCGATCGGGAAGACCACCTCATCGCCCTTGGCATAGGCGCTGGTGAACACGCTGTCAGCCGTCGCCACGCGCAGCGCCTGCGGCTTGCAGACGAACTTCAGCCCGGCATTGCGCATCAGCGCGCCCGGCAGCAGGCCCATCTCGGTCAGCACCTGAAAACCGTTGCAGATCCCGATGACATAGCCGCCCCGGCCCGCGAAATCCGCCACGGCCTGCCCGATGGGCGAACGCGAGGCAATCGCGCCGCAGCGCAGATAATCGCCATAGGAAAACCCACCCGGAACGCCGATCACATCGACCCCCGCAGGCAGCGCGGTTTCCTTGTGCCAGACCCGCACCACCTCGGCCCCGGCCTTTTCAAAAGCCACGGCCAGATCGCGGTCACAGTTCGATCCGGGGAAGGTGATGACGGCGGCTTTCATCGCGGGGGCTCCTGCTTTCTTTCTGGCTCAAATATCCCGGGGGTCCGGGGGCGGCGCCCCCGGGCGCACCCTCAGGCGATCTCGATCGTGTATTTCTCGATCACCGTATTGGCGAGCAGCTTTTCGCACATCTGGCGCACTTCGGCCTCGGCAGCAGCCTTGTCGGCCGCCGCCAGGTCCAGCTCGATCACCTTGCCTTGCCGCACGGCCTCGACGCCGCCGAACCCCAGATGGCCGAGCGCATGGCGCACCGCCTCACCCTGCGGGTCCAGAACGCCGTCTTTCAGCATGACATGAACGCGGGCTTTCATCGCGGGCTCCTTCAGTTGATCAGCGTGGGCTTGATGGTGGTGGTGTTGGTGGGCAGAACGCCCAGACGCCGCGCCACTTCGGTATAGGCGTCGGTCAGGCTGCCCAGATCGCGGCGGAACACGTCCTTGTCCAGCTTCTGACCGGTCTTCACATCCCACAGGCGGCAACTGTCGGGACTGATTTCGTCGGCCACGATCAGGCGCATGAAATCGCCATCCCAGATCCGGCCGATCTCGATCTTGAAGTCGATCAGCTTGATGCCGACGCCATAGAAGATGCCCGACAGGAAATCGTTGACCCGCAGCGCCAGCGCCACGATGTCGTCCAGATCCTGCTGATTGGCCCAGCCAAAGGCGATGATGTATTCCTCGGGGACCAGCGGATCGCCGAGCGCATCATTCTTGTAGCTGTATTCCACGATCGGACGCGGCAGCGCGGTGCCCTCTTCCAGGCCCAGACGCTTGGCGATCGAGCCTGCGGCGAAATTGCGCACGATGACTTCCAGCGGCACGATCTCGACCTGGCGGATCAGCTGCTCGCGCATGTTGATGCGGCGGATGAAGTGGTTCGGCACGCCGATATTGGTCAGCCCGGTCATGAAAAACTCGGACAGCCGGTTGTTCAGCACGCCCTTGCCCTCGATCGTGGCTTTCTTCTGCGCGTTGAAGGCGGTGGCGTCATCCTTGAAATACTGCACCAAAGTGCCCGGTTCCGGGCCTTCATACAGAATCTTCGCCTTGCCTTCGTAGATTTTCTTGCGCCGGGGTGCCATGGCTGCTCCGTTCGATGCGGCCCGCAGCTGCGGCAATCTGCAGCGGCAGGCGGAGGGCGGGCGCGTGGCCCTTTTCGCCCCTATAGGCCAAGGCCGCGCGCCCCGCAAGACATAGGGCAAAGCGCTGTCCAGTTAAAACTTCGTGAAAGCGGGCTTGCGGCGCGGCGCGCGCTCGGCCATATGAAAGAATAAGAGCAACCTTTGAGGGGGGGACCGGAGTATGACCACGTTTGACGAGCGCGAGCACGCCTTCGAAAGCAAATTCGCCCATGACGCGACACTGCAGTTCAAGGCCGAGGCTCGCTGCAACAAACTGTTGGCGCAATGGGCCGCTGGTCTGCTGGGCAAGACGGGCCCGGAAGCCGATGCCTATGCCAAGGATCTGATCGTCGCCGATTTCGAGGAGGCCGGCGCCGAAGATGTCGCACGCAAGCTGATCGTCGATCTGGAAGGCAAGAGCGACGAAGCCACGATCCGTGCGAAAATGGCCGAGTGCCTGGCCGAAGCCAAGCGTCAGCTGGCCGAAAGCTGAGCCACTCTTTCGGCGGCCCCTCCCGGGCTGCCGCCTGATTTTCCGGCCCCCTGGGGCCCGACCCTGTTGTGCTTCGCGCAGCGGGGTTTTGTTTACCCCGATCCCACTCCTCCGCCGACACCGGCCTTCCGTTAAGCCTATGTGAACCGCTTCGCGCCACACTCCCATTCGGGTTCGGGGAGGAAACACGGATGTCGGAACACCACATGGCACAGGGCGCAACGGATGCGGCCCTGACCGGAGAGTGCGCGCAATCGCAGGTCGCACAGGGCGCACCGTTCGGGGTTCCCGACTGGCCGCGTGCGCTCTGGCGGCAGGCGTTGGGGCTGGCGCTGCTGGCGGGCTTTGCGCTGGTGCTGCACGACCGGTGGTCCGCCCTGGATCCCGTGGCCATCTGGGCGGCCGTCGGGGCCGTCAGCGCGCTGCAATGGTCTGTCGCCGCATTGGCCACCTTCGCGTCGTTTGCCGCCTTGGCGCAATATGACGCGCTGATGCACCGGGTTCTGGCCACCCGTCAGACGCCATCGCAGGCGCGGCGTGCGGGTTGGGTTGCAATCGCGATTTCGCAAACCGTCGGTTTCGGCTTGGTGTCCGGCGCGCTGGTGCGCTGGCGGATGCTGCCTGGCAGCAGCCTGCGCGACGCCAGCCGCCTGACCGCCGCCGTCGCGGCCAGCTTCCTTGCCGCCTGGGCGATGCTAAGCGCTACAGTGATGCTGGTCGCACCGGTTTCCCTGTCAAAGGGCCTGCCGCAGATCGCGGTGCAGGGGCTGGCGGCGATGGTTCTGTTCGGCGGGGGCGCCTTGATCGCGCTGTCGCTGTGGTGGCCGGGGGGGCGCATCGGCCGCTGGTCCTGGCGCCTGCCCTCCCTCCCGGCGATGGGGCGCATCCTGTGGCTGGCCGCCGCCGATACCGTCTGCGCGGCGCTCGCGCTCTGGGCCCTGATGCCCGAGGCCAGCGGCATAACCTTTGCCGCCCTCTACCCCGCCTTCCTGATCGCGCTCGGGGCGGGTTTCGTCTCGGGCACGCCCGGCGGCGTCGGCCCGTTCGAACTGATGCTGGTGCTGCTGCTGCCCGACGTGCAATCGGCGCCGCTGCTGGGGGCGGTGCTGGCGTGGCGTGCGGCCTATTACGGCGCCCCGGCCATTCTGGCGATGTTCGCCCTGATCTTTGCGCGGCGCGGTGCAGAGATGCGCTTGCAAGAGTGTCTCGAGGCCCCGGCCACCCCGCTCAGCGCCCGCGCCGCCGCGCTGATCGCCGCCGCACCGCAGGCCGAGCTGGGCCTCCTGCATCAGGGGGAACATGGCGTATTGCTTTGCCCCGATCACCGTGCGGGATGGATGATCGGGCGCACGACTCAGGCGCTGGTCGGCCTGATCGACCCGTTCGGCCCGACCCGCACCGCCGCCTTGCTGCCCGACTTGCGCAGCGCCGCCCGCGCCGAGGGGCGCATTGCCTGCCTCTACAAGATCGGCGCGCGCACCGCGGTGGCCGCGCGGCGCGCAGGCTGGACGGTCGCCCCGGTGGCAATGGACTGCCGCCTCGACCCGCAACGCTTCGATCCGGGCATCCCCGCCCGGGCAGGCCTGCGCCGCAAGCTGCGCAAGGCCGCCAGGGCCGGGCTTGTCTGCACCCCCGCGCGCCAGCCCCTGCCGTTGGCAGCGATGGCGCGGATCGCCGCCGACTGGGCTGCATCCCGCGGCGGAGAGCGGGGCTTTTCCATGGGCCGTTTCGCCCCCGACTATCTGGCCCGCCAAGAGGTGATCTTGGCGCATCTGAATGGCCGTCTGGTGGGCTTCGCCAGCTTCCATGCCAACGCACAGGAGTGGGCGCTGGATCTGATGCGCCCCGGCGCCGACGCCCCAGACGGCACGATGCAGGCACTGATCGCCACCGCCCTGGATCTGGCGCGAACCTGCGGGGCGCGGCAGTTCTCACTTGCCGCCCTGCCCCCCGACGCCGATCATATCGACGGGCCCGCGGCGCTGATTTGGCGCCGGGCCGAGACAGGCGCAGGCTGCGCCGGACTGCGTCAGTTCAAGATGGGTTTCGCGCCCCGGCTGGTGCCGCTTTATATCGCGGCCCCCAGTCGCGCGGCCCTGACGCTGGCCGCCGCCGACATCGCCCGCACGATCCGCCGCCCCCCTCCGCTGCCCGGCAACGGCGATGCACCGCCACATGCAGCGGGCTCAACATCTTCTTGAACAGAACGAATTTGCCAAAACGGCACAGCCGTGGCAGGAGGGGGGCAATCGCCCGGCCCCAGTCTGTGCCGCGGCAAGATGCATCTTGGAAAGGCCCCGCCCCATGACCAACGCGCTCCAGCGCCTCCTGCAGTCCCGCGACTGGCTTCTGGCCGATGGTGCGACCGGCACCAACCTGTTCAACATGGGCCTCAGCTCGGGGGAGCCGCCCGAACTGTGGAACGCCGATCATCCCGACAAGATCAAAGCACTGTACGCCGGTGCCGTGAATGCGGGCTCGGACCTGTTCCTGACCAATACCTTCGGCGGCAATGCCAGCCGGCTCAAACTGCACAATGCGCAGAACCGGGTGCGCGAACTCAACCGCCTGGCCGCCGAAATCGGCCGCGAGGTGGCCGATGCCGCCGGGCGCCCGGTGGCGGTCTGCGGCTCGATCGGGCCGACCGGCGACATCTTCGCGCCGATGGGCACGCTGACCCATGAGCTTGCCGTGGAAATGTTCCACGAACAGGCCGAAGGCCTGAAAGAGGGCGGCGCCGATGTGCTCTGGGTCGAGACGATCTCGGCGCCCGAGGAATTCAAGGCCGCGGCCGAGGCGGCGCGTCTGGCCGGCATGGACTGGTGTGGCACGATGAGCTTCGACACCGCCGGGCGCACGATGATGGGCGTGACCTCGGCCCAGCTGGCCGCCCTGGTCGAGAAACTGCCCAATCCGCCGCTGGCCTTCGGCGCCAATTGCGGGGTCGGCGCGTCGGATCTGATGCGCACCATCCTGGGCTTCGTCGCCGCGGGGACGGAACGTCCGATCATCGCCAAGGGCAATGCGGGCATTCCGAAATACCACGACGGCCACATCCATTACGACGGCACGCCCGAGCTGATGGGCGATTACGCCTGCCTCGCGCGCGACGCGGGCGCCACGATCATCGGCGGCTGCTGCGGCACCATGCCCGTGCACCTCAAGGCGATGCGCGCGGCGCTTGAAACCCGCCCGCGCGGGCCGCGTCCCACGCTCGAAGAGATTTCGGCCAAGCTCGGCCCGTTCTCCTCGGCCTCGGATGGCACCGGCGATGACGACGGCGCCCCCACCCGCGAACGCCGCGGCCGCCGTCGCGGCTAACCCGGCTTCGGAAGTTCAAGTATTTATGCCAAGAAGAAGACAGCTGATTTCTTCTTGGCCCAAATACTCATACCCAACCCGCCAGAGGCACAGAATGCCGGTTTTCTCAGAACAGCTCCAACTGATCCCCCACACGGGGCGGCACGGCAAACCCCGTGCAGTCGAGCGGACCAAGGCTGCGCTGAAACCCCAGGCGGCGGCAGGCGACGGCGTAACGCTGTGCCAGCAGATCGGCCTCGACGCCTTCGCCGGTCATCCGGGTCTTGAAGCGCGGATCGTTGAGCTTGCCGCCCCGCAGCGCGGCGATGGCGCCCAGCACGCGCTCGGCCCGGGCGGGAAAATGGCGTTCCAGCCAATCGGCGAACAGCGGCGCGACCTCGTGCGGCAGGCGCAAAACCAGCATGCCTGCCGCCCGGGCACCGGCCCTGCGGGCCTCGGTCAGGATCGCCTCGAGCGCGTGATCGGTGAGGCCGGGGATCATCGGCGCGGCCATCACCCGCACCGGCACACCTGCACGGGCGAGTTCCCGGATCATGCGGATGCGTGTGGCCGGGGCGGGCGCCCGCGGCTCCATCTTGCGGGCCAGATCATCGTCAAGCGTGGTCACGCTGACACCGACGTGAACCAGGTTTCGCGCAGCCAGATCCGCCAGCAGATCCAGATCGCGCAGCACACCCGCGCCCCGGGTGACCAATGTGACCGGGTGGTTATGCGCGCTCAGCACCTGCAACAGGCGCCGGGTGATGCCCATCTTCGCCTCCAGCGGCTGATAGGGATCGGTATTGGTCCCCATCGCGATCGGCGCCACCGCATAGCCGGGCCGCGCCAGTTCGCGTTCCAGCACCTCGGGCGCTTCGGGGCGGGCGACCAGCCGGGTTTCGAAATCGAGCCCCGCCGACAGGCCCAGATAGCCGTGCGAGGGCCGCGCGAAGCAATAGATGCAGCCATGTTCGCAGCCGCGATAGGCGTTGATCGACCGGTCGAAGGGCACATCGGGGCTGCTGTTGCGGGTGATTACACTGCGCGGCCGCTCAATGCTGACCTCGGTACGCAAAAGCTGTTCCTCTTCGGGAATGTCCCAGCCGTCGGGCTCGACCAGCCGGGCATAGGGTTCGAACCGCCCCACGGGATTATGCGCCGCGCCCCGCGCTTTCAGGCGCTGGCGCGGGTCGCTGGGCGGCAGATCAAGGGGCAAGAGGCTCATGCTCCAGATTTAGAACAAATTGGGAACATTTGCCAAGAGATTCGCCGCATTGCACGCCTGCCCCATCGGCCTCAGGTCGGGGACAGAACGGCGCATGTCGCAAATTGCCAAGTATCCCGGGGGCTTTGCCCGCATCACAGTATCAAGACCGCCATCAGGAGACCGCGCTATGGCCGATGAAGACGATATCATCCTCTCGGAACTGGATGACGAGGAGCTGGTGCTCCAGATGCATGACGATCTTTACGACGGCATGAAAGAAGAGATCGAGGAAGCGGTCGGCATCCTGCTTGACCGCAACTGGACGCCCTATGACATCCTGACCAAGGCGCTGGTCGCGGGGATGACGGTGGTCGGCAACGACTTCCGCGACGGTATCCTGTTCGTGCCCGAGGTGCTGCTGGCGGCCAATGCGATGAAGGGCGGCATGGCCATCCTGAAACCGCTGCTGGCCGAAACCGGTGCGCCGCGGATGGGCAAGATGGTGATCGGCACCGTCAAGGGTGACATCCACGACATCGGCAAGAACCTTGTCGCGATGATGATGGAAGGTGCAGGCTTCGAGATCGTCGATCTGGGCATCAACAACCCGGTCGAGAACTATCTGGATACCGCCGAGCGTGAAGGCGCCGATATCATCGGCATGTCGGCGCTGCTGACCACCACGATGCCCTACATGAAGGTCGTGATCGACACGCTGAAGGAAAAAGGCCTGCGCGACAAATATCTGGTGCTGGTCGGTGGCGCCCCGCTGAACGAAGAGTTCGGCAAGGCCATCGGCGCCGACGCCTATTGCCGCGATGCCGCTGTGGCCGTGGAAACGGCCAAGCAGATGCTGTCGCGCCGACACAACCAGATGAGCGCCTAAGCCCGCGTTTGTGATGGCAAAAAGGCCCCGAAGCACGCTTCGGGGCCTTTTCCTTTGCGCCCCCGCGCCCCATATTGAGGGCAGACGGAGGAAACGATGCCCCTGACCCATTTTCTGATCCTGATCTGCGCCGTCATCCTTGCTGGCGGGGTGACGCTTTGGCTGGCCGCATCCGCGGGCGTGCCTTTGGCCGCAGTGGCGCTGTGCGCGGTATTGGCGGCGGGGTTGGTGCGGCTGATGGCGCGCGTCGAATGATCTCGGACGCGCAGTTGAGCGATCAGGGCCTCGCCCCTGCGGGCAAGGGAAAAGTGTTGCTCATTGCCTGTGGCGCATTGGCACGAGAAATCCTGGCACTCAAGGCTGCCAATGGGTGGGATCATCTGGATCTGACCTGTCTGCCCGCCAATCTGCATCTTCATCCTGAAAAGATAACCCCGGCTGTCGAGGCTGCCGTGCGCAAGCACCGCGCCGATTATGCGGATATATTTGTTGTCTATGCCGATTGCGGCACGGGCGGCCAGTTGTTCGAAAAGTGCAAGGAACTGGGCGTCGAAATGGTCCCGGGCCCACATTGCTATTCGTTTTTTGAAGGCAACGACGCCTTCGCCGCCCATGCCGACAGCGAAATCACCGCCTTCTACCTGACCGATTTTCTGGTTCGTCAGTTCGATGCCTTCGTCTGGCGCCCGATGGGGTTCGACCGCTATCCCGAACTGGTGCAGACCATGTTCGGCAATTACGAAAAGCTGGTCTATCTGGCTCAGACCGACGATCCCGCGCTCGACGCCAAAGCCCGCGAGGCCGCCGCGCGACTGGATCTTGCCTACGAGCGGCGCCTCACCGGTTATGGCGATCTGACCGCGGTGCTTTCGAAACTCTGAGCCCGCGTCTCTCGGGCCAGAGCAAGCCTGCGCGCCATGCAGGACCCTAGGTGCCTTCATGCTGCTTACTGGCTTTGGGGGAACGAAGTGATGACTTATCGGGCGCCCTTATTGCGGCAAGCGCAGCAGTGATCCTTGCGCGGGTGCGGCCAGGCCGGCGCCCTCAAGCAACATTTGACGCAATACCTTTGCAAAGCTAGAAATAACTTTGCAAAGGGAGGGCGCCATGGCAACTCAGAAACTCTATGCAGGCGTCAAGCTGCGGGAAACCCGGGCACGCCTCGGGCTGACGCAAAAGCTGTTTGCCGACCGCCTCGGCGTGTCGCTGCCCTATCTGAACCAGATGGAGAACAATCACCGCCCGGTGTCGGCGGCCGTGGTACTGGCGCTGGCGGGCGAGTTTGGCCTGGATGTGACCGAATTGTCTGCGGGCGATGCCGAACGTCTGGTCAGCGACATGCGCGAGGCCCTTGCCGATCCCGTGTTTGCCGATGGCGCCCCGCCGCTGGCCGATCTGCGGCTTGCGGCCTCGAACGCCCCCGCGCTGGCGCGGTCGTTTCTGGAACTGCATCGTGCCTATCGTCAGGCCCATGAACGGCTCGCCTCACTCGACGAAGCCCTCGGGCGAGAGGCCGGCCAAACAGTGGTTTCGCCTTGGGAAGAGGTGCGCGACTTCTTTCACTATTGCGACAATTACATCGACGCGGTCGATCGCGCGGCCGAACGCTTTTCTTGCCCGGATGGCAAGCGTTTGGACCCGATACAAAGGGCAACCGAGGCCCTCAATGCCCGCGGCATCGAAGTTCAGTTTTCGAACATTTCCCCATTGCGCCAACGCGACGGCAACACGATCAGCCTGTCGGCCCATGTCGGCCGCGCCACGCAGGCGTTCCAACTGCTGCATCAGGTTGCATTGATTACGCAGAACGAATTGCTGGAGGCCACGCTGGACCTTGCGCGCTTTCAATCCGACACCGCGCGCGCCATTGCCAAGATCGGCCTGGCCAACTACTTCGCTGGCGCCGCGCTGATGCCCTACCGCACCTTTCTGGAAGCCGCACAAGAGACACGCCACGATCTGGAGCGTCTGGCGGATAGTTTCGGCGCCTCGTTCGAACAGGTCGCACACCGGCTGTCGACCCTGCAACGGCCGGGCGCCAAGGGGATTCCCTTCTTCTTCGTGCGCGTCGATCAGGCCGGCACGATCACCAAACGCCATTCCGCCACACGGTTGCAATTCGCCCGTTTCGGCGGCGCCTGCCCGCTATGGAATGTCCATCAGGCCTTTGAAACACCAACGAAATTTCTGCGACAACTGGCCGAAACGCCCGATGGGGTGCGCTATCTTTGCCTGGCGCGCGACGTGTCGAAACCGGGCGGATCGTTCACCGCCCCGGTGCGCCGCTATGCGATCTGCCTGGGCTGCGAGGTCAGCCATGCCCGCGGGCTGGTCTATGCCGACGACATGGAACTGAGCAATCCGCGCGCCTATCAGCCGATCGGCATTTCCTGCCGGATCTGCGAGCGCAAGGACTGCCATCAGCGATCGGTGCCACCGCTGGAACGGCGCCTCAGCATCAACCCAGATCGTCGCGGGCTGCTGCCCTATGACATCGCCTGAAACAAAAAAGCCCCGGATTTCCGGGGCTTTCGCGGCGTTTCTGATATTTCTCAGACAGCCATCATCATGCGCGCGATCTCATCCTTGATCGCGGCACGTTTCTTGCGCAACTCGGTCTCGGCCGTGCTGTTCATCGGCTCAAGATAGGTCTCGGCCCGGTGAACCTGATCGTTGACCGCGTCATATTCCTCCAGAAGACGTGCGAAATGCGCATTCGAAACCTTCAGATCATGAAGTTTCGCGATGTCCTGCGGGAATTCTTCCTGCAGCGTGTGCGGCGTATTCGACATGAGTCTCTCCCTTTCCTGCTC
Source organism: Paenirhodobacter sp. CAU 1674 (assembly GCF_029222945.1). Classification (NCBI taxonomy): domain Bacteria; kingdom Pseudomonadati; phylum Pseudomonadota; class Alphaproteobacteria; order Rhodobacterales; genus Paenirhodobacter; species Paenirhodobacter sp. CAU 1674. The sequence goes on along the minus strand of NZ_JARHUH010000005.1, from coordinate 267,232 downwards.
TGTTCGATTTCAACCTACGTCGGCAAACTGCGCGGCACTTTGACCCGTGTCAAACCGCGATCATGTGCCTGCCTTTCGCCACCCTGCCGCGCGAGCCTCGGCTTCGGTGCAGAACCAACGCTCTCCCTTCGCGGCATTGATCTGCGTCGCCCGATAGCTGCGTGCGCCCGGCATGTGATAAAGCCGCCCCTTGGCGGAAATGTTGCCCTTGATCGCACAGGCACCGCGCGGGGATTGGTCCATGTGCCCTGCGGCGCGAAAGTCTGCCGGACGCTCGGCCTGCCCCGCCCAGACACCGCGCCGGGCCTGTCGCGCCCGATCCTCCAATCCGACATAATCTGCCGAGTATTTCCGGTAGGCGAAGGCCAGCCCCTCGGCCACCAGAACCGCCGCCAGATCGCTGCCCTCCACCGCGCAGGTTCCGACCATTCGGCCATAACGATCAGTATCGCGCCCGGTGCAACGCACCTGCGCCCGGGTCAGTTCTGTCAACCGCACGCGGGCGGCGGCCCCGCAGGCCCAACGCCGCCCCGCCGCGTCTTGGCAATCTTGCGCGCGCTCCGGCGCATCAATGCCGAACAGGCGCACCCGCGTTGCACCGATTTCCAGCGTATCGCCGTCGATCACCCGCGCCGGGCCGGTGACCACCTCGGCAGACACCGGCAGCGCCAAGAGCAGCATAAATGAACAAATCCTGAACATGCCCCAGATATGGCGGGTCTGCAGGGATTTGCAACCAAGATCCTGTGGGTAACCTTACCGTTGCGCCACGGCCCAATCGGGATTGATCCAGGCCTCCGCCTGCTCTGGCGGCAGGCTTCGCCCCAGAATGTGATCGGCGATCTTTTCGCCCACCATGATCGAGGGCGCATTCAGATTGCCATTGGTGATGCGCGGAAAGATCGAACTGTCCGCCACCCGCAGCCCGTCAACGCCGATCACCCGGCCTTCTGGGTCGACCACCGCCATCGGGTCATCCGCCTGCCCCATACGCGCGGTGCCACAGGGGTGATAGGCGCTTTCGGCGTGGTCGCGGATGAAGGCGTCGATGTCTTCATCGCTTTGCACCCCGGCGCCGGGCTGGATTTCGTGGTGCACATGCCCCGCCATCGCCGGTTGCGCGAAAATCTCGCGCGTCAGGCGGATGCATTTGCGGAACTCTGCCCAATCGTCCGGGTCGCTCATATAATTGAACCGGATCAGTGGCTTGTCATCGGGGTTTGCAGAGCGCAGCGTGACCGTCCCGCGCGATTTCGAGCGCATCGGGCCGGTATGCACCTGAAACCCGTGCCCCTCGGCGGCGGCCTTGCCATCGTAGCGCACTGCAATCGGCAGGAAGTGATACTGGATGTCGGGATACTCGATCCCCCTGTCCGAGCGGATGAACCCGCAGGCCTCGAACTGGTTCGATGCGCCCAATCCCCGCTTGCTGAACAGCCATTGTGCCCCGATCAGTGCCTTGCCCCAAAGGTTCCAGTGTCGGAACAGGGTGATCGGTTCCTGCGCGGCAAATTGCATATAGATTTCAAGGTGGTCCTGCAGGTTCGCCCCCACCCCCGGACGGTCGGCCAGCACGGCAATCCCGTGTTCGGCCAGATGCGCGGCAGGCCCGATGCCTGACAGCATCAACAGCTTGGGCGTGTTGATCGAACTCGCCGTCAGCACCACCTCGGCCCGCGCGCGGATCACCGAAATCTGCCCGCCGCGCGCGATTTCAACGCCCACCGCGCGCCCGCCCTCGATCTGAACCTTGCGCGCGAAGCCCTTGATGATCCTCAGATTTCCGCCCTTCAGCGCGGGGCGCAGATAGGCATTCGCCGCTGACCAGCGCCGTCCCTTCCAGATCGTGGCCTCCATCGGGCCAAAGCCCTCTTGCTGGCGGCCGTTGTAATCCTCGGTCACCGGATAACCAGCCTGCCGCCCGGCCTCGATAAAGGCGCCGAACAGCGGATTCTTGCGCGGTCCGCGGGTCACATGCAAAGGCCCGCTGTCCCCCCGCCAGGTGGCATCGCCGCCATCGGCCTGCCCATGCCAGTGCTCCATCCGCTTGAAATAGGGCAACACGTCGGCATAGGACCAGCCCGCCGCCCCTGCTGCGGCCCAATGGTCGAAATCGCGCGCATGACCGCGCACATAGACCATGCCATTGATGCTGGAAGACCCGCCGATCACCTTGCCGCGCGGCGTCACAAGGCGGCGCCCGCCCAGGGCCGGCTCGGGCTCGGTGCCGAACCCCCAGTCATAGATCCCCATGTTCATAGGATAGGAAAGTGCAGCTGGCATCTGGATGAACGGGCCAAAATCGCTGCCGCCATGTTCGATAAGTGCAACTTTGCGCCCGGCCTCTGCCAAGCGATACGCCAGAGCCGACCCGCCAGAACCCGCCCCAACGATCACATAATCCGCGTCCATTGCTTCCGCTTTCATCTTGGCACAAATATCCTCGGGGGTCCGGGGGGCAGACAGCCCCCGACGCGTTCAATAGGGGCTTTCGACCGGGCCCATGCCGACATAGACCGTCTTCACCTGGGTATAGTGTTTGATCGCGGCCTTCGAATTCTCGCGCCCCAGCCCCGAGGCCTTGACCGCCCCGAAGGGCATCTCGACCGGGGTCAGGTTATAGGCGTTGATCCAGCAGGTGCCTGCCTGCAGCTGGCCGATCACCCGGTGCCCGCGCGCCAGATCGGCGGTAAACACCCCAGCCGCCAGCCCGAATTGCGTGGCATTCGCGCGGGCGATCACCTCTTCCTCGGTCTCGAAATCAAGGACCGCCATAACCGGACCAAAGACTTCCTCGCGCGCCAGGGTCATCTGGTCGGTGACCTCGGCAAACACGGTCGGCTGCACGAAAAGCGGCCCCTCGTTGCCCGCAGACCCGCCGCAGACCAGACGCGCCCCTTCACGTTTGGCGCCTTCGATATAGGCCAGCACCTTGTCGCGCTGCGCGGCGCTGACCAGCGGGCCGAATTGCGTCTCGGGGTCGAGCGGGTCGCCCGCGAGGATCGCCGCAGTTCGCGCCGCCAGCCGCTCCAGAAACGCCGCCTTGATGCCCGCCTGCACGAACACCCGCGTTCCATTCGAACAGATCTGCCCCGAGGAATAGAAATTCCCCAGCATCGCGGCGCCCACCGCGCTGTCCAGATCGGCGTCATCGAACACGATCAAGGGCGATTTACCGCCCAGTTCCATCGTCACATGCTTCATCCCCGCCGCCGCCGCGGCATAGACCCTGGCCCCCGTCGGCACCGATCCGGTTAATGAGACCTTGGCCACGCGCGAATCGGTCGCCAGCGCCGCGCCGACCGCGCCAAATCCCTGAACCACGTTGAAAACGCCGGGCGGCATTCCGGCTTCGATGAAGATCTGGGCCAGTTGCAGCGCGCCCAGAGGCGTGACCTCGGACGGTTTGAACACCATCGCATTGCCCATCGCCAGCGCAGGCGCCGCCTTCCAGCAGGCAATCTGACTGGGGTAATTCCAGGCACCGATGCCAACGCAGACGCCCAGCGGTTCCCGAATCGTATAGGCGAAATCGCCGCCCAGCGGGATCGTCTCGCCGGTCACCGTGGGCGCGAGCCCGGCAAAATATTCCAGTGCATCCGCCCCCGAGGGCCAGTCGGCAACCTCGGTCTCCTGGATCGGCTTGCCGGTATCCAGCGTTTCCAGACGCGCCAGCTCTGCCCCGCGGTCGCGGATCAGATCGGCCGCCCGACGCAGCACGCGCGCCCGTTCGACAGGCTTCAGCCGGGCCCAGGCGCGTTGCGCCTGTTCAGCCCCCGACAGGGCCGCCTCCAGCACCGCGGGGGTGGCGGCATGCAGCCGTGCGATCACCGCGCCGGTGCCCGGATAGGTCACCTCGATCGGATCGCCAGCGGTGTCTTCCAGCCAGTCGCCATTGACGAAGTGGCTTGCTTTCGGTTGCGCGTTCATCGGGTTTCCTCCAGCTCTCGGTCCAGATATTCCATAACGATTTCGGTCGCATAGGCGCGATCCGGCGCCCCTTCAGCCAGCGCGGCCCGAATATAGACCCCGTCGATCAGCGCCCCGAGCCCGCGCGCCACGGCGGGTGCCCGCACGCCCACCAGCGGGCGCAGCGCGACCATCAGATTCGACTTCAACCGCCGCTGATAGATATGCAGCAACCGCCGGGCCTGCGCGTTGGTCTGCGCCAGCACATAGAAATTCAGCCAGGCCGAAATCACCTCACGCCGGAAACTTCCTGCGGCGAACGACCCCAACACCACGGCGTGCAACCGGGTCTTCGGGTCGCGCGCCGTGGCCAGCGCTCCGCGCACCTCGGCCCCGTAGAGCGACAGGATCGACCGCATCGCCGCCAGGAAGATCTGCTCTTTCGAGCCGAAGTAATGATGCGCCAGCGCCGAGGACATGCCCGCGCGCCGCGCGATCTGCGCGACCGTCACCTCAAGCGATCCGGCCTCGCCCACTGTCTCAATCGTGGCTTTCACCAAGGCGGCCCGTCGAATAGGCTCTGCACCAAGCTTCGGCATCGGTTTTGTGACCTTCTCGTAAAAAGTCCTTGCCAAACGGAGCTACAGGCAAGTTTATTGACTCGTCAATCAACAAAAAGCCTGTGACCAAACTATGGGCAACCAACTGGGAGAGACCTATGACCCTTCGTTCCCTTCTTCTTGCGGGCGCAGCATCGCTGACGCTGGCCGGAACCGCGCAGGCCGCGGGCTGCGACAAGGTGATTTTTTCGGATGTCGGCTGGACCGACATCACCGCCACCACCGCCGTCGCCTCGACCGTGCTGCAGGCACTGGGCTATGAAACCGACGTGAAGGTGTTGTCGGTACCGGTGACCTATGCCGCGCTTGGTGGTGGCGATGTCGATGTGTTCCTGGGCAACTGGATGCCGACGATGGAGGGCGACATTGCACCCTATCGCGAGGCAGGAACCGTCGAAACCGTGCGCGTCAACCTGACCGGCGCGAAATACACGCTGGCCACCAATGCCAAGGGCGCCGAACTGGGGATCAAGGATTTCGCCGACATCGCGGCCCACAAGGCCGAACTCGACGGCAAGATCTATGGCATCGAACCGGGCAATGACGGCAACCGCCTGATCCTCGACATGATCACCGGAAATGCGTTCGAACTGCAGGGCTTCGATGTTGTCGAAAGCTCGGAACAGGGGATGCTGGCGCAGGTCGAACGCGCGGACAAGGCAGGTGAGCCGATCGTTTTCCTGGGCTGGGAACCGCATCCGATGAACGCCAATTTCAAGATGACCTATCTGGCGGGTGGCGACGACTGGTTCGGCCCGGATTTCGGCGGCGCCGAGGTCGCGACCAACGTGCGCGCAGGCTATGTCGCGGAATGCCCGAACACCGGCAAGTTCCTGGAAAACCTTGAATTCTCGCTGCAGCTGGAAAACGAGATCATGGGCGCGATCCTGAACGACGGGACCGATCCGATGGACGCGGCGAAAACCTGGCTGGCCGCCCACCCCGAGGTGCTGGCCCCCTGGCTGGACGGCGTGACCACCAAGGATGGCGGCGATGCACTGGCCGCGGTCACCGCTGCGCTGAACTGACCCAATCGGCCCCTTCCCACAGGAGGGGGCCCTTTCGCCCGAGGGAGAACAGGCGATGGATTGGCTGACCGCCAATAAAATTCCTGTCGGAAAAACGGCGAAGATCGTTTTCGACTGGCTCAAGGACAACGCATCGGGCTTTTTCGATGCGCTCTCGGCACTGATGCAGGCGCTGATCGACGCCATTCTGTGGGTGCTGCAGACGCCGCATCCGCTGGTGATCGTGGGGGTTTTCGTGGCGCTGACCTACGCGCTGCAACGCAGCTGGAAAACCGCGCTGCTGGTGACTGCGGGCTTCCTGTTCATCCTCAACCAGGGCTATTGGAAGGCCACGACCGAAAGCCTGACGCTGGTGTTGTCGGCCTGTGTCGTCTGCATGGCCCTGGGCGTTCCGATCGGCATCGCCACCGCCCACCGGCCGCGGTTGCATGCCGTGTTGCAGCCCATTCTCGATCTGATGCAAACCCTTCCGACCTTCGTCTACCTCATCCCCGCGATCGTGTTTTTCGGCATCGGCATGGTGCCGGGCCTGATCGCCACGGTGATCTTCGTGCTGCCCGCACCGATCCGGCTGACGCATCTGGGCGTGGTCTCGACCCCGCAGCCGCTGCTGGAGGCGGCACGCGCCTTTGGCGCCACCCCCAATCAGGTTCTGTGGAAGGTCGAGCTGCCCTATGCGACCCCGCAGATCATGGCCGGGCTGAACCAGACGATCATGCTGTCGCTGTCGATGGTGGTGATAGCGGCGCTGGTGGGCGCCAACGGGCTTGGCGTGCCGGTGGTGCGCGCGCTCAATTCCGTCAACACCGCCCTTGGCTTTGAATCGGGCTTCATCATCGTTGTCGTGGCGATCCTGCTTGACCGCATGCTGCGCATGGGGGGGCCGAAATGACCCGCATCACCGATCCGAAGGAAACCGCGGGCATCGCGGTGCGGTTCGACAATGTTTCCATCGTCTTTGGCGATCACCCCGAACGCGCCCTGCCGCTGATGGATCGGGGGCTGACCCGGTCCGAGATTCAGGACACCACCGGCCAGGTTCTGGGCGTGCATGATTGTTCGCTCAGTGTGGCCGAGGGCGAGATTTTGGTGCTGATGGGGCTGTCGGGGTCTGGCAAATCGACGCTTCTGCGGGCGGTGAACGGGCTCAACCCCGTCGTGCGGGGCGCGGTGCAGGTCTGCGACGGCAACGCGCTGGTCGACGTGACCCACGCCGACCCGGCCACGCTGCGCCGCATCCGGCTGAGCCGCGTGGCGATGGTGTTCCAGCAATTCGGCCTGCTGCCCTGGCGGTCGGTGCGCGAAAATGTGGGCCTGGGGCTGGAACTGGGCGGGATGACCCGCGCCGAACGCCGCGCGCGTGTCGACGCGCAGCTGGAGATGGTGGGGCTGGCCGACTGGGCCGATCACAAGGTCAGCGAACTGTCGGGCGGCATGCAGCAACGTGTCGGTCTGGCCCGCGCCTTCGCCACCGAGGCGCCGATCCTGCTGATGGACGAGCCGTTCTCGGCCCTCGACCCGCTGATCCGGGCCAAGCTGCAGGATGAATTGCTGGAGCTGCAATCGACGCTGAAACGCACGATCATCTTCGTCAGCCACGATCTGGACGAGGCCTTCAAGCTGGGCAACCGCATCGCGCTGATGGAAGGCGGGCGGATCGTGCAACTGGGCACCGCGCGCGACATCATCGCCAACCCGGCAGATGACTATGTCGCGGATTTCGTGGCGCATATGAACCCGCTGGGCGTGCTGACCGCTGCGGATCTGGCCGAAACCGGCCCGGCCGAAGGCCCCGCCCTGGCCATCGACACCCCGGTGAAAGAGGTGATGGAACGGTTGATCCGCACCCCCGCCGTGGCCCTGTCCGATGGTCGGCGCATCACCCGCGAGGGCGTCATCGCCCGGCTGATCAACCCGCGCGAGGGTATGACCGGCGATCAGTGAGTATTTGAGCCAAGAAGAAGCCCGATATTTCTCCTGGCGCAAATACTCCCGCCGGAGGCATCCTGCGGGTGCCCGGCGCGCGACGTCAGCCCTTGGTCGCGTTCACCGGCGGCGTGGTCGTGCGACGTTTGATCCGGGATTCGCGCCAGGTCATGTAGCTGATCGCGCCGATGATCAGCCCACCGCCGACCAGAACCCAAGGGTCCACCGCCTCGCCGAACATCAGCCAGCCCAGAAGCGTGGCCCAGACCAGCTGCAGGAAAGTGACCGGCTGCGTCACCGTCATCGGCGCACAGGCGAAGGCGCGCATCATGCAGTAATGCCCCAGGGTCGCGAACACCGCCACGCCCCCCAGCCACAGCACCTGCGTCAGGGTCACCGGCTGCCAGACGGCGGCGGCGAAGGGCGCAAGCCCGATGGTGACGGTCAGCGCCATCAGGGCCACGACCACACCTGCGGGGGCCAGTTGCGTCAGCCGTTTCGCCACCAGATAAGACGCGCCGAAGACCAGCGCGGCGCCCAGTTGGGCGTAATGCCCCGGGGTGATCTCGCGCAGGCCGGGGCGCAGCACGATCAGCGCGCCGATCAGCGCCACGCCGATCGCCAGCATCCGCCGCCAGGCGAAGCCCTCGCCAAACAGCAGCGCCGCGCCGATCGTCACCATGATCGGATTGAGATAGCCGATCGCCGTCACCTCGGCGATCGGAATGCGCGCCATCGCGAAGAACCACAGGATCACGGCCAGCGTATGCAGCCCCCCGCGCAACGCGAACAGGCCCCAGACACGCGGCCCGAAGCCTGACCGCAGGACCGGACGCAGCGCAGGCAGCAGGAACAACAGCCCCCAGGCAAAGCGGATGAAGGCCGATTGCGGCGCGGGCAGCGCGGTGCCCAGATAGCGCACGATGCCGTTCACGACGACGAAGCTCAGCCCCGTCGCCAGCATCCACAATACGCCCAGAACGGGCCGGTCTTGAGAGGGGGCGTTCATCCGCCCAGATGAACGCAAGCCCGCCGCCGCTGCAAGCGGCTGATTGTATGGGTTACAGCCCGCCGAACGCCAGCCGCGCCGCCACCGAGACCATAATCAGCGCAACCAGCGCATCCAGCACCTGCCAGGCGCGCGGTTTGGCAAACAGCGGCGCCAGCAGCCGTGCGCCATAGGCCAGCGAGAAGAAGAACACGAAGGACGCGATCCCCGCCCCGAGCCCGAAGCTGAGCCCCTGCCCCGGAAACTGCGCGGACACCGCACCAAGCAGAACCACGGTATCGAGCCAGACATGCGGATTGGCCCAGGTCAGTGCCGCGACCGTCGCCAGCACCCGGCCCAGCGACACCGTGCTACCCTGACCGGCCTGCAGGGCCTCGCCCCCGCGCCAGGCGGCACGCGCCGCGCGCCAGCCATACCACAGCAGAAAGGCGACCCCGCCCCAGCGCAGCGCCTCAACCACCCAGGGGGCAATCCGCGTCATCACCGCGACCCCCGAGACCCCAAGGGCAATCAGCAACGCATCCGACAGCGCACAAAACCCCGCCACCGCAAAGACATGCTCGCGCCGCAGCCCTTGGCGCAACACAAACGCATTTTGCGCACCGATCGCCAGGATCAACCCCAGCCCCAGACGAAACCCGGCAAACGCCGCGACAGAATTCAACACCACGCGCCCCTCCGAGCGAAGCCTTGCCGCGGTCTGCCCGGTTTTGTCCGGGGTTGCAACGCTGGTGCGCCAACCGCCTCAGAAATCCCCCGGCGCGCATTGCAGGCAGGTCAGCCCCGCGGCGCGCCAGAACTCCACCACGGCGCTGCGGTCATCCACCACCAGCCAAGGCCGATAGCCATCGGCGTGAATGCGCGCCAGCGCGTGGCGTTTCACCTCGGGGTCGCTGGCGTGGTCTTCCTCGGCGCGGCGCAGATACAGGGCATCGTGGCGGATACCGGCCGCATCGAGCCAGGCAGCGGTGCGATCGCGCCAGCCTTCCGGGCGCCCGGAGCACAGCACGATCGCCTCGCCCTGTGCCTGCAACCGTGCAAGCAACCGCGCGACCGGCGCGATCACCGGGGCTTCGGCCATCGCGTCATGGAAGGCATCCCAATGCTTGGGCACGCCATGCACCAGATGCCCCAGACGCGCGGCGTCGAATTCGGCCAAAGTCCCGTCGATGTCGAAGATCACGCAGTCCATATCCTGTCCTTTTCCGTCAAAATCTCTTCGCACCAGCCCGCCGCCGTCGGGCGGAACAGATGCGGTGTGGTATTGGCCGGGCTTGGCCCGTGGGCGCTGCCGCCGGTCAGCTGGCGCGCGGCACGGATCACGCCGGAATGGGCGACCAGCACCGGCAATGCCGCCCCTGCCCGATCCTGGGCCGCCCGGATCGCCCCGCCGACCCGGGCCAGCATCGCGGGCCAGGGCTCTCCCCCTTCGGGGGTGGCCTCGCGCGCGGGCATCTCGTGGATCGGGCGGCCTTCGAACTGGCCCCAGTCGCGTTCGCGCAGCCCGCCAAGAATGACCGGCATACGGCCGGGAAAGGCCAGCAGCGCGGTTTCGCGCGCGCGGGCCTGCGGGCTGATGAATAGCGCGATTGCCGCAGGCCATGGGCGCCCTGCCAGCGCCCGGGCGGCCGCGCGGCCCGCCTCGGTCAACTGCGCCTCGATCCGGCCCGCGATCAGGCCGTCGCGGTTGGCATCGGTCTGGCCATGGCGGATCAGCACGAAAGGACGGCGCGGGTCGATCACAGCGCGCACCGCTCGTTCAGCAGCAATGCCGCCTCGAAACGCGGTTCAAGCAGGTAGTCCTCGGGCTGGCTGCAAAACAGCGGGGCGAACCGCCGCGCGCCAAGCCGCCGCACCATGGCAATCTGGTCGGACAGCGGCGGGTGGACGTTCCAGCGCAGGAACCGCCCGCCCTGTGCGGCGATGGCACGGGCATGCGCGGTCATGTGCCCGGTAAAGACCACCACCGCGTCGCGGCCCAGCCGCCCGGCATCACGCCAGCCCTGCACCATTTGCCAGGCCATGCCGGCATCGGCGTTCGGCGTATCGCAGATCAGAAACCGCGCCGCCGGATCGAAAGCGCCCGTCAGCAGCGGGGCCAGATCGGCCGCGCGCCCGTTCAGACCGCCGCTGTCCAGCGCGCGCCTCAGCGCCTGCCGGCAGGTGTCATCAAGGGATAAATCACCGCGCCGCATCAGATGCAGCGCCAACTCGCCCGCGCGCCCCGAGGGCGGCACCGGAAACAGCAGCTGACACCCTTCCAGATCGTCAAGCACCCGGTCCAGCGCCGCCAGCCGCGCCGCCTGCGGCACGTCATCCAGATGATAGGAGGCGTCGATCAGCGCGGTCCCGGCCTCGAGCGGGGGATCGAAGGCGAACCAGGTGCTTTCCTCGGACCAGTCCCCCGAAAAGAACAGCCCTTCGCCCAGCGCGAAATGCAGCCAGACCCCACCCAGCGCATGGCCATTGCGTCCGGTCGTCACGCAGACACCGTCTACCGTGACCTGCCCCGCCTCGGGCAACGGATGCAGCGCCGCGCCGGGCGGCAGGGCGCGGGCGGTCTGCGCGGTGCAATGGATCGGCAGGCCCGCCGCAATCGCATGGGCCGCGCCGCCGATATGGTCGACGTGGTCATGGGTGATAAACACCCGCGCCGCCCCCTCGAGCCAGTGCGGCTCGAACGGCGAGGTCGCCTCGGGGCCTGCGCCGACATCCAGCACCCAGAGCGCGCGCCCCGTCCACAGCCGGATACAGGCCGGGCCCTTCTCGCCCAGCCCCGACAGAACCTCGACCCAAGGCGCGCTGCCGGCCTGCATGTCACGCATGGCTCAGCACCCGGGCAATCAGGGTTTCGGCCTCGGGGTCGCGAAACGCCCAAGGGTCGGTGATCGTGACCCCCAGAGTCTCGCCCAGCGCCGCACGGCGCGCAGAGAACGCCACCAGCGTTTCGCCCGCCGCTTCCAGTTCCAGACGGAAACGCCCGCCCAGATAGGTGCAGCCGATCACACGCGCACGCAGCGCCCCGTCGTTCGACAGGGCGATTGCCTCGGGGCGGATGCTGACGTGGCTGGGCGTGGCGGTGGCACTGCGCGCCCAGACCTCGACCCCCAGAACCGAGATCAGGACACGCCCGGCCTCGGCCCGGCCGGTCAGGCGCGCGGGCACCACCGCGCCGTCCCCGACGAACCCCGCCACGAAACAATCCGCCGGTTCGCGATACAGCACCTCGGGCGCCGCGAATTGCCGGATCTGTCCGGCCTGCATCACCGCAACGCGGTCGGCCAGCGCCAGCGCCTCGCTCTGGTCATGCGTCACATACAGCATCGTCGCCCCGGTGCGGCGATGGAACATCGTGAACACCTCTTGCATCGAGGCCCGCAGCGCCAGATCCAGGTTCGCCAGCGGTTCGTCCAGCAGGACCGCGCGCGGCTCGAACACCAGACAGCGGGCCAGCGCCACGCGCTGACGCTGCCCACCCGACAGTTGCGCCGGCATCCGCCCGGCTAAATCGCGCAGCCCCGTCAGGTCCAGCGCCTCGGCCACCCGGGCTTCGCGCGCGGCACGCGGGACCCGACGCACCTCCAGCGGGTAAGAGACGTTTTGCGCCACGGTCTTGTGCGGCCACAATGCGTAGGATTGAAACACGATCCCGATCTCGCGATCTTCGGGCGGCACGAAACGCCCCTCTCCTGCCACGATGTCACCACCGACCCGAATTGTCCCGGCGTCGGGATGTTCGAACCCCGCCGTCAGGCGCAGAAGCGTGGTCTTGCCACAGCCCGAGGGCCCCAGCAGCGCGACGAATTCCCCTGCCCCGATGCTGGCACTGATCCGGTCCAGCGCAGGCGCCGCGTCGAAACGCTTGGTCAGATTGTCGAAGGTCAGCTCTGCCATGGGATGACACCTTTCGGAAAATGTTTTGCGCTGATCTGAACCAGCGCCATCAGCGCGACGATCAGCAGCACGATCGACATGGCCAGCGCAGAGGCCATGACCGTCTCGCCGCTGTCTTCGAGGTTGTAGATGACGACGCCCAGCGTCTCGGTCCCCGAGGACCACAGCAGCGCCGAGACCGTGAGTTCATTGACCGCCGTCAGAAAGACCAGGATCGCCCCGGCGGCGGCGGAGGGGGCCGCAAGCGGCAGGACAATGGTGCGCAGACGGCGCCCCAGCCGCGCGCCGACGCTGGCCGCGGCCTCTTCCATGGCGGGATCAAGCTGCGCGAGGCTCGCCTGAATCGGGCGCAGCATTACGACGAAGAACCGCGCCAGATAGGCCATGAGGATGATCCAGATCGTGCCATAAAGCGTAAGGTCGGTGAACGGCAGCTTCAGGAAGGTCAGGATGCAGGCGATCGACAGCACCACCCCGGGCAGCGCATAGGGAAGGTCGATCAGCGCATCGAGCGCGCGGCTCAGGCGGCTCGGGCGGCGTTCCATCAGCCAGGCGAGCGGCAGGCTGACCGCCATCAGGATCGCTGCGGCCAGCACCGCCAGCATCAGCGAATTGCCATAGGCACGGCGGGTCACCGGCTGCACGAACAGCACCTCGGTCCAGGCCTTGAACGTGGCCGTGTCGAAGCTCAGTGCAACCCCATAGGCCGGGATCAGCGATGTCGCCAGAAGCGCGATCAAGGGCAGCGCCAGAATGGCGAAGATGAAGGCCCACAGCGCGATTTCGACCGGCAACCGCGCACGTCCCAGCGACAGCGCCAGCGGCGTGCCCGACAGGCCCACAAGCCCGAACCCCTGACGCGACAGCATCACACGACCAAGCAAAACCCCGGCGATCGCGACCGCCCCGATCAGCAGCGCCAGCACCGCGACCTCGGGCAACACCGCCGGCCCCATGCCCACCAGCCGCTGATAGATCAGTGTCGGCAGCGTCGAATACCCCGCCGGAATGCCAAGCATCGCGGGAATCCCGAAATTGCCCAGCGCGGTGACAAACGCCATCGCCCCCCCTGCGATCAGTGCGGGCATCGACAGCGGCAAGACGATCTGCGCCCAGACCCGGACGGCACCCGCCCCGGACATCCGGGCCGCCTCGACCAGATCGGCAGGGATCATCCGCAATCCGGCGCGCAGGGTCAGGAACACCAGCGCCGCGTGCTGGATGCCCAGCAGCAGCACGATCCCCCCTGCGGAATGCAACGGTTGCGGGCTGCCCAGCGGCGGGGCCAGCCCCAGCAGTTTCAGCAGCACCGAGGACGGGCCCGTCATCTGCATCCAGGCCAGCGCCGTGATCTGCGGCGGAATCATCATCGGCACCATCAGGCAGAACACCAGCGCGCCCTTGGCACGAATATCGGTCAGCGCCACCAGAAAGGCGAAGCTCGCACCGATCAGCACCGACAGGACGGTGCCGCCCCCCGCAGTCAGCAACGAATGGATCAGCGCGGTGCGCGTGCTGTCACGCCCCAGAACGGTGCGCAGGTGATCGGTGGTGAACCCTTCGCCAAAGCCGATGCCTTCCAGCAGCAGCCGGACAACCGGCCCAAGCGCCATCACCGCGACAGGCAGCAGAACAAGGGGCAACAGCCGGTCCAGCGACCGGCTGTTGCCATTTCCGAAAGTCGACACGCTCATTGGACGCCGAAGATCTCGGCGAAGCGCGCCTTGTTGGCCTCGCTCTCGGCCAGTGCCTTGGCCGGATCGAAGCTCATCAGCTTGATGTCATCGCGCGCGGGGAACCCCTCGGGGCTGGCCACGCCGGTGCGGGCGGGGATGTAGCCCATCTGCACGACCAGATCCTGGCCCGCCTCGCTCAGCAGGAAGTCGACGAATTTCTCGGCCGCGTCCATATGCTGGGTTCCGGCAAGGATCGCGACCGGCTCGGTCACATAGGACACGCCCTCCGCCGGGAAGACGAATTCCACCGGCGACCCTTCGGCCTTGGCGCGGATCGCCATGTAATCGACCAGAACGCCATAGGGTTTCTCACCCGAAGCCACCGCCTTGAAGGTGCCGCCATTGCCGCCCTCGGCCAGCGTGCCATTCGCGGCCAGCGCGGTGTAATATTCCCAGCCCAGACCTTCGGTCCCGGTCAGCGTAGCCAGATGGATCAGCGCAGCACCGGAATAAAGCGGCGAAGGCATTGCAACCAGGCCCGCCATCTCGGGCTTGGCCAGATCCGCCCAGGAGGTCGGGACCGCGGGCGCGCCGGTGTTGTAGACGATGCCGGTCGTGATCAGCTTGGTCGAATGATAATAGCCATCCGCGCTGTAAAGCGCCGCGTCATAGGCCGCATCTTCGGGCGATTTGTAGGCCGCCAGCCGACCTTCCTGCGCCAGACCTTCCAGCGTCACCGTATCGGCGATCAGCAGAACGTCGGCCTGCGGCGCCCCCGCTTCGATCTCGGCGGCCAGACGGGCCATCAGCTTGGTGGTGCCGTCACGAACCCATTCGACCGTGATACCGGGGTTGGCAGCCATGAACGCATCGACCGTGGTCTGCGCGTCTTCGTTGGGTTGCGAGGTATAAAGCGTCAGCGTTTCGGCAGCGGCCATCGTGGGCAGCACCAGAGCGACAGCAGCCGCCAGCAGGGAACGGGACATCGGATTCTCCATCTATTTTCGAACGAAAGCCATATGCGGGAAGGCGACTCTCTTCGGGGGCTAGCTACACCTGCTGCGTAACGCCAAGATGACAGCAATAAATATCTTGTTTTCTGGTCGAAAATATTGCCCTGCACCCAAGAAACGCATAGCCTGACGCAACACATCTAGATTTCGAAAGAAAATGGAAAAAAGCGATACCGCCCGCCGCCGCGACCATATCGTCAACCTGTTGTCGAGCTATGGCGAGCTGTCGGCGACCGCCCTGTCCGACATGCTGGGCGTCACGGTGCAAACCCTGCGCGCCGATCTGCGCGCACTGGATGAGGCGCGAATCGTGCGTCGGCGCCACGGCGGGGCCACACTTTGCGCCGCGACCGAGAACATCAGCTATCAACCGCGGCTGGCGGTGTCGCGTGACGAAAAGAACCGGATCGGCGCGGCGGTTGCGGCGATGATCCCGAACGGCGCGACCGTCGCCCTTGGCACCGGCACCACGGTCGAGGCGGTGGCGCGCGCGCTGACCGGGCACCAGGGGCTGACAGTCGCGACCAACAACATCCATGTCGTGCTGGCGCTGCGGCTGGCCGAACGGATCACCGTGCTGCTGGCGGGGGGCAAGGTGCGCCTGCGCGATCTGGATTTCATCGGTGCCGAAAGCGTCGAATTCTTCGCGGGACTGGAATTCGACCACGCCATCTTTTCGGTCGGCGGCATGTCCGAGACCGGCGATCTGCTGGATTTCAACCTGGACGAAATCCGTGCCCGGCAGGCGATCACCGCCTGCGCCCGGGAACGCACCCTGGTCATCGACCACGCCAAGATCAATCGCCCCGCACCGCACCGATGGGGGCGGATCGACACCCTGGAACGGGTCGTCTGCGGCGGCAGCTTCCCCGAGGCGCTGAAGACCTCGGGCACCGCCGCAGGCTGCAAGATCATCGAGGTCTGAGCCCGCCAGGGGCAGGCAATCCGATTCGCCCGCGCCGCCGGCCCGCTTTGACAAGCGATGGCAATACCATGGGAAAATGGCGGAAGCGGTGTCCGCAAAGAAGCAGTGGCAGGCGGCTGCATCCTCCCCGAAATTCCTAGGAAAGATCTTGTTTGCAAAGGAATTTCTTTCCAAGTGACTTGCAACAAGCTGCATTCAACCGTATCCGATTGCAGACTTTATGTTGGTAAGGATGTTGGGACAGAATGCCCAAGAAGGCCAAAGAGATCTCTGCCCTGGAAGTGAAGCGACTGTCGACTCCCGGCTTCCACCCTGTCGGGGGCGTGCCCGGCCTGCACCTTCGCATCAATGACGGTGCAGGTAAATCGTGGATACTGCGCGTCGTGGTGCAAGGCAAACGACGAGACATCGGCCTTGGCGGTTTTCCCGACATCTCGCTCGCCAGCGCTCGCGACGCTGCGCGCGCTATGCGAGCTAAGATCCACGAAGGTATCGATCCGATCGAGGAGCGCGCGCAGGAACGTCAGCGGCTCGCAGCTGAGCGCTCGCGCGCCCTCACGTTAGCAGACGCCATCGAGCAGTTCCTCACCAGCGGCAAGCTCGATGCTCTGAGCAATCCGAAGCATCGCGCACAGTGGCGCTCCACCCTCGATACCTATGTGGTCCCGGTCATCGGCAAGAAGCGCCTAGTTGATATCAACGTTGCCGACATCAAGTCGGTTCTGGATCCGATCTGGCAGACAAAGCACGAGACCGCGAGGCGCGTGCGATCACGTATTGAAGCAGTGATATCCTGGGCAACGGTCCATGGCCTACGTGGCGGTGACAACCCTGCTAGGTGGCAGGCGAACCTCAAGGAGCTCATGCCGGACGTGGGCAAGGCGGCAATCAAACATCATCGCCCTGCACTCCCAGTTCGCGATGTCCAAGCTTGGTTCGCCGAGCTCAAGACCCGCGAAGGCCTCGCTGCGCGCGCCCTCGAGTTTCTGACGCTCACGGCTACCCGCTCACAAGAAGTGCGCTTCGCCACTTGGGAAGAGATCGATCTTGAAGGTGAAATCTGGACTATACCCGCGGAGCGTATGAAGATGCGTCGCGAACATCGGGTGCCGCTCTCGCCTTCCGCTATGGAGCTTCTGCGCACGCAGCCGCGCATGGCTGGCACGGAGTTGGTCTTCCCATCGAGCCGGAACGGCGTGATGTCTGACATGACCCTGTCAGCCGTGATGAGGCGCATGGACGAGGACAAGACGAAGTTAGACCGTGTCGGGTGGCCTGACCCCGTTCTGAAGCGTCCCGCAGTTCCCCATGGATTACGCTCGACCTTTCGTGACTGGGTTAGCGAGAAGACTGAGTATCCTAGTGATATGGCCGAGGTGGCACTCGCGCACAAAGTCGGCAATGCAGTCGAACAAGCCTACCGCCGTGGCGACATGCTCGCCAAACGCAGGCAGATGATGGTCGACTGGGCGGCGTTCATCAGTGCCTAGAAGCACCACACGGGCCCGCTTAGCGCCCCTCTACTCCCGCCGGGCCACACCCTCCCCCTCTGCGCCCCACCCCGCGGCAAAACGGCTCTCCGTGAGTCTGAGGAACATCGCCCAACGCGAAGATAGTTTGGACTGCAGCGTCTCCATTTGTAGCTGAACTAGGCGGGCTGGCTGAGTGACTGTTTGGTTGCAGAGCAAATCCCGCCAGCGGTCCGGAAGGCCGCCGAGAACGAGAGCACATGCTCTACGGAATTCGTTGACCAATGGATCTCATCCCCGTCTGACCACCGGCAGGATCTTCTTTTGCCAGATACTCATTGCCTCAACGAGCGACCAAAACCTCCCCGATGACCTGCGCTAGGTCGGGCCCGACTCTCTGGAAGCCGAGAAGCCGCGCGACTGCCCGGACCATCTCCTCCGGCGGCATTTCTCCGCTCTCCTTTGCAACTCGATTTGCAGCAGCGCGCACCTCCATCGGCGGCAAATAGACAGCTTTGATTAAACTACCGGCCTCACCGCTGCGATCTCGGACAGGCACTTCCTGAACCTGGCTATCTGTCAGTAGAAAATCGCCTTCCACATGCAAACCTCTACCGAGCGTCCGTAGATGGTTCACAGCGCGCCGCGTCGCTTCGACTATGCGGTTGCCAGTGCGCTGTTTTCCAAAGGCGGAACTGATCCTCCGCCCCACCTCGTCGATATGGATCGGGCCTTCTACATCCACGATTTGCTTCACAAGCTCTGCGAGCTGCGCGAGCGGGGCCTCATGAGGCTCGACAGCGGAACGAACGACCATGTCGAAGCGTTCATAGGCGGGCGCCGTGAGTTCAAGATGCCCGATCTCGAGGGGCGGCGCGGAATCGTCGCTCGTCCCCGCCACGTCCTCTGGCAAATCCCGCCCTCCGGAATTTGCACCCTTTACCCTATGCCCCTCTGCCCCCGCGGCATGCGCGGCATCTAGCGCCTCACGCAGCCGCTCGATCTCGCGCGGGCGATGGTGGAACCAGTCGGTGCTCCAGATCCGGTGAAACTTCCAGCCGAGATTCTCCAGGATATCCTGTCGCAGCCGATCTCGCTCTCGCGCCCAAAGTGCCGCATGATAAGCTGCGCCATCGCATTCGACCGCGACAAGATATTGTCCCGGCAGATCGGGATGGCGCACGCCGATGTCGATGCGGAAACCCGCCGTGCCAACCTGCAGATCGGCGAGATAGCCCATGTCGCGGATCGCCGCGGCTACATCCTCTTCGAAGGGGCTCTCTGCCTCAAGCCCAGTGAGAACGCGCTCATCGATCATTCCAGTCTTAGCAAAATCCAAGAACCGCTTGAGAACGCGCGGCCCAACGCGCGAGCTACGCGAGGGGTCGATGTCGCCCGGATCGAAGGAAGCAAAGACCTCGCAACGCACCCGCGCGCGCGAGAAGAGCACGTTCAGCCGCCGCTCGCCGCCTTCCCCATTAATTGGGCCGAAGCTCATCGAAGCGAGGCGACCGTTCGGCTCCTGCGGGCCGTAGCCGACCGAGATCAGGATTACATCACGCTCGTCCCCTTGCACGTTCTCGATGTTCTTGACGAAGACATCCTCCTGACGTCCTTCACGCAGAAAGGCGTCGAGCACCGGGTCGATACGGCGTTCGAGTTCGAGCACCTCGGTCAGCATGTCGGATTGTGCCTTGGAGAACGCTACCACTCCGAGAGACAGATCCGGCCACTTGCGGGCATGCGCCGCCACCGCCTTCACCACAGCCTGCGCCTCAATCCGGTTGGTGCCCTGTCGCCCCAGCCCGCTTCCGCCCCGCGCATAGACACCAGGGACGCGGGTAAACTTCATCCCGTAGTCCGCGTCCAGTTGCAGTGGCGATGGCGGCAACACTAGTTTGTCACCGTAGAACTCCGCATTCGAGACCCGGATCAGCGAGGGGTCGCGCGACCGGTAATGCCATTCAAGCATTCGCGCACGCAACCCGCGCGCCTCGCATAGTGAGAGGATACTCTCCATGTCCGCAGCCGTCGCGCCAACCGGGGTATCGTCGTCATCTTCGTTATCTTCTGAATCGTCGGTCAGCCGATCAAAGAAGGAAGTCGGCGGAAGCTGTTTCTGATCGCCCACCACTACGATTTGCCGTGCCCGTGCAATCACACCGAGCGCGTCCTCAGGACGGATCTGTGAGGCTTCGTCGATCACAAGAAGATCGAATGTCACGCTGGAGGGCGGTAGGAACTGTGCCACCGACAGTGGGCTCATCAACAGGACCGGCTTGATCCGCTGCACCATGCCGCCTGCGTTCTTAATCACCCAGCGAATTGGCTTGTGGCCACGTTTGCGCGCGATTTCACCTCGGATTACGCTCATCTCGCCCATGGTGCCCTTTGGCAACTGCTCGAAATGACGTGATAGGATCAGGTTCTTTGCTGCGGCAATCCGATCCGCCTCAAGAGATCGGAACACTCTCACAAGCTCATGTCGGTCAAGCGTCGGCAATGCACTCAGCTCTGGCGCCCGTTTGCGCGCATCGTTCCAGCGCGCTTCGGCGCAAGCATATAGAAACTCATCAACGGCACCGGACAGCTTCAGTCGCCCGTCCGCAAGAGCCTGCTCGATCCCGCCAGCGCCGAGGTCATAGACCTGTTGCTTGGTCTGCTGATAGCGAGCCCAATCACCATATCCGGAAACCGCACCGCGCATCTTGGCAAACGCATTCGCGATTTCGTCGATCTCAGCACCCTCGATACCTTCCTCGAGATCAGCCTCGTCAAGATCGAGATCTAGGCGTTTTAGCGGAGAAGACACAGAGCTACGGCACGTCTCAGCCAGCGAAGATATTGCCTCGGCAATCTGGCCCGGTGATTTCAGCTCGGAAAGCGCCTCCGCAAGATGTTCCGCCGAGCCGAATTCTTCGAGATCCCGTTGATGCCAGATCCACTCGGCGCTATCGCGAACTCCCGAAAAGTCCGTATTCTCGCCTCGCCAGCTTAGTCCCAGCACCGTTGAAAGGTCCGGCGCGACCGCGGTGAAGGCAACATATTTCGCCTGCAGATCCCCAAGCGCCCTGACAAGAATGCCACTTTCAGCAGGTGTCGTCGGGGCTGCGCCAGAAAGATAGCCCGACAGGCCGATGATTGCGTTCCTGTAACGCTCCAGCGCCTCGAGACCTTCGCGGAGCGACGCGAATTCGTCCTCTTCAGGAGCCGAAAACGACACACCAAGACTACGATCGAACTCGGCCATCCGAGCTTCCAGTGCGTCGACCGCACGTTCCAGTGTCGCCACAGCATTCTTCGCTGCGACCCTTTGCTTGACTGCTCGCTCCAGGTCATCGACTGTTTCGAAAGCCTCCGTAGCGCGAACCTCTTTCAACCAAACTCGAGCAGCCTCGAGCTCGTCGAAAGGTGTTCGATCGTTGCGCCATTCGGAGCCAAGGATCTCTCGAAGCCAGTCTTCGTCATCACGAAAATGTCTCCGTTTCGATTGCACGTCAGAGAGCTTTTCGACCAGATTCACCCGCTCTGCAGGCGACGTGGGCAGCGGCACCGACAGCAACTCTGCAAGCGCAGCGGACGCACGACGATATCCCCCGGAAAGCCGGGCAAAGAAGGAATCCCGTCCGCGCATGAGCGTCGCACGCATTTCGGAGACATTCGCCTCCCAAGCGTCTTCGGAGAAAGTTTCCTCTAGGGACCTAAAGGCCTTCGACCATTCAAGGCCTGCAGCGATGCTTTCCTCGAGACGGAGCAGTTCGCAGTGGTCGAAAAGGCGAGCGACAAGACGCTCGCTACCTTGTGGAAAACTTTGGAGTTGCGTCAAGCCGCCTATCAGTATCTTGACCGCCACCAAACTTTTCGGCATCGGCTGGGACAGGTCGGAGGCAACCCTGCGGACTTCTTCCAAGGCTCGATCTGCCTCCTCGCGCATCAAGCGTAGCTGGTCGTTCATTTGCGCAGGCTCTATATTGAGCCCTTTGAACCTGTCCCCAGAGACGCCCACCAGAGCACTGGTAACTTCGGCAAGGTCGAACCCCAAAGCGGTTTTCAGAAAACTGCCGCCGTAACGCGAATTCGTCTTAGCCCAATCCTGACCGCACTTCAGCTTCTGGCGCAGCTCGTCACTGTTCTCGATTCCGAAGAGTGCTTTGGTAAGCGCCAATGCCTGCGGTGGAGCCGTATCTAGACGCTTCAACTTCTCGACCAACGGCGTCAAACTCGAGAGCGTCTTCGGAGCGGATATGTGAAGGCGGACGGAGACTTCCGAAGCCCGGTCCAACAATTCATCGATCGCGGTTACCGCGTCATCTATCTCGTTTTCGAGACGGGCAAGATCCGTCGGCTGCAAATCGAGATTTCGAGTCCCTCGGAAAGGATGTTCCTCAGGTTCGCCGACCCTCTTGCTCGCAGAAATGAAGTGTTCAATTGCATCAACAGCCTGATCGCGCATTGAGCGCGTGAGGGTTTCAAGGCTGTCGAGTGCGATGGAGGGGGCTGGAGCACCTTTACCAATGAACCCTATGATCTCGGAAATCGCCAAGAAGGGACTTTCGCTCGCCGGCCCCACTGGCGTGTGCAGCAGCCGCGAAATGCGGTTCAACTCATCACGCGTCAAACGCAGCTGACCGGGATCGCCCACAGCGGACAGCTCGCGCGCACTGGCGGCCAGCGTGCGCCCTAACTCCTGTGCCAGCGCCTTCTTGTTGGCGGTGCGCGAATGCAGCTCGAGACAGACATCGCGCAAACCTACCTTCACAAGCCGGTCATACACGACCGATAGCGCCGCCATCTTCTCAGCCACGAAAAGCACCGTTTTGCCGTCATGCGCGGCGGCGGCGATGATATTGGTGATGGTTTGCGACTTTCCAGTGCCCGGCGGCCCCTGCACGACGAGGCTCGCGCCCTTGCGCACCTCCTCGATTACCTTCGTCTGCGAAGCATCGGCGTCAATTACCTGAATGATCTGTGCGGGATCGAGGATGTCGTCGAGCTTGTCTTGCACCCCGAAGAACGGCTTGTCTTCAGGAAAGCCTTCGGCCAGAAGCCCTTGCAGCAATGGGTTTTCCGAGAGCGCCGCATCCGACCAGCTCACCGGATCAAGGTCGCGATGCATCAGAAGTTTCGCAAAGGAGAAGAACCCTAGCAGCATCCCGTCCCAATCGATTGACCAGTCTGGCTTGCTAGAGATCGCCTCCGCAACTTGATCAAAATACTGTGCCGGAGCCCATCCTTCACCCTCCTCAACTTCGGGCAGGGCGATACCGAAATCCTGACGCAGCCGCTCCTGCAGCGGTAGGTTCGTCGTGATGTCGTCATCACGCGCAACGACGTCATAGGTCGAGGTGCGCTCGTTACGGATGAGTCGCACCGGCAAGAGGATTAGCGGGGCCTCGCGCCAGATCTCAGAACTGGGTGCCTCGCGCCATTTCAGAAACCCCATCGCGAGGTAGAGAATGTTGAGCCCCTGCTCCTCTTCCGCAATGCGCGCATCATGGGCTAGTCGCAACAACCGCCGCGCGAGCGCATCCGGGCCGAGTGGAGTCTCGATCACGAGATCGGTGTAACGAGCGGAGCCCTCCTCGAGATCCTCCTCGGGCAGCGCGAATAGCGTCTCCTCGCTCGCGTCCGATTTATCCTTGCCCATCGCCTTGAAGCGCATCCGTTTCGACTGATCACGCAGGAGCGCATAGATATCGTCGGTGCGTTCGTTGATGATACTCAGCCAGTTCGCCCGCTTATTCTCTCGGTTCACGTGAACCAAGCGATTACGCGTGCCGGTATCGAGGAGCTTACGGCGTGAGCTTTCGAGGACTTTGATGATCGAATAGGTATTGGTTTCAAGCATGGTTCTCGCTCAATTCTGCACTTCCATCGTGTCCAAGTGGGCCTTGATGTCAATCCAGTTCCGCTCTGGGCAACCGGAACTGCATCGAACATGGCGTCGATGCGCGCCATGGCGGCCTGTGCGGGTTCATCGGCGGTGCAGCAGACGAAGTCCCTACGCGGC
Organism: Paenirhodobacter sp. CAU 1674; assembly: GCF_029222945.1. NCBI lineage: Bacteria > Pseudomonadati > Pseudomonadota > Alphaproteobacteria > Rhodobacterales > Paenirhodobacter > Paenirhodobacter sp. CAU 1674. Next base: position 243,753 of record NZ_JARHUH010000005.1, on the reverse strand, counting down.
GTCATGATGCTGGACAAGGTCAACTGCACCTGGACGTTCTTTAGGTCATTCAAGTGACGTTCGTCTGAGAGCTGAAACGCGGCTGAAGTCACGCTCCCATCTCCTCGTGGATAGCATCGAGATGGCGGTTGGGGGCGCTGGATTTGGCGTAGGCTTGCACGCGGATTTGACCCGTTACGGCTGCGGTTAGTCGCAGGTGATGAGATGGGTGACATCCTTGAGCCTCCGACCTAGATCCTCGAGCGCTACTTGCTCGGTCAGATCACTGGTCTCGGGAGTGACGCCATTTTGATAGAGGAACAGCTTCGCGATCTCACCGCGGATCGCGAAATTGACGTTTTGCGGGATGTCCCCGATCTCGTCCTGAACTACTTTCGCATCGAGTTTCGAGACGACGACACCAACCACCTGCCCATGTGCATCGACGACTGGTCCGCCGGAGTTTCCTGGTTGCACGGGGGCAGAAATCTGCATGGTGCTCCCGTCACCTCCGAGCCCCTTCACGCTGGTGACCGAGCCGCGCGTGACGTTCAAACCACCGAGTAGTCCAGTCAAAGGATAGCCCGCGACGGTTACATCCGCATTCAATGGTGCAGGACGCTCGGCAAACGTAACGCTCGGCAGATCGGTCACGCCTGCGACCTGCACCAGTGCAAGATCGAACGCTTCGTCTTTTCCGATCACTGTCGCTGGCGAGCCATCGACAGTGATCTTGCTACAGTTCCCCGCGACGTGGTTGTTCGTCAGGATCATTCCGTTTGGCGAGACCGCGAACCCTGTTCCAGTTCCCTGCGTGCTCTCCTCGGGTGCAGAGGGCGGACGGGCCGCCACAGTTCCCTGGTCAGGCGTGGGCCCTTCGGCGACAGAGTCAGAATTCTTCATATCCTCGAGGAACGCCATCAAACCGGTATATAGCTCGCCCCCTTTGGGCAAATCCAGATCACCGCCACGATGCGGTAGGATCGAGCCCGTGACCACGGCCATCCGTCCAGCATCGCGGTCAGAGGCAGAGACGAGGATGGTGGACCACTCGCGGCTCGTGATCTTGTCGGACCGCACATAGAGCGTCTTGCCACCAGTCACCCGCGCGGAAGTGATGATGACAGCGTCTTTGCGGACAGTGTAAGGAGCGGAGACTGCGTTATCGAGGGCATATCGGTGGAAGGCCACCGTCCTGTCTACATCGCCAGACGTCAGTGAAATAGCGAGCGACGAAACGGAATCGTTGAAATCCAAGCTGAGCCCATTGGCGCTGACGCTCGATGACATCGTCTCCCCTGGCGAAAGGAAGGAGAGATCCGCAAAGTCGAAATGGTATCGCGACCAACCTTCGTCAGCGAAAATTGTGATTGTGTCGAGAGCAAGCAGGACTGGCGCAATATTGGGCAGGTTTTCGAGGTCGAGATCCAGGTCACGTTTGCGGATAAAGGCCTGCAACGCTTGCGTGCTGCGCGCGCCCCACTTGCCGTCGATCATTCCAACATAGGTATTCTTGATCGCCATTGCCGCCTGAAGAAACCGGATCTCTGTCGGCGTGAGGTCTCTCGCATCGAAGGTGTCCATCAGCTCATCGCTGGTCCACGCCCGCGCAGCCGAGCTAAGCGACAAGACGACCAGAAGACCAAGCGCGAAACGTCGCATCTATGTTCCCTCATCAATTCGTCGATGGTGCGCGGTTGAGAAGCACCAGTCAATTGGTCGAATTCTTAGCACCGCAAGGTGGTCAAAATATGCCGAAATCGGGATTACGCGTGTGTCCGTGCCGTTCAAGGTTCGCAGGCTGCTCCCGATCTTCGAGGTCTATCGGTCAGGTTTCATGCCACTGTCGAACCCGTCCGCATCGGAGTAATCGACGACAGCCCAAGCGAACGAAGCCGAGGCTAGAGCCCGAGATGCGTGACCCAGAAATCCTGCGGTGTGTGGGTGTCTGCTTTCGTTCGCCTAGTCGGCGATACGAATTCGGCGTCCGGGACAAACACGGCCAGTAGATCTGGTGTGGTCGGCAACGAAGTTTCAGCTTCGCCAACGACCAACGACGGCTCCCAGTTTGCTGCCGTTCCCCGTCCCCGGTGGGGCGAGATCATTACCTTCAGCTTTGCTGCGCTCATATCGATCACCAGCCCGGCGATCCCCTGTTCCCCGCCAGCAAAGATCTACCAGATCAGAAGATACCAAACTGGGGGTTAGACCTCATTTCCTTCTCATCTTCATCCAGGTCAGATATCGGAGCCGGGACGGGATCATCCTTGAGCACGACCAGCGGCACGGGTTCAATCGGAAGGTCATCGCGCTCCATTTCAGCCCATTCCTCGATCCGCTGCTCGGCGAGCTTGCGATGACGTTTGAGACCATCTCCAGTCCAGAGACGCTGCCATCCGGTCAGGATATTGCGCCTGTTCAGAAGGTCGGCCAGCGCGCGATGCGAAAGATCCCGATAGGCTTCATCCTCAAGTAGAACGTGCGCAATGAGATCCACGATCTCATCAGACCGCAGCCTGCGCGCCACTGCCGATGCTTTGTTCGCAGCACTCCGGTCGGCCTTCGAGCCAAGAACAGCGCCGCCTTCGCGGCTCTTCGCTAGCGCTATGACAGTGCCTTCTCTGGTCGCATCGGCAACCTGTTGCCCGGACCTGACGGCGTTCAGGATTTCCGAGTGAGCAAGTATCCGTCCTTCCCGGACCGAATAGACCGCCACGTCGTGAGACTTCAGCCAGCGTTCGGCGACTATGACATTCCGGAATAGTCTGGTCGGCTCGGGAACCATGAGACATGCACCTTCCCGAGCTGCCCAGCGTGTTGCTTCGGAGAGGGATGGCCGACGCTCGAGACTATGAGCGCCCACAGCAGAGCAGATATCTTCAGAGATGCCGATCAGCTTGATCCCACGCTCTGCGCAGTGCCTGCGGATCGTGTCAGCCTGTTTTTCCAGAGCACGGTCTTCTTCGTTCTGCTTCTCGGTTGATACTCTGATGTAGCCGATGGCTGTAGCTGGAGTGGTCATTGTTATGGTCTTCTCTGATCCTTGGGGCAGAACAAATGCATACGGTGCCGACAGTGGCGCTCACTTTACAATTGATACAATATCGGAACATTTATAGCAAGGAACGGCGAGCCGCCGTTCATAGCGAATGTTCCCCTCGATACGCCCGAAGGTCATCACTGAGACGCCAGTTGAGCCTCACGGCGGTCGGATGGCGGGATAGAGGGCTTCCGAACCCGGAGGAGGCACGATGCCAAGATGTGCCGGCACTCTCTGCCGAGAGCCGGCCAAACCTCCGCCATTACGATTCCGACGCGAAGCCCCTGATCGTCCCCAGCAGAGACGACGACCAGCGTCACCCACTACCTGATCGCAGCACGCTCACAGGCACATCCTGGCGCGCATCTGGTGCGGTCCGCGGTCGACCTGATGGTCGGGTAGCGGGGCATGTGGGGATCGCACCAGTGAGCGCCCCAGCGAGTTCCAGAGGATGCGCGCATTCGCCATGACTGCTGTCTCAGAGCCCGAGTCCGTTAGGTCGCCAGCTAGGTCGCGCTCGGACCTGCAAGCTGTCCAAGGTGGATGACCTTAGTGCCATCGCTTCTACCGAGAGTGCTCGGAACCACTGCCTCGATGTCGCGCTCTACCGTCTGCCTTCTGGTCTCCACGACCGCAGCCAGACGCTCCCGAAGGGTGCATCTGGCCTCTCTAGTCCGGAAAAAATCGCGAAAGTGGCTGTTCCATGTAACATCTAGGTTAAGTCGTGCTCGAGGAGACCAACAGGATAAGGGGTTTTCGCGATCACGACGAAGCAAGCCATGTAACATTTCGAAGCCGAAATGGCCGCATCCAAGGCAGTTTTCACGGCTTAATGTTACCTGAAATGCCCGGAAATGTTACATAAGCCCGCGAAATGTTACATGACGTATAGGTCATGTAAACCTGACGACGGTAAGCAGCGGCGCTGCACTCGCGAATTCAGAGACACATCAGCGCATCCCCGGACCTCGGTCTGAGACGTCGCGCACCAGCAAACCAACCCGGTTCGTTAAGACTTGGATGCACCCCGAACCTGTCCATGTCATCCTTCACGTTCGATCAGTTCTGGGCCTTCATCGCGCATCCCGAACGGCCTCACTGGATAATGCTCGAGACGTGCTCCGGCACCGAGTGTCACGTCATCAGAACCTCCGAGCCACGCCTCGCGCTCGTTGGCGTTCAGAACCACCGGCATCCGATCATGGATCGCGCGCATATCCTCGTTCGCCTCGCGCGTCAGGATTGTGCAGGTTAGCAGATCGCGCCAGCGGCTCGCCAGACCAGCGAGGTAGAGGTTCTCCTCGTTGCCAGCCGAGCTAAAGACATGCGGATGACGATACCCCTTTGGCCCCGTCCACTCGTAGAAGCCGCCCACCGGGATGAGGCAACGCCCGTGCCGCCAGACCTGCCGGAAGCTCGGCTTGTCCTTTGCCTCCTCGAAGCGGGCGTTGAACGTGGTCGCCTTCCAGTGCTTCGGGTCATCACCATCGAACCAGGACGGGATCAGCCACCAGCGGGCCGTCATAAGCTCAAGCGGCTCTTTCGCGAGAACCTGGATGACGTCCGTCGGCTTGACGTTATAGCGACGCTGCGTGATCGGATGGATCTTGGTCCGCGAGAATTCGACCTCCGTGTCGCGCAGGTTCGGGTCGATGATGCGTCCGCACATGCTGCCTCCAAGATCGAAAGCCCATCATTTGTCGCCTTACATGTCAACGGCGGATGTTAAAACGCGCACCGCAAGAGCTTGAAGAGGCAACACAAAGTCATTTTCGTCCTTGACGATAATTCGGCGAACTGGAACCTTCGCGCAGAGACGTCAGGTGATTTGGCGTTCGCTCTACTGCGTCACTCGGCACCCGTTCAACTTTCAGCCCTTTCATTCGGAGATTGCATTCATGCGCATTCTGAACTGGATTGCCTACTTGTCATGGGCGCTCGCCGCGATCTCGCTACCGCTCGCATTCATGGATGAATACACCTTTGGCTTCTTCATCGGATTGTCCGTGTCGATTGCGATTTCCGGCGTCCTCTTCTTCGCATTCAGCCGCATCATTGTCCTGCTAACGGATATCCGCGATGCGCTCGTGCCGAAGTCCGAAGTGCCGAAGAAAGTCGATGAACCGATACCCCTGCGCCCAACCTCGACGCACGCCGAACTCAGTGCGGAACTTGCAAGAATGAAGGAAAAGCTGGCGTAAGCTCAGGCCACTCGGCTCTGGTTGTGGCCGTGCAACGCTGCGGTGCCCTGTCACAGCCGGAAAAGTTATTTAGGCCGATCGTGCGCAGACCTCCCCCCCCGCCGGTCCTGGCCAAGGGAGGAAGTCTGGAGGTGCCCCCGGCCACTATACCTATGAGTCTGAACTCTACAGATAGCCGCCGAGCGTCAGAGGTATTGCATCATGAGCCACGCAAATTCGCGTTGCAGGTCCTCTGGCAGCGTCCCGCGTCTGGGTGAACTGCACCCTGTCCACGGGGCGAAATTTGGATGTTTCCACTCCAAGATTGTCTGTTGCCGAGGATCGAGGACGAACCTTGTTGGTCGCAGAAGTCCGCATGCATCCAAGTCTGACGAGTTTTGAATAATTAGGTCAGAGCTGGCACGTTGCGGAAACCGGAGCTTCGTGGTGCCGTAGCAAACGCGCACACCAATTTTCCCGGTAGTGCTTTGAAGCACCTGAGTAACAAGCAAAGGACGGCAATCGGGGCTGCCGTCCTTTGGTTTTGTTTCCGGGAAGTATCCCGTTACGATGCTGTATGCGGTAGGTGGGCGTCGTTCCCACTCATGCGAAATTTGCATAGGGAAAGTTCAACCCATCAATAACTTCCCACTTCTCGTCGGTCAGTTCGCCTTCGTGTCGTGCCTTGGAGGCGAGCACTACTTCCAAGGCTACTTCATCGTAGTTCATGCCAGCCTCCGGCGGGAAGGCGTGGGCAGCCCAACTCCCCCCAGACTTCTTTTCCGGCACACGATTTGCCATGTTACTTCTCCTTTTGTGTCGATTCGGCTCCCTCGATCCGATAACCGACTGATTTCCGGCCGCTTAGGTCCGGAAGGAACTTGCGCAACGCAAGGTTTTGTTTGTTAGACACTGTAAGAAAGCACTTGTCCACAATTTCGAGGCCATGTTGCAGGTTGCGTCTGCTTGCGTCTTATCGCCACGATTACCGATTCGGGACTCGATATAGGGGTCGATGCGAGAATTTCACCGTATCTTACAAAATCTTGAACGGCTGTTAACGACCCAAGCTGTGCGAAAACTGTCGCAGTTTTTTTGATTTCGAGATGCTCAGAACTGCTCATACCCGACTCAGTTTCGCGGTCAGACTCGGCCGCACGCTCGCACCAGCACCGCCAGACGCACCAGCCATCGGCTGCACCTCACGCACAGCCGGTATTGCTCGATCAGGTCAAAGCACCTGCCAGCCTGTCTTGCGCGGGGCACCGTCGATCATCGTTCCTTCGGGCAGACGGCGAATCCAGCCATGTTCTTCGAGGATCGCGAGCAACTTCGACGCCATCGCTTTCTTGTGCATCACACGGCGCGGTGAGTATTGCAGAACATCGCCGGTGACGAACTGCTTACTCGGGCGAGCCTGCAACCAGACGCGCAGCTCTTCGGCGAGCTGCATGTCGGCATCGGCACCGGCCACACCCATGAGACGGCGGGCTTCGCGCAAGTAATACAACGCAAGGCCGCATCCGGCCTTCATGTCGTCAAGATCGACCTCGTGGGCGTTCTCATCGCGCCACAGGGTCAGGACGCCCGCGATCCTGCATGCCTGCTCGGCGGTCTTGCTGGCGAATGCCTGCACCACTTCGAACTCTTCGCCGGATGCCTGCTTGCGTTCAATCAAGTCGTCAAACTTCGCCAGATACTCGCGTGCATCGTCAGACAGGGGCAGCTTGCGCGGGTCCAGATCAAGGGCTTCCGGGTCGGGGATCGGCAAGGGCATGTCGAGCAAGGCGCGCAAGCGCATCTGGAAGAACCCGACCGTCTCGCTATCCTTCGGGTTCACGGCTTTCGCCGTGCGTTTGCCGATCAGGCTTTCAGGCTCCACGATCAGGCACCTGGGCAGGAAGCCGATGCTTTCGGCCATCGGGTCAGACAGAAGGCGGGCGGCAGCGCTCGGCTGCACCATCAGGTGAACGGTAAGGCGGCGTCCGCGCAGGGTGGTGGTTTCCTTCTGCCTGGCAAGTTTGATCTGCTTTCCATCCCACAGGCTGTTGAACGTCCCATAGGTGCGCTGCGCGTTCGCGGCCTTCATCGCATAACCACCGAGGAAACTACCGGCTTCATCAGACAGAAGGCCCGCCGAGGGGTTGGATTTCAGGACGCGGAAAAGGCCGTCAGTCGTCGGCTCGCCGCAAACGCGCTCGATCTCGTCAAGGCCACCGGCCAAAAGGTTGTTCACGGTCGATTTGCGCTCGCCAGACTTCGCAATGGTCACGAGGTCGAGCGAGACCGGGCGGAAACTACCGCCAAGCGTCTCGACATTGGCGAAGCCCTGCACCGCGAGGGATGCAAGGGCGAGTGCAGACTGTGCAGCGATTGCGACGGGGGCCTGCGAAATGCGCTGCGCCGCCATGACAGCGGGTTGCAGGGGGCCGAGGTATTTCGTCGAGTAGGTGGCGGCATGGCTGGCAGCGGGCAACAAGGGGCGGCCTGCCGGGGCAGCGTGGAGCGGGATCACGTTAGAAGATGCGGGCATGTGGGTCTCTTTGGCTAAGGGAAAGTCACCTAGACCGAGGGCCTAGTGCTAAGCAGATACCGGCGAGGGACTATGTAGTATTTCGGGAAAGCGTCGATTGGCGATCGTGTTGCGCTTCCGCAACACTGGCGGGGGCAAGGACTGACTAAGCGTTCTAAACGACTAACCGGGTCGGGCCAGTTTAGTCGTTTAGAACACCGAGCAAGGGTTCGCCCCGAGCTTCGCGACTGCGCTTGGTTTCAGGGGTCAGGGCTTCGGCGAGGGTGCCAGTTGTAGCGGTCCCAGAAGAGCGCCTTGTCGCCCCGGTGGGGCTTGATGTGATCGACCACGGTCGCCGGGGCACCGCACATCGCGCAGTCAGGATGACAGATCAGGAATGCCTTGCGCTCGCGTTCCCAATCCGAGGTGTAGCCCCGTTCGCGCGCGCTCGGGCGTGTCGCATCGGTGCGGCGGTTCCGGGCGCGTGTGCTGGCGATCTGACAGGCGCAGCGCTCACCGTGGGGCACGAGACGCCCGAAGGTGCAAATGTGTGGGGGTCTCGGCATTACATCTTCGCTTTCAGGGCACGAAGCGCACCACGGTCGAAGGCAGGGTCATGGCCCAGCTCTTCGATCTGGCGCAGGCGCTCAGGGGTGTATTCGGTGGGGCTACGTCGCCCGAGGAGCCGCCGTTGATGCCGATCAGCATCGCCATTTTGCCCTCAAAGATTTCGTCCGCACGGGCACCACCGAGACCCAAGACCACACCTGCATGCTAGAAACCCGGAGGGTTCATGCGCCCCCCTAGTTCAGGCAGGAGAACGCATCCCCATCAACCTAACGCGAATTCCCTAGGACATCGGTCTCGCAAAACATCCCGTCACCGCTCGCTATGTTCCCACCCGACGAGGTCAGCGCGCTTCGTTAAGGTCGTCTCATCAGAAACATCATGAGACAAAAACGAACATGACGGCCCCTTTCAAGAACAGCGCAGTCGCGCGGCTAATTGCCGATCGCGTCGACGCATTAGCGTATCGCAAGACGCAACGCGAAATCGCCGCAGAGGCTGGTTTCGCGAACGCAAACTTCGTCTCTATCCTCAAGTCGGGCAAAAGCAAACTACCGCTCGACCGTGTGCCCTCACTCGCACGGGCGCTTGAGGTCGACCCGGCGTATTTGATGCGCATCTCGATCGAGCAGGCGGTGGGAGCGACCGCTGCGAAGGCGATTGTCGAGATCTTCGGCTCACCCGTGACTGCGAACGAGCGCACCTGGCTCGAAGAACTGCGCAATGCGTCTGACAATTCTGACCCTCGCATGACGGCACGGGGACGGACTGCATTACGGGGAGTCTTCAACAAATGACAGAATCGCTGTTTATGACACCGCGCTCACCAACCGGAAACTGGCAGGAACTGAGCGCGAATGAGTGCGGTTGGATCGAGTTCATCCGCGTGGTCAGCGGCGGCACCGACCCCAAGATCACCCCAGCCCGTGTTCGCGCGTTACGCGAACTACTCGACGCGGGATGACGGGGCGGGCGGGATACGTCGAGCCGCTCCACAGGTAGGGGCATGGCCCCTTTCCACAGGAGACTTGGCGACCTACCCGAAGGCGAACTCCGTCAGGAAGCAGGCCTGCAGCGTTGCCTCGTGAGCGATCAGATCAGCGAGACGCCACCGGGTGCAGCCATTGCTGACCTTGACGGGCCTCGGAAATTCTCCTTGGTTCTTCCAACGCCAGATCGTGTCGGTTGAAACGCCATACCGTGTGGCGACCTGCTTGACGTTCAGGAAAAACTGTTCGGGATCAACAGCGTTCATTCTTTTGCCTTCTATACTTCGCGCGCCGACGATCAGCGCCTCATCCTCACTTATACCGCTCGAGGCCGAAATAGTCGGCTGGGAAAGCAAAAAAGTCCGCTGAGGTCTGAGTAGGAGAAGGGTGTGATCCGACACCCTCCTAGCGAGAATTCTATGTTGGTATTGATGTTGGCAGCGAATCGCCCACCCTCAGGAATATCAAGCAAAACATGGCGAAAATAGAGAATTTTGGCGGAAGCGGTGGGATTCGAACCCACGGAGGGGTCTCCCCCTCGCTGGTTTTCAAGACCAGAGCCTTAAACCACTCGGCCACACTTCCAATCGCGCCGGACTAGCCCGGATCACGCGATTCTGAAAGGGGGGCGTGCCGAAATCCGCCCGTGTCCGCAGCGCGCGCTTTTCTTGACGGGTGCGAACAGGTAAAGTCCCGCAAAATGCAGGTGCTGCGCCGGTTTCGGCGGATGCGGACAAGGGCCACAAAGGCCGGGGATCAGACGCGGGCGGCTACCCGCGCAGGAAGGGGCAATATGAGCAAGCGTATGACGTCACCGCAGCGCGTGCGATTGGGGCTGATGCTGGGCGCCGCCCTGGCGCTGGCCGGCTGCCAGGAAGGCCAGCCGTTCGGGTTTGGCAAGAAAGCACCCGAAGGCGAGGCCGTGGTGACGCCCTCTTCCTCGACCCGGATCGTCGAACGCGATGTCGAGGCCCCCGAGGTGTTCTCGGTCGAGGAACAGGGCCTGTGGGACGGTCGTCCCTCGCTGGGCGGCGTCTGGGTCGCGCATCCGACGGTCAAGGACCCGGAACGGGTAATCATCCGCAACCCGGCCAACGGCAAGTTCGTGATCGGCGCGCTGTTCCGCCGCGAACGCGACAACCCCGGCCCGAAGCTGCAGGTGTCCTCGGATGCCGCTGCGGCCCTGGGCATGCTGGCCGGGGCGCCCGCGCAGCTGTCGGTGGTCGCACTGCGCCGCGAGGAAAGCCCCGCCGCGCCGGAAACTCAGGCGCTGGTCACCGACCCGGTGATCGCCGCGCCCGAGGCGATCACGGCGAAACCGCTTGATGGCAAACCCGCGCAGCCCGCACCGAAACCTGTGGCCGAGATCAGCAAGGCCGCAAGCAGTGCAATTGCCGCCGCAGAGGCAAAACCCGCCGCCAAACCCGCGGCAACGCCCGAGAAAGCCGCCACGCCCTCCGCCGCGACGGGCGGCAAGCTCTGGGTGCAGATCGGCATTTTCAGCGTCGAGGCAAACGCCAAACGCGCCGCCGGTCAGATGTCCAAAGGCGGCGTGAGCGCCGCCGTCAAGAAAGAGGAAAGCCAGGGCAAGACCTTCTGGCGTGTTGTGGCCGGGCCTGCGGCCAACACCGCCGAACGCGACGCCCTGCTCAAGAAAATCAAGGGCCTGGGCTACCCCGATGCCTATGCCGTTTCGAAATAGAGAGACCTGCCTGATGCGCCTGCCCCGCCTTCTTGCCGTGATCGGCCTTGCGATTGTCGCAGCCCTGCCCGCCCGCGCCTTTGAAACCCGCGCCTCTGCTGCCTGGGTCTATGACCTGTCGTCGCAAACCGTGCTGCTGGAGAAAAACGCCGACATCCCCCTGCCGCCCGCGTCGATGTCCAAGCTGATGACGGTCAACCTGCTGTTCGAGGCGCTGCGCGACGGGCGGGTGACGATGGACACCACCTTTGCGGTGTCCTCGCGTGCCAAGGCGATGGGCGGCTCGACGATGTTCATCAACGAAACCGACCGTCCCAGCGTGCGCGAGCTGCTGCAGGGCATCGTCATCAACTCGGGCAACGACGCCTGCGTCGCCGTGGCCGAGGGGCTGGCAGGCAGCGAAGATGCCTTTGCGCGGCTGATGACGGAACGCGCGCATGCGCTTGGCATGAACCATTCGATGTTCGCCAATGCCTCGGGCTGGCCGCATCCGGGGCAGCGCATGTCGATGCACGATCTGGGCATTCTGGCGGTGCGGCTGATCACCGAATTCCCTGAATATTACCCGCTGTTTTCGGAAACCCAGTATAATTACAAGGATCGCGCCCCGGCCAATGCGCATAACCGCAACCCGCTGCTGAAGCTTGCCGCCGCCGACTGGCAGGCGGACGGGCTCAAGACCGGCCACACCGAAGAGGCGGGCTATGGTCTTGTCGGCTCGGCGGTGATGGGTGATCGGCGCATCGTCTTCGTGATTTCTGGCCTGACCTCGGAAACCGAACGCGCGCAAGAGGCCGAGTCCATCGCCAACTGGGCATTCCGGCAGTTCGTGCTGAAGACGCTGGCGGCCAAGGGCACCCGCCTGGCCGAAGCGCCGGTCTGGCTCGGGGCGGCGGATAGTGTGGGCCTGACCCCCGCCGAAGACCTGACCTTGCTGATCCCCGCCACCGCCCAGGGCGGGATCACCGCGCAGGCGGTGTTCAACGGCCCCATCGCCGCGCCGATCAAGGCCGGCGATAAACTGGGCGATCTGGTGCTGACGATCCCGGGGCTGGCCGAACCCAAACATGTGCCGCTGGTTGCCGAAACCGATGTCGATCAGGGCGGGTTCATGGTGCGTGTCAAGGCTGCTTTGGGCCGGCTGACCGCGCGTGCCCTGCAGGCCGCCAACAGCTGAGCCGATGTTCATCACCTTCGAGGGCATTGACGGATCGGGCAAATCCACCCAGGCACGGCTTCTGGCCGAGGCCCTGCGCGTCACCGGGCGCGAGGTGGTGCTGACCCGCGAGCCGGGCGGCAGCCCCGGCGCCGAGGAAATCCGCCGTCTGGTCCTTGAAGGCGACCCCGATCGCTGGTCGGCGGAAACCGAAATCCTGCTGTTCACCGCCGCCCGCCGCGACCATCTGGAACGCACGATCGACCCGGCGCTGACCGCGGGCAAGGTGGTGATTTGCGACCGTTTTGCCGACAGCACGCGGATGTATCAGGGCCTGTCGCGCGGAGACCTGCGCGCGACAGTCGACACGCTGCACAGGCTGATGATCGGGCGCGAGCCGGATCTGACGATCCTGATCGACATCGACCCCGCCGTGGGGCTGGCGCGCGCCAAGGGCCGTCAGGGCCACGAGGAACGGTTCGAGGATATGGGGCTTGCGCTGCAACAGCAGATGCGCGCGGGGTTTCTGGGGCTGGCGCGTGAATTCAGCGCCCGTTTCCGACTGATCGACGGCGCCCGCCCGGCCGAAGAGGTGGCCGCCGATGTGCGAACCGTCGTGCAGGCGGCCCTGCCATGAGCAAGAAGGACGAGGTCGACCTGCCCGACCCGACCCAGGTTGCTGGCGCCCCCCACCCGCGCGATACGCTGCGCCTGGTTGGACAGGTCCGCGCCGAAGCCGGATTTCTGGAGGCCTTCAGCACCGGACGGATGCACCACGGCTGGCTGCTGACCGGCCCGCGGGGCGTTGGCAAGGCCACGCTGGCCTGGCGGATCGCGCGCTTCCTGCTGACGCAGCCTGCTGACGATGGCGGGCTGTTCGGCGCCCCGCCCCCGCCGACCAGCCTGGACACCGACCCCGAACATCCGGTCTGCCGCCGGATTTACGCGGGCTCGGAACCCGGGGTCTTCGTGCTCAAACGCGGCGCCAATGCCACCGGAACGGGCCTATCGCAGGACATCCGCGTGGACGAGGTGCGCAAGCTCAAAAGCTTCCTGCATCTGTCGGCGACCGAAGGCGGGCGGCGGATCGTCATTGTCGACAGCGCCGACGAGATGAACACGCAGGCCGCCAATGCCCTGCTCAAGCTGCTGGAGGAACCGCCCGCGCGGGTGACCTTCCTGCTGATCTCGCACCAGCCCGCGGGGCTGCTGCCCACGATCCGCTCGCGCTGCCGGGAATTGCGGCTCGATACGCTGGCGCCCGACGCGATGGCCGAGGCGTTGCTGGCCGCCGAAGATGGCGCAGATCTGAACACCGCCGCGCTGGCGACCCTGTCGGGCGGTTCCGTGGGCGAGGCGATCCGCCTGCTGAACCTTGACGGGCTGGCGAGCTATGAAAAGCTGGTGGCGCTGTTCTCGACCCTGCCGCAACTCGACCGGGTGCGCGCGCTGGCGCTGGCCGACAGTATCACCGGCAAGGCCAACGAGGCGCGCTATGACCTGCTGCTGGGGCTGATCGAACTGTTCCTGGCGCGGCTGGCGCGGGCGGGCGTCACCGGGCCGCTGCCGATCGAAGGCGCACCGGGCGAGGCGAAACTGGCCGCGCGGCTGTGCCCCGATGCCTATGCAGCGATGAAATGGGCGGCAGTGCATCAGCGTCTGGGCGCGCGGGCCCGGCACGGGCGGGGGGTCAACCTTGACCCGGCGGCGCTGGTCATGGATATGCTTCTGGAGATTACGGCGGCCGCAAGCTGAGGCCGCCACGAAAGGATAGACGCGTGGCCGAGACCGAGACAAACATCCCCGAAATCGTCGACAGCCACTGCCATCTCGACTTCCCCGATTTCGCCGACGACCTGCCCGGCGTGGTGGCGCGCGCCCATGCCGCCGGGGTGACGCGGATGGTGACGATCTGCACCAAGCTCCGGCTGCTGCCACAGGTGCAGGCCATCGCCGAGGCGCACCCGTCGGTCTATTTCGCCGCAGGCACCCACCCGATGAGTGCCGCCGAAGAACCGATGGCCACGGTCGACGATCTGATCGCGCTGTCGGCCCATCCGAAATTCGTGGGGATTGGCGAGACCGGGCTTGATTACCACTACACCGCCGACAGCGCCGAGGTGCAGAAGGTCTCGCTGCGCATCCATATTCAGGCAGCGCAGGAAACCGGCCTGCCGCTGATCATCCACTCGCGCGCCGCCGATGACGACATGGCCGCGATCCTGACCGAAGGCATGCGCGAAAAACCCTTCGGCTGTGTGATGCATTGCTTCTCATCCTCGCCCGCGCTGGCGCGGGCGACGCTGGATCTGGGCTGCTACCTGTCGATGTCGGGCATCGCGACCTTCCCGAAATCGCAAGAGGTGCGCGATATCTTTGCCGCCGCGCCGCTGGACCGGATTCTGGTGGAAACCGACGCGCCCTATCTGGCGCCCAAACCGCACCGCGGCAAGCGCAACGAACCGGCCTATACCGCGCTGACCGCGCGTCTGGGGGCAGAACTCTTCGGGCTCGACTATGCCAGCTTCGCCGCCGCCACCACGGCCAATTTCGACCGTCTGTTCACGAAGGCCCACGCATGAGCCGCCTGCGTTTCACCATTCTGGGCTGCGGATCGTCTGGCGGCGTGCCCCGGATCGGCGGGCATTGGGGCGAATGCAACCCCGACAACCCGAAGAACCGCCGCACACGCTGTTCGATGCTGGTCGAACGGCTGGGGCCGCACGGCATCACCCGCGTGCTGATCGACACCTCGCCCGACCTGCGCGAACAGCTGCTGCGCGCCGAAGTGGGCGAGCTGGACGCCGTGGCTTTCACCCATAGCCATGCCGACCACATGCACGGGCTGGATGACCTGCGCCAGATCACCTTCAACATGCGCGCACGGCTGGCCGTCTGGGCCGATTCCGACACGCAAGAGGCGCTGCTCAATCGCTTCGGCTATGTCTTCATCCAGCCGCCGGACAGCAATTACCCCCCGATCTGCGATCTGCGCGCGATCCATGGCCCGTTCGAAATTTCCGGCGCGGGCGGGATCATCCGGCTGGAGCCGTTCCGGGTCGAACACGGCAATATCGACGCGCTCGGCTTCCGTATCGGCGGGCTGGCCTATCTGCCCGATGTCTCCGAGATCCCCGAACCCGCCTGGGCGCATCTGCAGGGGCTGGATTGCTGGGTGCTCGATGCACTGCGCCGCACCCCGCACCCGACGCATGCGCATCTGGCGCTGGCACTGGAATGGATCGCGCGCGCCCGGCCTGCCAGCGCGGTGCTGACCAATATGCATATCGACCTCGACCATGACGATGTGGCCCGCGAAACGCCGGACCATGTCCGCCCCGCCTATGACGGGATGGTGCTGGAGTTCGCCGCCCCATGAGCGGGCTGATCGACGTCATCCTGCCCGTCTTCCTGGTCATCGGCTTTGGCTATGTGGTGGCCTGGCGCGGGCTGTTTTCGGATGCGGCGGTCGACGGGCTGATGCGATTTGCGCAGAATTTCGCGGTGCCGGTGCTACTGGCCCGCTCGATCGCCAAACTCGATCTGGGGGCGAGCTATGACGCCGGGCTGATGATCAGCTTCTACGCCGGCGCGCTGATCTCTTTCGCCATCGGCATAACGGCGGCGCGCTTCCTGCTGGGCCGCACCGGCCCCGAGGCCGTGGCGATCGGCTTTTGCTGCCTGTTCTCGAACTCGCTGCTGCTGGGCGTGCCGATCACCGAGCGCGCCTATGGGCACGACGCGCTGGCGGGCAACTTTGCGATCATCTCGATCCACTCGCCGCTGCTTTACACCATCGGCATCGTCGCGATGGAGGCGGTGCGCAGCCACGGCACCGGCGCGGGCCTCAGCCGAGTTGGCCTGAACGCGCTGATCGGGGTGCTGCGCACGCCGCTGGTAATCGGCATCCTGTGCGGTTTCGCGATTCAGGCCCTGCGCGCCGTGACGGGCCATGACCTGCCCGAACCGGTCTGGGCGGCGATGAACATGATGGCGGGCGCGGCACTGCCCGCCGCGCTGTTTGGCCTGGGGGGCGTTTTGTTCCGCTACCGCCCCGAAGGCGACAGCCGGGCGATCGCGATGGTCACCGCCCTGTCGTTGATCGTGCATCCGGGGGTGGCCTGGCTCTTGGGGCATTGGGTGTTCGATCTGTCCACGCCGGCCCTGCGCTCGGCGGTGATGACGGCCTCGATGGCGCCCGGCGTGAACGCCTATCTCTTTGCCAACATGTATGGCGTGGGGCGGCGTGTCGCGGCCTCCAGCGTGCTGATCGCCACGGCGGGCTCGATCCTGACGATCTGGATGTGGCTGGCAATCCTGCCCTGACCGGGCAAAGGGGGCGCTGCCCCCTCGCCCCTGCGGGGCTCACCCCCGGGATATTTATGCCAAGATGAAAGCCACAATTTCACCTTGGGACAAATATCCCGGGGGGTGAATTTGCGCAGCAAAGAGGGGGGCAGCGCCCCCCTTTTTTGTTCTTGCATGGTGCCGGGCGCCTTAGCGCGGGCTGACGCCCCGCAACCGCTCCGAACGGCGGCGCAGCAGTTCGACCGTGGTCAGCAGCGCGATCGAGATGATCACCAGGATCGTCGCCACCGCCAGAATGGCCGGGCTGATCTGTTCGCGGATACCGTTCCACATCTGCCGCGGGATCGTCTGCTGGCTGTGGTCGGCCACGAACAGCACCACCACCACCTCGTCGAACGAGGTGACGAAAGCGAACAGCGCCCCCGAGATCACTCCCGGCAGGATCAGCGGCATCACCACCTTGAAGAACGTGGTGCGCGGGTTGGCCCCCAGACTGGCGGCGGCGCGGCTGAGCGAGCTGTCAAAGCCCACCAGCGTGGCGGTCACGGTGATGATCACGAAGGGAATGCCCAGCGTGGCATGCGCCAGGATGATCCCCGGGTATGAATTGGCCAGCCCGGTCTTCGAATAGAAGAAGAACAGCCCCGTCGCGGTGATGATGATCGGCACGATCATCGGCGAGATCAGCACCGCCATCACCGCCCGGCGAAAGGGCATTTCCGGGCGCGACAGGCCAAGGGCGGCCAGCGTGCCCAGCACGGTTGCCACCAGCGTCGAGAAGAAGCCGATGATGATCGAATGCTTGGTCACCTGCATCCACTGCGCGTTCTGCCAGAAATCAAGCCACCACGCCCCGTCGCGCGGCGCTTCGGGGTTGAGCATGCCGAAGGTCAGCAGGCTGTCATACCAGCGCAGGCTGTAGCCCTCGGGGTCGAAGGTCAGCATCTTCTCGGTGAAGGTGAAATAGGGCTCGGCGTTGAAGCTGAGCGGGATCACGATCAGGATCGGTGCGATCAGGAACAGAAAGATCAGCACGCACAGCGTCAGATAGGTGTAATGCCAGATCCGTTCCAGCGGGCTTGCATAGGCAGGAAGCGCCATGTTCCGTTTTCCTTTCCGCCAGGGGTCGGGGCGCAGGGCCCCAAAACCACCGGGATATTGTCACCAGGGTTGCGCGCGCAGGCTCAGCCCAGCTTCATGTTGTCGATGCCCACGATCCGGTCGTAGAGCCAGTAAAGAGCCAGAATTCCGGCCAGCAGCAGCGCCGCCAAAGCCGCGGCCAGCGACCAGTTCAGCGATTTCTGCATGTGGAAGGCGATCAGGTTCGAGATCAGCTGACCATCGGCACCGCCGACCAGCGCGGGGGTGATGTAATAGCCGACCGCCAGGATGAAGACCAACAGCGCCCCGGCACCGATCCCCGGCAGGGTCTGCGGCAGATAGACCCGGTAGAAGGCGACAAAGCTGTTGGCGCCCAGCGAGCGGGCCGCCCGGACATAGGCCGGCGGAATGGTCCGCATCACGGAATAGAGCGGCAGCACCATGAACGGCAGCAGGATGTGCGTCATCGCGACCAGCGTGCCGGTGCGGTTATACATCATCTGAATGCGGCCATCGTCGCCGATGATCCCCAGCCAGACCAGCAGATCGTTGAGCACACCCTGACTTTGCAGCAGCACCATCCACGAGGTCGTGCGCACCAGCAGCGAGGTCCAGAACGGCAGCAGCACCAGGATCATCAGCAGGTTCGATTTCGCCAGCGGCAAGGTTGCCAGCAGATGCGCGATCGGGAAGGCCACGAACATGCAGATCACGGTGATCGCCAGCGACAGCATCATGGTGCGGCCGAACAGCATCTTGTAGACGGCCTGCCCCTCGGGCACGCTGACGATATTGCCGGTGTCGTCGCGGGTCATGTCCAGTGCGGCGAGGTAGAAGTCGATCGTCAGGGGCGAGCTGGCCGAGCGCATCGCGCGCCAGATGTTCGGGTTGTCCCATTTCTTCTCGACGCTCAGGATCGCCTCTTTGTAGGGCGGTTCGAACTTGTCGGCCTTGCGCGCGGTGCCGGTGAACATCGAACGCGACCCGGAAATGTCATAGTTGATCCGCGTGCCGGCAGAGCCCGAGGTCTTCTGTTCCTTCATCAGCTTCAGATCGGACGCCAGCGCGGCATAGGCGCTTTCGTCGATTTCCGAACCCGGCGGGTGTTCGTCGAACCATTTGCCCAAAGCGGGCGCGGCGGTGGAAAACGTGTCGTTATAGACCGATTGCATCAGCATCTGGCCGATCGGCACGACGAAGGTAATCAGCACGAACAGAAAGAGCGGTGCAACCAGCAGGAAGGCGCGCCTGCGCGAACGCGCAAGCGAAGCGGCCAGCGCGGCCTTGAGCGGCTTGCCGTCTGCGGTGGTCAACTGGGCGGTTGCGTCGGTCATTCGGTTCCCCATCGGAAAATATCGCCCATGTCCCGCGCATGTCATGGCTGCAGGTCGGGCCGCACAAGGCCCCGGGTCGGATCGGGTGAAGTGGCAGGGGGCCGGTCAGGCCCCCTGCCCGTCAGATCAGCTGGCGAGCCAGGCGTTGAACTTCTCGCTCAGTTCGACGTCATGGTCGGCCCAGAAGGTCGGGTCGGTCCAGATCGGGTTGATCATGTTGTCCGGGTTGGTCGGCATATGCGGCGCCATCTCGGTCTTGCCGTCCTGATACATGCCGATCAGAGCGGCCGAGGATTTCCGCGCCGGACCATAGGCGATGTACTTCGCCTGATCCGCCAGACGCTGGGTGTCGGTCGAGAAGGCGAGGAATTTCTTCGCACCTTCGACGTTCGGGGCGCCTTTCGGAATGACCCACAGGTCATAATCCATGTATTCGCCGTCCCAGATGATCGCGAAGGGTTTGCCTTCAGCCACCATCGCGTTGAAGAAACGGCCGTTGTAGCCGGTCGACATCACGACTTCGCCATCGGCCAGCAGCTGCGGCGGCTGTGCCCCGGCTTCCCACCACACGGTCGAATCCTTGATCGTGTCGAGCTTGGCCAGCGCGCGGGCCACACCCTCTTCGGTGCCCAGCACGTCATACACCTCGTCGGGCGACACGCCATCGGCAACCAGCGCCATTTCCATCGAGCGTTTCGCCGATTTCAGCAGACCGCGCTTGCCCGGGAATTTCTCCAGATCGAAGAAATCGGCCAGGGTCGAGGGCTGCTCGCCGCTGAACTTGGTGGTGTCATAGGCGATCACGGTGCCCCAGACGATGTTCGCCACGGCACAATCCTGGATCGCGCCCGGCACGAAGTCTTCGGTGGCGGGGGTGCCATCGGGCGCCGGCGGCAGCATCGCCGGGTCGATTTCTTCCAGCAGGCCCTCGTCGCACAGACGGATCGCATCCGACAGTTCCACGTCGGCCAGGTCGATGGTGACGTTGCCCGCCTCGACCTGCGCTTTCAGCGGCGAGGCCGGGTTGTCGGCGTCGATCGAAACGACCTTGATGCCAGTCATTTCGGTAAAGGGCTTGTGATAAGCCTCGACCTGCGACACCGTGTAGGCGCCGCCCCACGAGACCACGCTGATTTCTTCGGCCGAGGCGGCAGCGCCCACGGCGACCAGAGCGGTGGTCAGGGTCAACAGTTTATTCATGTGTATACTCCCGTGTTGTTATATTGGCTTAACGCCGTTTGACTTTACGTCATTTTGGCCGCGGATCTCGCAGCGGGGGGATAGGCGGGACGGACCCGCCTGCCCAGATCTTACATCGGATCGAGTGCGCGCGCATCCTGCGGATGCCAGCCGATCTTGATCGTCTCGCCGGGGTGCAGCTTGGTCTGACCCAGCGTGTTGCGCGACTTCATCACGAAGTCCTCAGAGCCCGCAACCCGCATCCGGGTGCGGAAAATGTCGCCCATATAGATCACTTCCAGCACTTCGGCCGAGATCATATGCGCGCCCGGAGGCATCATTTCGGGCTTGAATTCGATCCGCTCGGGACGGATCGAGACCAGCGTCTCTTGCCCCTTCTTGCGGATATTGACGGGCGTCGCGTCGATCAGCTCGCCCGTGGCCAGCCGCACGAGACACTTGTCGTCCGAATATTCCTCGACAGTGCCCGGCAGTTTGTTGTTCTCGCCGATGAACTGCGCCACGAAGCTGTTCTTCGGGCGTTCATACAGCTCATCCGGCGGCGCCAGCTGCTGAATGCGGCCATCGTTGAACACCGCGACGCGGTCCGACATCGTCAGCGCCTCGCCCTGGTCGTGGGTCACATAGACCACGGTGATACCCAGCCGTTCGTGCAGCGCCTTGATCTCGAACTGCATGTGTTCACGCAGCTGCTTGTCCAGCGCGCCCAGCGGTTCGTCCATCAAGACCAGCTCGGGGTCGAACACCAGCGCGCGGGCCAGCGCGATCCGCTGCTGCTGACCGCCCGAAAGCTGCGCCGGGCGGCGGTTGGCAAAGGCGCCCATCTGCACCATGTCCAGCGCGCGCATGACCTTGGCCTCGCGCTCGGATTTGCCCATTCCGCGCACTTCCAGCGGGAAGGCAAGGTTTTCGGCCACCGACATATGCGGAAACAGCGCGTAGTTCTGGAACACCATGCCGATCCCGCGCTTGTGCGGCGGCACCATGTTGATGTTGCGCCCACCCAGCCGGATTTCGCCATGCGTCGCGGTTTCAAACCCCGCCAGCATCATCAGGCAGGTGGTCTTGCCCGAGCCCGAGGGCCCCAGCATGGTCAAGAATTCGCCTTTGCCGATGGACAGATTCAGATCTTTTACGACCAGTGTTTCGCCGTCGTAGCTTTTCTGCACATGGTCAAAAACGACAAAAGACTTGTCGGTTTCAGAAATCGTCAAAGCGGGCTCCCCGTGATTTTCTTCTTCGTTAGCTCCCGTGTTTGTGACTAAAGCAATTGGTCCTGCAGAGTTCAACCGCAAATTCACAGCGCTGTCACAGTGGCTACACTGCCACCGTTTCGGGCATGAAACGGTCAGAAAACGTCCTAAAATGTGCAAGCAGCGACCACTTCGCACATGCAGAATGAAGGATCTGTCGCCACGTCAACATGGGGTGGATTCGAGGGGCACAGAGCCGCCCGACGGGAATCAAGCCCATCCGCGCGGGGGAAGGGGCTGGATGGGCTGTGATCCGCATCCACCGCACCGAATCATCCGGCCAGGAAAACGCCCGCAGGCAGGGCCCGAAGCGTTCCGTTCCGGGCCGCCCGTCCGCAGCAATGCATGACGCGGGGCCAAGATCGGATCACGCACACAGCAATGAAAAAACGTGCCCCGGGGAAGCCCGGGGCACGTCTTTCGGAAACACGTTCTCGTCGAGCGCGCAAACGCCCCTCAAGCCGGGGCACCGCCCTGCCGGCCTGTCAGCAACTGACGCATCGCAATCGGTGCGACAAGCAACAGCCCGACCATGCTGGCCATCAGGTTCGGTGCCACCAGCAACAGCGCCGCGATGACCAGAACGATGCGCTCGAACCAGTAAAGCGGCGCGAAAAGCCAGCTGGACACCGCCGAGGCCAGAATCCAGATCCCGAGCGTGGCGCCGCTGAAGGCAAGCGCAAAGGCCTGCCAGGTGAACCCGTCGGTCACCAGAAGCAGCGCGGGCTGGAAGGCAAAGACAAAGGGCACCAGCGCCTTGCCCATGCTCAGCCGGAAGGCCGTGTTGCCCGCCTTGAACGCATTCGCCCCGGCGATCCCGGCGCCCGCATAGGCCGCCATCGCAACCGGCGGCGTCACATCCGCCAGCACCCCGTAGTAGAACACGAAGTAATGCGCGACCATCGGTTGCACGCCCAGCATGCCCAGGATCGGCGCCGCAACGGCGACCATGATGATATAGTTCGCCGTCGTCGGAATGCCGCAGCCCATCAGGATGCAGACCACCGCCGTCAGGATCAGCGTGAACAGCAGCGTCAGCGACGGCACCGTCATCAGCTCGAACGGCAGCACCGCCAGCGTGTCATGCAGCGACATCGCCCAGCCCTGCGCGATCGAGGTCACCATATAGGCGATCTTGAAGCCGACGCCGGTCAGGGTCACGACACCGATCACAACACCGACCAGCGCAGCAGCGGCCGTCACCGAAAGCGATTGCTTGGCGCCCAGGATGAAGCCTTCGAAAACACCATGCGCCGTGGCCTTCAGGCCGTTGGCAATGCCCGATGCCTGAATCTGCTGGATCGCTAGAACGATGATGCAGGCGGTGATCGACCAGAACGCGGCAGCAAACGGCGTGCGCCCCGACAGCAGCACGGCAACCAGAATGGCCAGAGGCACGACCGAGAGCCAGCCCTCTTTCAGCACTTTCCAGGCGTTGGGAAGCTCGGCGGCCGAAAGGCCGCGCAGCCCCAGACGGCGCGCCTCAAGGTGAACCTGCACCAGCACGCCGAAGAAATGCATGAAGGCCGGCACCAGCGCGGCGGTCAGGATCGTGGTCAGCGGCACACCCAGATATTCGATCATCAGGAAGGCAACCGCCCCCATGACCGGCGGCGTGATTTGCCCGCCCGTCGATGCGGCCGCCTCGACCGCCGCCGCGAAATGGCGCGGATAGCCGATGCGGATCATCGCGGGGATGGTCAGGGCGCCGGTGGTCACCGTGTTCGCAATCGACGAGCCGGAGATCGAGCCGAGCAGCGCCGAGGACAGCACCGACACTTTCGCCGGCCCGCCCGCATAACGCCCGGCCAACGCAGAGGCGATGTCGATGAACAGCTGGCCCAGACCGATCCGCGTTGCCATCACGCCGAACAGAACGAAGTGGAACACATAGGTCGCAATGACGCCAAGCGCGGTGCCATAGATCCCCTGCGAGGTCAGATACAGGTGGTTGACAATATTCGACCAGCTCGCGCCCGGATGCACCAAAATCCCCGGCATCGACTTGCCGAAATAGGCATAGGCGATGAACAGAATCGCGATCACCGGCAGCGGCCAGCCCATAGACCGGCGCACCGCTTCCAGCAGAACGACGATCAGGATCGTGCCCATGATGACGTCGATAGGCAGCGGGTTACCGACACGGAACGCAAGCTCGGCATAGATCCATGGCACATAGAGCGCGCTGACGATCCCGGCGATGGCCAGGCCCCATTCCAGCAGCGGCAGGCCCAGCGGCGCGCGCCAGCCCGGGGTGATCTGCTTCTTGCCGAAGGCCGAGAAGCTGAGGAACACCAGAAGCAGCGTAACGCCCAGATGCAGGCCGCGATGCACGGTCGCCTGCGGAATGCCGAAACCGGCGGTGTAATAGTGATAACAGGACAGCAGGAACAGGATCACCGCCGACGCGATGGTCAGCGGCCAGGCCAGCACGCGAAACCTCAACTCGGGGTCGAATTCTTCTTCAATGGCCTGAAGTTCGTCGGCTGTCAGATGGCGGATTGCTTCGCCGTCGCCCGGTTTGCTGCGGTCCTCGGTCATCTGCTAACTCCTGTCGCTGTGGGTAACGAAAGGGGCCGCGATGGTTTTCGCGGCCCCTGAACTCTCGACACTGGTCGAAACCGATGCCGAACGCTTATTTCAGCAGGCCGGCTTCCTTATAGAACTTCTCGGCGCCCGGATGCAGCGGGATACCGACGCCGTTCAGCGCGGTTTCCTTGGTGATCGCCTTGCCCTTGGCGTGGCCCGCATCCAGCTGCTTGCGCGAGTTGTCGTTCCACAGCGCCTTGGTGATCTGATAGATCAGCTCTTCGGGCTGATCGGCGCTGGTCACCCACTGGGCGCCCACCGACAGCGTCTGAACGTCGTCGGCATTGCCCTCATAGGTGCCGCCCGGAATGACGTCCGGCGCAAAGAACTTGAACTCTTCGCAGATCTTCGGCGCTTCCTCGCAGCTGATCGGGATCAGCTTGACGGCGTGCTGGCTGGCGAGTTCCGAGATCGCGCCCGCCGGATAGCCGCCGACGAAGAAGAACGCATCCATCGCGCCATCGCGCATCCGGTCGGCCGCCTGATCGGGCTTGAGGAATTCCGGCTGGATGTCGGCTTCGCTCAGACCGTAGCCGTCCAGGATGATCTTGGCATCGACCAGCGTGCCCGAACCGGGTTCGTCCATCGAAACACGCTTGCCCTTGAGGTCGGCGACGCTCGAAATGCCCGACTCGGCGCTGGTGATCAGGTGAATGCTTTCCGGATAGAGGTTGGCGATCGCGCGCAGCTTGTCGACCGCAGGCTTGCCTTCCCAGATCCCGGTGCCGGTATAGGCCCAGGTCGCCACGTCCGATTGCGAGAAGCCCGACTCGAGCGAGCCGCCAGCGATGGCGTTGATGTTGGCAACCGAACCGTTGGCCGAAAGCGCCGAAGCGATCAGCCCGGGAACGCCGCAAGAGCCGCCCTGATCGCAGGGGCGCGAACCGGGCGGGTTCGAGATCGCGTTGGCCAGAAGCCCGCCGATCGGGTAATAAGTGCCTGCAGTGCCACCCGTACCGATCCGGAAGAACGACATTTCCTGCGCGCCAGCGGCCGAAGCGGCCAGACCGAACGCAAGCGCGATGCCGGTGAAAATCTTGGTGTGCTTCATGAGAACTCCTCGCCTCCACTACATGAACTGCCGATAAGTTACGCCCATCTGGCGCGAGATCACAAGGCGGGTATTTGCAGGGCATCCAGACGGGGGAGCCCTTGGACGCATGTTTCATCAACTGCGGCCGGCATCCATGGGCAGGGGTTTGGTACATGCTGTGCCAGGCACGACCGGGCGCTTTGGGCGGACGCCGGTCGCTCAAAGCGTTCCGTTGAAAGGCCCGGAGCTGGCCATTCACGGACCTCCGCGCACGACGCGCCGCTTGGCAGTTTGCGAAAGCCGGACACCGCCCCACCGTGCGTAACCTCATGCGTCAAACGTGTATGGCTGGGTGGATAAAATCGGCTGAACTTGCAGGAAGCTGATGCGCTGAGGACGCCGCGTCTTGCAGGAGCTTCCCTAAATTGCAGTGTTTTGCTGCAATTTAGGGAAGGTCTTGGTGCGGTCGAAAAGACTCGAACTTTCACGGGAGTTACCCCACAGCGACCTCAACGCTGCGCGTCTACCAATTCCGCCACGACCGCACATCTTGGCTTGGTGGCGGCGTCTTATCCGAGAGGGTGCTCGAAGGAAAGGGGGTTTTTACACGCAGAGCGATCTTTTTGCGGCGCGTCTGCGTCCTGCGGAAATACGCAAGGGGCGCCACAGCGCCCCCTGCGGGAAACCTGGCCGCCGGACCTCAGGGCTGGCTGCCCTGCCCGCCCGTTTGCAACAGCTTGGCCGCCGCCGCGCCAAACCCCGCAAGCCCGGGCGACGGCGCTGCAACCGGCGTCGGTGCCGCAGGCGGTGCATCCGAGCGGCCGTTGAGCGCGAAGGCCGCTTTGTGGATCAGCGCGGCACGATCGGGCTGACCGGCCGCAAAGACAGGGGTTTGTCCGATCGACAGCGCGTTCAACCCCAGCTCATACCAGTCAAGCGCCAGATCGGGGTGTTTCTCGGTGCCGACGCCCGCCGCTAGATGGTGACCGATGAATTCGGCATAGACCATGTTTCCGGTGCCCGCCAGAACCAGCGCCGACCCGAGCGCCACCGGCATCTCGTCATCGGCGTAGCCCATCGCCAGACAGACCCGGGCCGTGCCGGCGGTCTGCGCCTCGTCCATGCCCGACTGCGCCAGGAACCCCTGGATCGAGGCGATCATGTCATCACGCGGCGTGGTCGTCAGCAGCGCGACCTGATCGGCCAGCAGCGCACCAAAACCGCGGCATTGCTCGGAGATCTGCGCCGGGGTGAAGCCCTGGATCTGCGCGACCAGCGCCGTGCCCTGTTCGCGCGCCTCGGCCGAGACCTGACAGAACTGCTCTCCCAGAGCCTGCGCCGGATCGCTCATCATCGCGACCTTCTGCAGCCCGCCGTTGGCGCCGGTCCTGGCCTGCACCTGCGTGCAATAGGCCTTGGCCGTGACCGGCTGCGGCACCATTCCCGCCCCGAACGAGGGCATTGCGGGTGTGGGCGCCACGGGTTGCGCGGCCATCTGCGCGCCGAACCCGGGCATCGCGGGGGTGGGCGCTGCCGGCTGCATCACCATCGTGCCTGCGGCCCCGCCGACCATGCCCGGCACCGCCATCGGCATCCCCGGTTGCATCACCATCGTGCCTGGCGCCTGCTGCGGCATCGGCATCCCCTGCTGGCCCGCCATCGTCGGGGCGCCGCCCGCGGTGCCATACATCTGGTCGCGCTGCGCAAGCAGCAGGCCCCGCATGCCCTGCGGCCCACTGACGGCTTGCTGCACCTGAGGTCCGCCGATCATTGCGCGCTGATAGCTGGTGACAAGGATCTGCCGCTCGACCTCGGTGATCTGGCCGGTCGCGGGATAGCCCAGCAGCATCTGATACTGGCTGATCGCAGCACGCGACTTGGCGCCGATCACCCCGTCGGGGGTGCCCACCGGATAGCCGAAATAGTTCAGCGCAGTCTGCACCTCACGGTTCTGCTCGCGCTGATAGCTGCTGACCGCGGGCTTCTTGGTGACGGTGCGTGTCGTCGTGCGGCGATTCTTGTTCGCCTCGTTCACGATCGCGCCGCCGATCACCCCGCCGATGATCCCGCCCACGATATCCGATCCCCCCGCGAAAACAGCGGTGCCGGGCATCAGTGCCACGCTCAGTGCAAGCGCCCCCAATGTCAGGTATTTGCGTGCCATATCACCCTCCAAACCTGCCGGAGGCGCCTGTGCATCGCCAAAATGGCGGTCCGGCGCAGTCCCGGCCCTACATCATCAAATCCCTGTGAAGTCTTCGACCAAATCGCGCTTGAGGCAAGGGCTTTGTTGACCTACTTCGAAAGAAACTTCGCAGGAGGCCCCAATGGTCGAATGGATTCACGCCGAAGCGCCCGTGCCCTATGACGAGGCACTTGCCTTCATGGAGGCCCGTGTCGCGGCAATCGCCGCAGGCGAAGCGGACGAGGCGATCTGGCTGCTTGAACATCCGCCACTGTATACTGCGGGAACTTCGGCCAAGCCCGAAGACCTGACCGACCCCGGGCGTTTTCCGGTCTATGAGGCCGGGCGCGGCGGGCAATACACCTATCACGGCCCGGGTCAGCGCGTGGCCTATGTGATGCTGGATCTGAACAAGCGCGGCCGCGACGTGCGCCGCTTCGTCTGCAACCTGGAAAAATGGGTGATCGCCGCGCTGGCCGAATTCAACGTCACCGGTGAAATCCGCGAGGGCCGGGTCGGCGTGTGGGTCACCCGCCCCGACAAGCCGCGCGGCCCCGATGGCGCCCTGCGCGAAGACAAGATTGCCGCGATCGGGGTCAAGCTGCGCCGCTGGGTCAGCTTCCATGGCATTTCGATCAATGTCGAACCGGATCTGTCGCATTTTACCGGAATCGTGCCCTGCGGCATCCGCGAGCACGGGGTAACCAGCCTTGTGGACATGGGCCTGCCGGTAACGATGGCGGACCTTGACAATGCTCTTATTCATGAATTTGAATGCATATTCGGCAACTCCGAGCCGAAAGTCGCAAAAGCCACATAAAAAAGGGGTAACGCGACCTTTTGCCCCGTGGTAAGAAGGCCCCGAGGGCCCTATCTGCCCAACACCCACGGCCCGTCGGGCCGAGACATGACATCAAGGAACCAGCGATGAAGATCAGCCTTTATGCCACCCTCGCCGCTCTGGCGCTTGCCACCCCCTCGTTCGCCCAGGACGTCGCCGTCGGCGAAAAAGAATTCGGCAAATGCAAAGCCTGCCACATGATCGTCGCCGATGACGGCACCGAAATCGTCAAGGGCGGCAAGGTCGGCCCGAACCTCTACGGCGTTGTCGGCCGTCATGTCGGCTCGGTCGAAGGGTTCAAATACAAGGATTCGATCAAATCGGTTGGCGAAAGCGGGATGGTCTGGGACGAGGCTGAACTGGCCGCCTACATGACCGACCCGGCCGCCTGGCTGAAAGAGAAAACCGGCGATCCGGCTGCGAAATCGGGCATGACCCACAAGCAGAAGAAGAATCAGCCCGACATCGCGGCCTACCTGGCTTCGCTGAAACCGGCGGAATAATACCCGGCGCATCCGCGCCAGAAACGCCCCGGCGGACCGCGCGTCCGCCGGGGCTTTTTCATGACGCACCCCAACGCCACGTCTTACGCCACCCCGCCGGCGATCCCTCGCCCGGATGCTCTGCGACATTTTTTCGCAGGTTTTGCCCTTCAATCGTTGCCGTGGCGAAATTTGCATTCTAGAAATTCCTTATGCAGGCCCGGGAAGGGAGAGCCCGACCTGCGATACAGGGAGGAAAGCATGGCGGACGCAGCCGTTCACGGCGGTGCGCATGACGGACGCGGGTTCTTTACCCGCTGGTTCATGTCCACCAACCATAAGGATATCGGGATACTCTATCTGTTCACCGCGGGGGTCGTCGGCCTGATCTCGGTGATGTTCACCGTTTACATGCGGCTCGAACTGATGGACCCCGGCGTGCAATACATGTGTGCCGAGGGCGCACGCTTCATCGCCGACAGCACGCAGGAATGCACCCCGAACGGCCATCTGTGGAACGTGATGATCACCTATCACGGCGTGCTGATGATGTTCTTCGTGGTGATCCCGGCGCTGTTCGGCGGTTTCGGCAACTATTTCATGCCGCTGCATATCGGCGCGCCGGACATGGCGTTTCCGCGGCTGAACAACCTCAGCTACTGGCTTTATGTCGCGGGCGTTGCGCTTGGCATCGCCTCGCTGCTGGCGCCGGGCGGCAACGGGCAGTCGGGGTCGGGCGTGGGCTGGGTGCTTTATCCGCCGCTGTCCACCAACGAAGGCGGCTATTCGATGGATCTGGCGATCTTCGCCGTTCACGTTTCGGGCGCCAGCTCGATTCTGGGCGCGATCAACATGATCACCACCTTCCTGAACATGCGCGCGCCGGGCATGACCATGCACAAGGTGCCGCTGTTCGGCTGGTCGATCTTTGTCACCTCGTGGCTGATCCTGCTGAGCCTGCCGGTGCTGGCGGGCGCGATCACCATGCTGCTGATGGACCGCAACTTCGGCACCACCTTCTTCCAGCCCGAAGGCGGCGGCGATCCGATCCTGTATCAGCACATCCTGTGGTTCTTCGGCCACCCAGAAGTCTACATCATCATCCTGCCGGGCTTCGGCATCATTTCCCACGTCATCGCAACCTTCTCGCGCAAGCCGGTCTTCGGCTATCTGCCGATGGTCTATGCGATGGTGGCGATCGGGGTGCTGGGCTTCGTCGTCTGGGCGCACCACATGTACACCGTGGGCCTGAGCCTCACCCAGCAAAGCTATTTCATGCTGGCGACAATGGTCATCGCGGTGCCGACCGGCGTGAAGGTCTTCAGCTGGATCGCGACGATGTGGGGCGGCTCGATCGAGTTCAAGACGCCGATGCTCTGGGCTTTCGGCTTCCTGTTCCTGTTCACCGTGGGTGGGGTCACCGGCGTCGTGCTCTCTCAGGCGCCCTTGGACCGCGTCTATCACGACACCTATTACGTGGTGGCGCATTTCCACTACGTGATGAGCCTTGGCGCCGTTTTTGCCATCTTTGCCGGGATCTATTTCTGGATCGGCAAGATGTCGGGGCGGCAATACCCGGAATGGGCGGGCAAGCTGCACTTCTGGATGATGTTCATCGGCTCGAACATGATCTTCTTCCCGCAGCACTTCCTGGGCCGTCAGGGCATGCCGCGCCGCTACATCGACTATAACGAGGCCTTCGCCTACTGGAACAAGATCTCGTCCTACGGCGCCTTCCTCTCCTTCGCGTCCTTCGTGTTCTTCATCGGGATCGTGTTCTACACCCTGCGCTACGGCAAACGCGTGACCCAGAACAACTATTGGAACGAATACGCCGACACGCTGGAATGGACCCTGCCCTGCCCGCCGCCCGAGCA
This sequence comes from Paenirhodobacter sp. CAU 1674, assembly GCF_029222945.1. NCBI lineage: Bacteria > Pseudomonadati > Pseudomonadota > Alphaproteobacteria > Rhodobacterales > Paenirhodobacter > Paenirhodobacter sp. CAU 1674. The sequence goes on along the minus strand of NZ_JARHUH010000005.1, from coordinate 213,425 downwards.
CACGTTCGAGCAGCTGCCCAAACGCGAGGACTGGGACCACAGCCACGCACATTGAGCCGCTGACACCATAGCGAAGGCCCCGGATGTCCGGGGCCTTTTGCATTCGCGGGCGGCGCCCTATGCAAAGCCGGGGCGCGCCCCTATCGTGGCACAGCGACAACGGGAGAGCCGATGCCCTACCACTGGTCCGAACAGCAGGATGGCGCGGTCAGGCTGCGGCTCTGGCCCTATCGCAGCCTGCCGAAGTCGGGCTTCGTGGCCTTCATCGGCGCCACCGCGGCCTTTCTGGCGCTTCCCTTGCTTGCGGTTCTGGGCTCGCCGATACTTTGGGCCCTGCTGCCGTTTCTGGCGGCCACGGTGTGGGGGATCTGGTTCGCGCTGGCACGCAGCTATCGCTCGGGGGAGATGATCGAGGAGCTGGAACTCAGCCACGATCGCATCCACCTGAGCCACCGCGCCCCGGGCAAGCCCGCGCAGGACTGGCAGGCCAACCCCTACTGGATCACGCCCCACCTGTCGGCCCACCCCGTGCCGGATTACCTGACCCTGACCGGCGGGCCCCGCGTGGTCGAACTCGGCGCCTTCCTGACGCCCGAAGAACGGCGGCGCCTGTGCGGCGAGTTGGCCGCAAGACTCAGAATGCTGCGCTGAACGATGTAACAAAGCAACATTCCCTTGCGGAAACTGCGTCCATCGACATTAGCTCATGCCTCCCCCAGGCGACAGGCATAAGGTGGCCCTGCATTAAGAAGGGGAATCGGGATGTCCACTTACAAAATTTTGACCGCCGCAAGTGTTATGGCACTCTTCGGGGCAGCCGCATCGGCAGAGATGCCGATGAATGTTTATGGCGATATTGGCTTCGCAATCGGGCGCGACCACGTTCTGAGCACCGACGACGATGGCGAAAAGTACGGCGTGTCGAGCCGTTCGCTTCAAGGTTATGTCGGCACCGATTACAGTGGTTGGCGTGGGACGCTGGATTTCGCGATCATGGGTCGGGATGATGGCGGCGAAACCTATTTCGACAGCTTTGCGCCGAACAAGGCCGCCGCGCTTGGCCTACACGCAGGCCGCGAGATCGGCTAGAAGGCATATGTCGGCATCTTCGCCGGCAAGAACTGGTTCCAGGGCGATGACGCCGGGACCTACAACAGCTATGTCAACGGCACGCTCTACGGCCTCGAAGCCGAAGCCGAGTTGATCCCGGGTGCGGCTATCTATGGTCAGTATGGCTATGCTGACATGGTCGGCGACGAGAACGACACCGCGTTCAAAGGGCACTTCGGCAAGGTCGGCATGTCGATGCAGCGTGATCGGCTGCTGATGCGCCTTGAAGGCGAATGGGGCCGTTCGCCCAACATCTTCGAGGATGAGGACGATTGGGGTGAATACACCAAGATCGCCTTGGGGGGTGAGTACGAACTGCGTCCGAACCTTTTCGCGACCGCCCAGATCAGCCACATGGAAATCACCGCCAACAGCGAAGATGACGGTGAAGACAACAGCATCCAGCTGGGGCTGAAAATGTCCTTCGGCAAGCCGGGGCAGGTCAACAACCTGCGCACGCCCTACACGCCGGGCCTGGCGGCAGCATGGGCAGAAGTGCTCGACTGACGCTGACGACAGAACGGAAAACGGCGCGGGTCCCCCGCGCCGTTTTGCATTTCAGACTGGTCACTTGCGCCGCATCAGCCCAGCTTGTCTTTCACCATCGGGCCGACCGCGCCGAAATCCATCTGGCCGGTGTATTTGCCCTTCAGCTCGGCCATCACCCGGCCCATGTCGCGGATCGAGCTGGCGCCGACCTTGGCGATCGCGGCGCTGACCGCGGCCTCGACCTCGTCGCCCGAAAGCTGGCGCGGCAGGAATTCCTCGATCACGCTGACCTCGCGCAGTTCCTTTTCCGCCAGCTCCAGCCGCCCGCCTTCTTCATAGGCACGCGCGGATTCCTGGCGTTGCTTGACCATTTTGCCCATGATCGCCAGCACCTCGGCATCGCCGACAGAGGCGCCATCGCCCGCGCCGCGCATGGCGATCTCGCGGTCCTTGATGGCCGCATTGATCAGCCGCAGCGTCGACAGCCGCTCCTGATCCTTCGATTTCATCGCATCTTTCAGCGCCGTGGCGATCCGCTCGCGCATCTCCATGGTCTTGCCCCCATATAATCAAGGCAGACAGAATAACCGCAGTCGCGCCCCGGCACAATACAGCTAACCAATTGATATTATTGAACTACAGGAATAATCCTTACCCCCTTGACCCCGGACCTCTGCCCCCGTAGGTTCCAGCAGATTTTGCCCCGGGGAGTCGCACCATGCCTGCAAACCATCAGTCATCGGAAAAGCCCACCGCACTGATTGCGCTGGCGGACGGGCAGTTGTTCTACGGCAAGGGCTTTGGCGCGACCGGCGTGACGGTGGCCGAACTGGTGTTCAACACCGCGATGACCGGCTATCAGGAAATCATGACCGACCCGTCCTATGCCGGTCAGGTCGTGACCTTCACCTTCCCGCATATCGGCAACGTCGGCGTCACCCCCGAGGATGACGAGGCCGGCGCCCCGGGCGCGGCCGGCATGGTGGTGAAATGGGACCCGACCGAGCCGTCGAACTGGCGCGCCACCGCCGATCTGGTGCGCTGGCTGGAAAAGAACGACCGCATCGGCATTGGCGGTGTCGATACCCGCCGCCTGACCCGCGCGATCCGCCAGCAAGGCGCGCCGCATGTCGCTATTGCCCACAGCCCGGATGGCGTGTTCGACATCGAGGCGCTGGTGAAGAAGGCGCGCGAATGGAAGGGCCTTGTCGGGCTCGACCTCGCGAAAGAGGTGACCTGCGCGCAAAGCTACACCTGGAACGAGAAACGCTGGGCCTGGCCGGAAGGCTATAGCAAGCGCGAAGGACCGGGGCTGAAAGTCGTGGCCATCGACTATGGCGCGAAACGCAACATCCTGCGCTGCCTGGCATCGGCGGGCTGCGACGTGACGGTTCTGCCCGCATCGGCCACCGCCGAAGACGTGCTGGCGCTGAACCCGGAAGGCGTGTTCCTGTCGAACGGCCCGGGCGATCCGGCGGCCACGGGGGAATATGCCGTGCCGATGATCCAGGGCGTTCTGGCCGCCGATCTGCCGGTGTTCGGGATCTGTCTGGGCCATCAGATGCTGGCGCTGGCGCTTGGCGCCAAGACCATCAAGATGAACCACGGGCACCACGGCGCCAACCATCCGGTGAAGGATCAGGAAACCGGCAAGGTCGAAATCACCTCGATGAACCACGGGTTTGCCGTCGATGCCCAGACCCTGCCCGCAGGCGTCAAGGAAACCCATGTGTCGCTGTTCGACGGTTCGAACTGCGGTATCCGGGTCGAGAATCGGCCGGTGTTCTCGGTGCAATACCACCCTGAGGCGAGCCCCGGCCCGCAGGACAGCTATTACCTGTTCGACCGTTTTGCCGACGCGATGCGCGCCCGCCGCGCAGACTGATCCCCGGCCTCGCCTGGGATTTCAAGAAAAACAACGCCAATTCAGGCAGCTGCGGTGCGGCGCCCCCGCAAATACCCGGAGGCGCCGCATTTCGTTAACCACCTGTTAACCTTAAGTCTGTGATGCTCGGCCCCGGGACAGTTTCGGTGTTGGGGACCGAATGAAACAGACAGCACAACTCAGACTTGTGCCGCACCCAGAGCGCGAAGCGCCAGCAGCGGCACTCTCTGATCTTTTGAAAGCACCGGGCGGGCCGCGCATCGGCGCGCCGGACCGCAGCACCGCCCCGCGTCCGGGCCGCACGCCGCTGGGGCAGATCCTGCTCGAGATGGGTGCGGTCTCGCCCGGCGACCTGCTCAAGGCGCTGGCGCTGCGCAACCGTCAGGATGTGCGGCTGGGGGACATTCTGCTGACCCATGACTGGGTCACCGAGGCCGACCTGATGGCGGCCCTGGCGCGGCAGTGGAATGCGGCGGTGGTCGACCTGCTGGCCCAGCGGCCCGACCCGCGGATGATCGACGCGCTCGGCCCCGAACTGTGCCTGCGCGAGGCGATGGTGCCCTGGCGCCGGATCGGCGGCACCACCATCATCGCCACCGCCCGCCCCGAGCATTTCGCCCGGCTGCGCGACAGCCTGCCTGCCGAATTCGGCCCTTATAAAATGGTGCTGGCGCCGGAACGCGATGTCCATCAAAGCCTGCTCGCACGCCGCCAGACCGCGCTGATCCGCCGGGCCGAAGCCAAGGTCGCCCCCGATCAAAGCTGCCGCACCCGCAACGAACAGACCGCAGGGCGTATCGCTTTCGGGCTGATCGCGGCCACCGCACTGGGGTTATGGATGGCGCCGATCGTGGTCTTTGCGTTGCTGTTCGCCTGGGTCATGGTGACATTGGTCGCCACCATCGGGTTGAAATTCCTTGCGTGGCTGACCGAAATGCGGGCCCAGTCCCGGCTGCGCCGGGCGCCCCCTGCCCCCGCGACCGCCGCGCGGCGCTTACCCATCGTGTCGATCATGGTGCCGCTGTTCAAGGAGCGCGACATTGCCGAGCGGCTGGTCAGCCGCCTGGGGCGGCTGAACTATCCGCGCGAGTTGCTGGATATTCTGCTGGTGGTCGAGGAAGACGATCACACCACGCGCGACGCACTGGCCGGGGCCCGCCTGCCGCGCTGGATGCGGGTTGTGACCGTCCCGGACGGTCCGATCAAGACCAAGCCGCGCGCGCTGAACTATGCGCTGAACTTCTGCCGCGGATCGGTGATCGGGGTCTATGACGCCGAAGACATGCCCGAACCCGAACAGCTGCACATCATGGCACGCCATTTCGCCGATGCCGGCCCCGAAGTCGCCTGCCTGCAGGGCATTCTGGACTATTACAATCCGCGCACGAACTGGCTGGCGCGCTGTTTCACTATCGAATACGCGGCTTGGTTTCGCGCCATGCTGCCCGGGATCGCGCGCATGGGCCTTGTGGTGCCCTTGGGTGGCACCACGCTGTTCTTCCGCCGCGAGGCGCTGGAAGAACTGGGCGGCTGGGATGCGCATAACGTCACCGAAGACGCCGATCTGGGCATCCGCCTGGCCCGCCGCGGCTACCGGACAGAGCTGTTCGCAGGCGTCACCCGCGAAGAGGCGAACTGCCGCACGCTGCCCTGGGTCAAGCAACGCTCGCGCTGGCTCAAGGGCTATGCGATGACCTGGGCGGTGCATATGCGCAACCCCGCGCGGCTGTGGCGCGAGTTGGGGCCGAAACGGTTCTGGGGTGTGCAGGTGCTGATCTTCGGCGCGCTGTCGCAATATCTGCTGGCCCCGGTGTTGTGGAGCCTGTGGCTGATCCCTTTCGGCATCTGGCACCCGATCGAGGCGATCATGTCGCGCGAGCTGGAATATGTTCTGCTGGGCACCTGCGTGCTGACCGAACTGGTCAACATCACCGTCGGGCTTTGGGCGGTGCGCGGGCGCGAACACCGCCACCTGATGCCCTGGGTGCCCACGCTGCATTTCTATTTTCCGCTGGGGGCGCTGGCCGGGTGGAAGGCGATTTACGAGGTCATCGTGAAACCGTTCTACTGGGACAAGACCGCGCATGGCGTGTTCGATGCGCTGCACACGATCGCCGCGCCCGGTGCCAGTTCGGATCTGGTTCCCGCGATCGCCGCCGCGGCCCCTGCCCGTCCGGCCGAGATCCGCACCCCCCGCGCGCCGCTGATCGACTGACCGGGGCCGCGCCTAGCCGCGGCCCTTGCGCCCGCCTGCCGCATCGAGTTTCAGCCGCGTCTCGAACGCCTTCGAGATATGCGCGCGCAGCGCTGTCGCCGCGCCGTCTTCGTCGCCAGACCGGATCGCATCGACGATCGCCTGATGCTCGGCCAGCGCGGTCTCGCCCCGGCCTTCAGCCGCCAGCGAAGTCGTCGCCAGCAGGGCCATCGAGCGATGCACAAGGTCCAGCTGCTGCACCAGATAGCGGTTGTGCGAGGCCAGATGGATCTGCTTGTGAAAGCGCTTGTTCGCCCGGCTCAGTGCCACCGGATCGCCGATCTGCGCGCGGTCCTCGTCGATCATTTCCTGCAGAACGCGCACCTCCTCGGGGGCGGCATGTTTCGCCGCCAGCCGCGCGGCCAGCGCCTCCAGCTCGGTGCGCACGACATACAGCTCGGCCAGCTGATTGTGATCGAGCGAGGCCACGATCAGCGAGCGGCCGTCGCGTGCCAGCATGCTTTGCGTTTCCAGCCGCTGCAACGCCTCGCGCACCGGGGTGCGCGACACGCCGAACCGCTCGGCCAGTTCCGATTCCACCAGACGGTCGCCGGGGCGATAGGTGCCCGCGTCGATCGCCTCCAGGATCATCGTATATGCGTCTTTCTGCATGGATCGTCCCGACCTGCCCTTCAAGGCGCAAACCCTAGGCTGCGCCCCGCGCGCTGACAAGTCGGCAATACGCGGCAAAGCCGATTGCCCCCGTCGTCGCGCCGGGGTAGCGTCGCGCCATGCCCGCACAAGATTTCGCACATGTCACCGACTGGGTCTTCGACCTCGACAACACGCTTTATCCGCCCGAAGCGCGGCTGTTCGACCAGATCGAAGTGAAGATGACCGCCTTCGTGATGCAGGCCCTGGGCGTCGCGCGCCCCGAGGCCGACCACCTGCGCGATCATTACTGGCGGCTTTACGGCACCACCCTGGCCGGGCTGATGCATGAACACGGCGTCGATCCCGGCCCCTATCTGACCGAGGTGCACGATATCTCGCTCGATCATCTGACCCCGGACCCGGCGCTGCGCGCGGGCATCGCGGCATTGCCCGGGCGCAAGATCGTCTACACCAACGGCTGCGCGCCCTACGCCGAACGCGTGCTGGCCGCGCGCGGGCTGAGCGGGCTGTTTGACGGAATCTATGGCGTCGAGCACGCTGATTTTCATCCCAAACCCGATGCCCGCGCCTTCGAGACCGTCTTTGCCAAGGCTGGCATCCGCCCGCGCCAGGCCGCAATGTTCGAAGACGATCCGCGCAATCTGGCCGCGCCTCATGCAATGGGCATGCGCACGGTCCATGTTGCGCCAGACCGTGCGCCCGGCGCACATATCCAGCATCACACCGCCGATCTGCCCCGTTTCCTGGCTGCGCTGCGGCATCGCTGACACAGTGCGGCAATTTGCTGCACCCGCAAAATCCCTGCACTGTTTCAACGTGCCTCATCTGCCGTTAAGACAGCCCGACTATCTGGGAGATAGCTACGGGAGATTCTGCTATGGCCACCACCACCGAAACCGAACACAAACAAATCAAAGCCTCGACCATGTATCTGCTGGTGGCCGCGATCCTCGTCGTCACCGGCGGCCTGATCGCCACCATGGGCCTGGGCGGCCTGATCCTGGCCGCGGTTGGCGCGACCTGGGTGATTCTGGCGTTTCTGGTGCTGCTGACCGCTGGCAGCTGAGCCTGCGACCGCGCGGCACTGGCCTTCTGCGCGCGCCTCGCTAAGATGCGCGCAAACGGAGGGCCCCATGGCTGAGCAACCTGTCCAGACCGATATCCTGATCTCCGGCGGCGGTGTCGCCGGCTTGACTGCGGCCGCCGCCTTCGGGGCTGCGGGGTTCACGACGATCTGCGTCGACCCGACACCGCCCGTCACCGCCGAGGATGAGGCGGGCGCCGACATGCGCACCACCGCCTTCCTGCACCCCTCGCGCGGGGTGCTCGAGGCCTCGGGGCTTTGGCAACGGCTGGCGCCCTACGCCGCGCCGCTCCAGATCATGCGGATCATCGACGCTGGCGGTGCAAAATCCGAGGCGCGGCTGACGCGCGATTTCAACGCCGCCGACATCTCGGACGAGCCCTTCGGCTGGAACCTGCAAAACTGGCTGCTGCGCCGTGAGATGGTGGCCCGTCTGGCCGAATTGCCGCTGGTCGATTTCCGGCCCGGCGTTGCCACCACCGGCCTGATGACCCGCGACGCGGGCGCCGAGGTGACACTGTCGGACGGCACACGCGTGCATGCCCGGCTGGTCGTGGCGGCGGATGGGCGCAACTCCTTCATCCGCGAAGCCGCTGGAATTTCCGTAAAAACAACACGCTACGGGCAGAAGGCGCTGGCCTTCGCAGTCACGCACCCGTTGCCGCACAACAATGTTTCGACCGAAATCCACCGCTCGGGCGGGCCCTTCACGCTGGTGCCGCTGCCCGACCGGGACGGCAAGCATTCCTCTGCAATTGTCTGGATGGAACGCGGCGCCGAGGCAGAACGTCTGGCCGCCCTGCCTGTGGCCGAATTCGAGGCCGCGATGAACGAACGTTCGACCGGCGTTCTGGGGCCGCTCACGCTGGTCACGCCGCGCTCTGTCTGGCCGATGATGACGCAGATCGCCGAACGTTTCACCGCGCAGCGCGTGGCGCTGATCGCCGAGGCCGCGCATGTCATCCCGCCCATCGGTGCGCAGGGGCTGAACATGAGCCTCGCGGATCTGACCTGCCTGCTGCGGCTGTGCGACAAAGACCCCGCCCATATCGGCGAACCGGCGATGCTCGCGGCCTATAACCGCCGCCGCTGGCCCGAGGTGAAGGCACGCGAAATCGGTATCGACATGCTCAACCGTGCCTCGATGGTGGGCCTGCGCCCGCTGCGCGACCTGCGCGCGGCGGCCCTTGGCACGCTTTACAGCCTGGCCCCGGTGCGCAAGACGCTGATGAAGGCGGGCCTGGGGGTGCGCTGAGCGGGCGGCCCCCTCAGACGCTGACCACCTCGCGCAGCGCCTCGCGGGTCAGCGTGGTCTTCGTGCCCTCCATCGCCACCGCGCCGCGCTTGAGCACATAGAACCGATCCCCCAGATCATGGGCGAAATCGAAATATTGCTCGACCAGAATGATCGCCATATCGCCCTTCTCGCGCAGATAGGCGATCACGCGGCCGATCTGCTGGATGATATTGGGCTGGATGCCTTCGGTCGGTTCATCCAGCAGCAGCAGCTTCGGTTTCATCAGCATCGCCCGGGCAATCGCCAGTTGCTGCTGCTGCCCGCCCGACAGATCGCCGCCGCGGCGATGCAAGAATTCCTTCAGGATCGGAAACAATTCATAGATCTCGTCGGGGATGAAATGTTCCGACCGCGGCAGGCAGGCGAAGGCGGTTTCCATGTTTTCCTGCACCGTCAGCAGCGGAAAGATCATCCGCCCTTGCGGCACATAGCCCAGACCGCGCCGGGCCATTGCCTGCGGCGGCAGCTTCCCCAAGCTTTCGCCATCAAAGACCACCTCGCCGCCCGAACGCGGATGGGTGCCCGAAATCGCCTTTAGAAGCGAAGTCTTGCCCACGCCATTGGTGCCCATGATGCAGGTCACTTCGCCCGCGCGGGCCTCCATGTCGATGCCATACAAGATCTGAGAGCCGCCATAGTGGAGCGTAAGCCCTTTTGTTTTCAGCATATCTTACCGCCCCAGATAAACTTCGATGACCTTCGGGTTCGAGGTCACATGATCGAGCGACCCTTCGGCCAGCACCGATCCCTCATGCAGAACCGTGACCTTGCAGCCCAGTCGTCGCACAAAATCCATGTCATGTTCCACGACCACCACCGCGCGCGAGCGCGCCAGATCGACCAGCAGCGCGGTGGTCTGCTCGCGCTCGGCCAGCGTCATGCCCGCGGCGGGTTCGTCGACCAGCAACAGCCGTGGCTCCTGCGCCAGCAGCATGCCGATTTCGAGCCATTGTTTCTGACCGTGCGACAGTTCCCCGGATTTTCGTGCGAGGCTGTCACCCAGCCCGACCTGTTCCGCCAGCGCGGCGACCCTGGCATGATCGGCGGGGGCCGGGCGCCAGAACAGCACCTTCCAGGGGGCGCGATTGGCTTTCAGCGCCATCATCAGGTTTTCGGCGACTGATTGATCCTCGAACACGGTGGGGCGCTGAAACTTGCGGCCGATGCCGGCGCGGGCGATTTTCGCCTCGTTCAGTTTCAGCAGATTTGTCGATTTCTCGCCCCAAATCACGCGGCCTTCATCGGGGCGGGTCTTGCCGGTGACGATGTCCATGAAGGTGGTCTTGCCCGCGCCATTGGGCCCGATGATCGCGCGCAGCTCTGCTGTGCCGATGGAAAAGCTGAGGTTGTTGATCGCGCGGAACCCGTCGAAACTGACGGAAATGCCGGACACTTCCAGAAGGTGATTCATTCCACCGCCTCCCGTTCCTGCAAGGCGCCATCATCTGGGCCAAGCGGCGTACCGCCCCGGCGCGGGCTGCGCAGGCCCTGCACAAGATCGACCAGCCCGGCCAGCCCCTTGGGAGCGAACAGCGTGACCAGAACGAAGCTGAGCCCCAGCAGGACCGACCACCAGTCGACCCATTTGATGGTGTAGAAGCCCAGGTTCACATCGGGCACGCGCCCGCCGGTGAACCAGGTCGAGACCAGGCTGACGAAGGCCGCGCCCACGACCGCGCCGTAAAGCCGCCCGCGCCCGCCAATGGCCACCCAGACCGCCAGGTAGATCGAGGCGATCGGTGCCATTTCAGCGGGGTTGATGATGCCAGCTTGCGGGTAATAGAGCGCGCCCGCGATGGCCGCGATCACCGCGGTCAGCGTGAAGACGAAGAGTTTGTAGCTTTCGACCGAATAGCCGAGGAAGCGCACGCGGGCCTCGTCATCGCGGATGCCGCGGATGACCGAGCCGAACTTGCCCGAGACGATGAAGCTGGCCAGCATGTAGCCTAGCGCCAGCGCCAGCGCCGAGGCCCAGAGGAACCAGACCGAAAGCGCGTCCTGGCCGGCGGATTCGAGCCCCGGAATGTTTTGCAGCCCCGACAGACCGTTGTTGCCGCGCAACCCGCTGTCGTTCTGGAACAGGTACAGCGAGAGCGCCAGCGTCATCGCCTGGGTCAGGATCGAGAGGTAAACGCCGGTGACGCGGCTGTGGAACGCCAGCCAGCCAAAGACGAAGGCCAGGATGCCCGGCACCAGCACCACCAGTGCCAATTGCGCCGGCAGCGAGCCCGCGAAGGCCCAGACTGCGGGCAGTTCAGACGTGCCGACCACGCCGAAGATCTGGGTGGCGATGGCATCCGACAATTCCTGCGGGGTCATCGGCAAGGCGCCCCCCGCCGAGGACAGCACGATGTCGCGCGTGCGCGCGAACATCAGCCACATGCCGACCATATAGCCGCCCAGCCCGAAGAAGGCGAAATGTCCGAGGCTGAGGATGCCGGTGTAGCCCCAGATCAGATCCATCGCGATGGCGATCAGGCACAGGCACAGCGTCTTGCCGAGCGTCTTGACCATCGAGGTCGAGATCAGCCCCGAGCCATAGGCATCCGACAGGACAGTGACGCCCAGGGTAAAGACCGCCAGCACCAGCAGGAAGGCCAGGACCGAGGGGTTTTTCGCAAGGAAACCGGGTTTCATGCCTGTGCCTCCTGTCGCGGGCCGGGGGTTTCGCACCCCCGGACCCCCGCGGGATATTTGAACCAGAAAGAAAGGGAGAGGTCGGACATGGGATCAATCCCCCGCGGCGCGGCCCTTGAGGGCGATGATGCCCCGCGGCCGGAACTGGATGAAGACGATGATGAAGAGGATCATGTAGGTTTGTGCGGCGAGCGTGTTCGAGGGGTTCAGCCACTCGATCCCCTTTTGCAGCGTGCCGATCAGCGTGGCCCCCGCGAGCGTGCCCCAGATATTGCCGACGCCGCCCACGACCACCGTCATGAAGCTTTGCACGATGTAATCCGACCCGAGTTCCGAGGTGACCTTGGCGAAAAGCCCGATTGCCACCCCCGCGATCCCCGCGATCCCCGAGCCGAGCCCGAAGGTCAGCATGTTGATGCGGTCGGGATTGATGCCCATCGAGGCCGCCATCGAGGGGTTTTGCGTGACGGCGCGAACCTCGAGCCCCAGTCGCGTGCGGTTCATGATGAACAGGAAGACAGCCAGAAAGATAAGCGCCAGCACGAAGATCGCGATGCGGATATAGCTGATCGAGACCACGTCGTTCAGCACCCAGGCGCCATCGAGCCAGCCCGGCGAGGTCAGCGGCCGCGCCTGCGTGCCGAAGACGTTCTTGAAGATCTGTTGCAGCGCGATCGAGATGCCGAACGTGGCCAGCAGCGTTTCCAGCGGGCGTTTATAAAGGTGGCGGATCACCAGACGCTCCATCGCGACACCCGCCAGAAAGGTGACCGCGAAAGCCAGCGGCAGCGCGATCAGGATCGAGACGGTGTAGTCGGCGATGAATTGCTGCACGACATAGCCGGTATAGGCGCCCATGGTGATGAATTCGCCATGCGCCATGTTGATGACCCGCATCACGCCGAAAGTGATGGCCAGGCCGATCGCCGCCAGAAAATAGATCGAGGCGAGCGAGAGCGCATCAAGCCCCAGATCGGCCATTTGCATCGCATCGACCTTGAGCGTGATGCGTTTCATCGCAGCGCGCGCGGCATCGGTCACGGTGGCGTCGGGCTCGGCATAGACATCGGCATAACGGTGCGCGGCGACAGCGGCGGCAACCTCGTCATCGGTGGCGGCGGCGGGCACAATCCCCGCCTGTTCAAGCGCCGTATAGGCGGCATCGCGGGCGGCGGGGCTGTTCAGATCGGCAAGGGCAAAACCGCCGACCGTCCCGTTTTCGATATGCGCCTCAAGCGCGGCGCGCAGATCGGCACGGGTCAGGCGCGCAGGCGCAAGGCCTTGGGAAACCAGCAGCTTATAGGCTTCATCTTCGGAAATCTGGCGCGGGGCGCGCAGTTCGGCCGCGATATTGCCCGAGGGCGCATCGGCAAAGGCTGTGCGCCTGGTCACAAGGATCGGGTTCAGCGCGCCACGCAGATCGAGGCCCAGATCGGCACCGAAGCTTTCGATCGCGGCCACACGCTTCTCGCTGGTCGCGCCGAAGCGGATCGTCAGCAGCCGTTCGAGCCGCTCCTTCTGCGCGCGGATCGCAGGGTCGGTCTCGCCCTCGATGGCGGCGCGCAGCGGTTCCAGATGTTCGGGCCCACCATCGCGCGCCAGGCTGTCCATCGCGGCTTGCCGTTTCGCCGGGTCCGGGTCCATCAATTGAAATTCGACCAGCGCCGAGGCGATCAGCCCGCGCACACCCGAATTGGGTTTCAGTTCGGTGATCTCGGCTTTCGGCGCGGTGCCCGCGGGCGTACCCGTCATCGGATCGGTCAGGGCATAGCCGTCGCCGGTCTTCTCGATCAGGAAGAACGCGCCGTCCTTGCGTTGCCCCACGCGCTTGTCGGCCCAGGCCTCCAGAAAGGCGGGGGCGCCCTGCCCTGCAGCGCCGATCGCGGCAATCACCGGACCGATGGTCTGACGCGAGGGTTTTGCGATCTGATCGGCATGGGCGGCCAGAACGGCGGCAAGGCCGGTCAGCGCGGGCTGGCTAAGTTCGGTCGTCTGAGGCTGGGGCGCTGTGTCTTGCGCAAAGCCGGGCAGCGCGAGGCACAGGCTTGCCATCAGCGCCAGAAAAGTGGTGCGCATTGCTGCCCCCGAAGTCCTGGAAATGAGGGGGAGGGGGCGGCATGCGCCCCCTCCCTTGTGAAATCAGTAGTTCGATTTCAACTGAACGCAGGTCTTGGTCTCGGTGTTATACATCCCGCAGCCCAGATCCTTCCAATCCGATTCCAGCACCGCCGATTCCGGCAGGTAGTCGGTCCAGGCATCGCCCGGCATCGGGTCGGTCTGGCTGATGATGTCGAACTGGCCATCGGCCCGGATCTCGCCGATCAGAACCGGCTTGGTCAGATGGTGGTTGGGCAGCATTTCCGCGGTCGAGCCGGTCAGGTTCGGGAACGTCTGGCCGATCATCGCTTTCTCGACGGCATCGACATCGGTCGTGCCCGCTGCCTCGACCGCATTCACCCACATGTTGAAGCCGATGTAGGTGGCTTCCATCGGGTCGTTGGTCACACGGTTTTCACCCATGCGGGCCTTCCAGGCCGCGATGAATTCTTCGTTGGCGGGGCTTTCAGCGGTTTCGAAATAGTTCCAGGCGGCCAGGTGACCCACGAGGTTGGTGGTATCCAGACCCGACAGTTCCTCTTCGCCGACCGAGAAGGCCACGACCGGGATGTCATCGGCCGAAATCCCCGCCGCGGCCAGTTCCTTGTAGAAGCCGATATTGGCGTCGCCGTTGATGGTGGAAATCACGCCCACCTTCTTGCCGTCGGCACCCAGGGCCTTGACGTCGGCCACGATCTTGGACCAGTCGGAATGCCCGAAGGGGGTGTAGTTGACGAAGATATCCTCGGCGGCGATGCCTTTGCCCTTCAGATAGGCCTCGAGGATGTTGTTCGTGGTGCGCGGATAGACATAGTCGGTGCCCAGAAGCGCGAATTTCTCGACGCCCAGTTCTTCAAGGAAATAGTCCACCGCCGGGATCGCCTGCTGGTTCGGCGCGGCGCCCGTGTAGAACACGTTCTTCGACGATTCCTCGCCCTCGTATTGCACCGGATAGAACAGCAGGCCGTTCAGCTCTTCGATCACCGGCAGCACCGATTTGCGGCTGACCGAGGTCCAGCAGCCGAACATCACATCGACCTTGTCGACGGTCAGCAATTCGCGCGCCTTTTCCGCAAACAGCGGCCAGTCCGAGGCAGGGTCGACCACCACGGCCTCAAGCTGCTTGCCCAGCACGCCGCCCTTGGCGTTCTGTTCGTCGACCATCATCAGGACGGTGTCTTTCAGCGTCGTTTCCGAAATCGCCATCGTCCCGGTCAGCGAATGCAGCACCCCCACCTTGATGGTGTCGCCTTCGGCCAGCGCACCGCCTGCGGTGAACAGCGTGGCCATGGCGGCGCTGAGCATGTATTTCTTGATCCCTGTCATTCTGGTGTCCCTCTGTTTTGCCCGTTCGCCCCTGTTTGCGGGGCGTTGTGCGGGAGGTCTGGCGTTTGTGCCGTTTTATACCGAGGCGGTCCGGGTGAGGCGCCGCCGCATCAGGGAACATGCTGCCATGCAGCGCGACAAGCCGGGGGCGCAGCGGGGTTATGCGCAAAGACGCACGACCGGATCGAGCGCCCATTTTTTAAACACAAGCCCGCGAATTGAATAATTCTCGGGCTCCAAAATGATCAAAATGTCGGGGAATCTGTGCAATCAGTCGGGAATCGCCGCCAGTTTGAGCCCTCCCTCCTGCTCCAGAAAGCGGATGATCTGTGCCACGCCCTCGCCCTGCCGCAACCGTGCCAGCACATAGGGCCGCGCCCCCCGCGCCACTTTCGTATCGCTTTCCAGCAGCGCCACATCCACGCCGACATAGGGCGCCAGGTCGGTCTTGTTCACCACCAGCAGGTCCGAGCGCGTCACCCCGGGGCCCCGTTTGCGCGGGATGTCCTGCCCGGCGGCGGTGTCGATCACATAGATCGTCAGATCGGCCAGTTCCGGGCTGAAGGTCGCGGCCAGATTGTCGCCCCCCGATTCAATCAGCACCAGATCCAGATCGGGAAAATCCCGGTTCAGTTCGGCAATCGCGGCCAGGTTGATAGAGGCATCTTCGCGGATCGCGGTATGCGGGCAGCCGCCGGTCTCGACCCCCCGGATGCGCTCGGCCGGCAGCACCTGCGCGCGCATCAGCGCCTCGGCATCCTCCCGGGTGTAGATGTCATTGGTCACCACCGCCATCGAGCAGCGGCTGGCCAGCGCCCGCGCCAGTTGTTCGGTCAGCGTGGTCTTGCCAACCCCTACCGGCCCGCCGATGCCCACGCGCAAAGGTCCGTTCGCCATTCTCTGTTCCTTCCGTATCTGTTCATGCGCCGCGCCCCGGGCGCTCAAGTCTTGAAAATCCTGACGTCCAGCACCTCATGCGCCATCGCCCCGATTTCGGCGCGGAAGGCCGAAGAGGCCAGATCCGCGCGTCCGGCCGCTGCCGCACGGGCGGCAATCTCGGCGATCCGGGCGTGCAGCCCCGCCAGAACCCGCTGCCCTGCCGATTGTCCCAAAGGTATAAATCTGACCCCCGCAGAGACCAGGTTTGCCGCGAAGGAATGTAGAAAAACTGCAATGATCTGATCGGGCGGCAGCGACAGATCCCGCGCCGCATCCGCCAGCGCAAGCGGCAAGGCACGGGGCGTTGGCTCGGCGCCGGTCATCTCGGCCTGCGCCCGGGCGAAGGCCGCGCCTTGTTCCTCGGTCTCGCGCAGCCGCTCGGCACTGCCCGCCAGTGCGCGGGCCAGATCGTTCAGCTCTGACAGGTCTTCGCCGCGCAGCCCGCAGGCCAGAAGCACCGCATCGTTCCAGCCCGCGCCATGCGCCAGAATATCGCCCAGCCAACAGGCCAGCGCTTCGGCACTACCGACCTCGCCCGCCGCCACGGCCTGTTCCAGCCCGTGACTATAGGCGAAGGCCCCGGTCGGAAAGGCCGGCGACAGCCATTGCACCAGCCGCAGCAGCGCGGCCGTGTCAGAGGTGGACATGGAACTGACCGGGCCCGTGGCTGTGGCCGTGCCCGTGGTCATGGCCGTGATCGTGCCCCATCGTGCGCCCGATGCCATAGGCCCCACCCTCGGGGCGGAATGGCTCGACCGAGGCGGTGACCTTGCCCCCCAGGCCCCGCAGCATGTTTTCCAGCACATGATCGGCCCGGATGACCAGCCGCGCAGGCTCTATCTGACAGGGTGTATGGCGGTTGCCGATATGCCAGGCCAGCCGCGGCAGATCGCCGGTGATCACCAGCACCGGCTCCAGCGCGCAGGTCACTTCGATGAACCGCCCGTCCTCCAGCACGAAGGCCTCGCCGCCGGTCAGATTGGTCACTTCGGGCAGATCGACCAGAAACCCCGCGCCCGCCGTGGTGACCAGGCGTTTGCGGCGCAGGAACCGGCCTTCGTAATCCAGCGCCACCTGCCCTGCCGCCCCTTGCCACTGGCCCTTGCCCGCCACATGCGTGGCATTCGGAAGATCGCTCATGATTTTACCTTCGGTCTTAGCTGTTTCTTAAGGTTAACGGGGCAAAGTCATCCTGAACTTACCCAGAACGGGTGACCCGTTGCAATGACGGGTCCGGCTGCTGAACTGGCCGAAACCGCGCCACGACAATGCGCCCGAAGCGGCGCCCGGCGGCGTTGCGCACCGCCACACGGTCTGCGTCCGGCCAGCAAGGGCCGGACGCCCCGACCAGCCGACACAGGCCGCTGCGTCAGAACAGGAAATACCGCTGCGCCAGCGGCAGGCTCTCTGCCGGTTCGCAGGTCAGCAATTCGCCATCCGCCCGCACCTCATACGTCTCGGGGTGCACCTCGATTTGGGGTGTGGCTGCGTTCAGCACCATATCGGCCTTGCCGATGCCACGCGTGTTCTTCACCGCCAGCACCTGTTTTTCGAGGCCGAGCTTGCCGACCACCCCGTCGGCCAGCGCCGCCTCGGACACGAAGGTAACCGCCGTCGCGGCCAGTGCCTTGCCAAACGCGCCGAACATGTTGCGGGTGTAGAAGGGTTGCGCGGGGATCGAACCGTTCGGATCGCCCATCTGCGCCGAGATGATCATCCCCCCCATCAGCACCATTTCCGGCTTGGCCCCGAAGAAGGCCGGGTTCCACAGCACCAGATCGGCGCGTTTGCCCACCTCGACGCTGCCGATATGCTGCGAAACCCCATGCGCGATCGCCGGGTTGATCGTGTATTTCGCGATGAACCGGCGCACCCGGAAATTGTCGTTATCGCCGGTTTCCTCGGGCAGACGCCCGCGCTGCTTCTTCATCTTGTCGGCGGTCTGCCAGCAGCGGATGATGACCTCGCCCACGCGGCCCATCGCCTGACTGTCCGAGCTGATGATCGACATCGCCCCCATGTCATGCAGAATGTCCTCGGCGGCGATGGTTTCCTTGCGAATGCGGCTTTCGGCGAAGGCCACGTCCTCGGGCACCTTGTTGTCCAGATGGTGACAGACCATCAGCATGTCGAGGTGTTCTTCCACCGTGTTGCGCGTGTAGGGCCGCGTCGGGTTGGTCGAGGACGGGATCACGTTCGGCGCCGAGACGACCTTGAGGATATCGGGCGCATGGCCCCCGCCCGCCCCTTCGGTGTGGAACGCGTGGATCGTGCGCCCCTTGAAGGCGGCCAGCGTGTTTTCGACAAAGCCGCTTTCGTTCAGCGTGTCGGTGTGGATCATCACCTGCACATCCATCGCATCGGCCACCCCCAGGCAGCAGTCGATGGCCGCAGGCGTGGTGCCCCAGTCTTCGTGCAGTTTCAGCGCACAGGCGCCCGCGCGCACCATTTCTTCCAGCCCCTCGGGAAGGCTCGCATTGCCCTTGCCCGACAGCGCCAGGTTCATCGGCAGCCCTTCGAAGCTTTGCAACATCCGGCTGATATGCCAGGGCCCCGGCGTGCAGGTGGTGGCCAGCGTGCCATGCGCGGGGCCGGTGCCGCCGCCCAGCATCGTAGTGACGCCCGAGGCCAGCGCATCTTCGATCTGCTGCGGGCAGATGAAATGGATATGCGCATCCATGCCGCCCGCGGTCAGGATCTTGCCCTCGCCCGCGATGATCTCGGTCGAGGGGCCGACGATCAGCGTCACCCCCGGCTGCGTATCGGGGTTGCCCGCCTTGCCGATCCCGGCGATGCGCCCGTCGCGCAGGCCCACGTCGGCCTTGTAGATACCGCTATGGTCGACAATCAGTGCGTTGGTGATGACGGTGTCCATGGCCCCGCCTGCGCGGCTGATCTGGCTTTGCCCCATACCGTCGCGAATGACCTTGCCGCCGCCGAATTTCACCTCTTCGCCATAGATGGTCAGGTCGCGCTCGACCTCGATGATCAGATCGGTATCGGCCAGCCGCAGCCGGTCGCCGGTGGTAGGGCCGAACATGTCGGCATAGGTCGCGCGTGAAATCGTGGCTGGCATTTACAAATCTCCCATCACGGCCTGATTGAAGCCATAGACCCGGCGCGCGCCCCCAAAGGGCACCAGGCGCACCTCGCGGGTCTGGCCCGGCTCGAAGCGCACCGCCGTGCCTGCCGCGATGTCCAGCCGCTTGCCATGCGCCGCTGCGCGGTCAAAGCTCAGCCCCGGGTTGGTCTCGGCGAAATGGTAGTGGCTGCCGACCTGAACGGGGCGGTCGCCGGTATTGGCCACCATCAGAACGGTCACCTCGGCCCCCGCATTCAGAATAATCTCGCCCTCGGCGGGAAAAATTTCACCCGGAATCATCTGATTACCCCGCCACGGCCAAGGCCAGGCCCGCCACAGCCGCCGCCCCGCCAAGCCCGCGCAAGGCCAGTTGCCCCAGTGCGCGGCCCAGCAACAGCCCCGCCCCATGCAGCGCCGCCGTCACCAGCGCAAAGCCCAACGCATAGCTGGCCATGCCACTGCTCGGCCCCTCGGCGCCATGCGCCCAGCCATGCGCCGCGCCGAACAGCGCGATCAGCGGCAGCGCCGCCATCAGAGGCAGCTTACCAGCCAATGCGACCAGCGCGCCCAGAATGATGATCGAGGCCAGGATCATCGGTTCGACCGCCGGGAACGGCAGCCCCGCAGCCCCCATCGCTCCGCCCAGCAGCATCGCGCCGACGAAGCCCGCAGGCATCGCCCACAACGCCCGCCCGCCGGTCTGCGCGGCCCACAGGCCCACCGCCACCATCGCCAGAACGTGGTCGGCGCCACTCAGCGGGTGAAAGGCGCCCGCCGCGAAACTCCCGGTCTCGTGCCCGGCATGGGCCAGCGCGGCCCCAGGCGCCAGAATTGCGGCAATCGACAGCGTCAGTTTTTTCATCGGGGGTCTCCTTCAGCGGATCGGGTGGTGGACAGTCACCAGTTTGGTGCCATCGGGAAAGGTCGCTTCAACCTGGATCGAATGGATCATTTCGGGGATGCCGGGCATGCAGTGTTCGGCGGTAATGACGGTCGCCCCGGCCTCCATCAGATCTGCGACCGAGCGCCCTTCACGCGCGCCCTCGACGACGAAATCACTAATGATCGCAATGGCTTCGGGGTGGTTCAGCTTGACACCCCGGGCCAGTCGGTTGCGCGCGACCATGGCGGCCAGGCTGACCAGCAGCTTTTCCTTCTCACGCGGGGTCAGGTTCATTCGGTCCTCTTACAATTGCCAGACGCGCGGCGGGGCGGCACCCCGGCGCAGCGCGTTCATCAGGGTCAAAATCTGGCGGCGCAGCGGCCAGCCATCGGCGGCCAGCAGCCGCACCACACATTTTCCATCAAAGCCGGAGGCGGCACCTTCGACCCCGAGTTCACCCAAGGCCGCACGCGCGGCCCCCACCGCATCCTCGGCCCCCGGTGCGCACAGAACCAGCGTCGCCATCGCCCGCGCAGCGCCCAGCAACGCGCCCCGCGCGCCCTTCGCCAGAATGTTCGAATTGATCAAAAGAGGCTCTATCATCACAGGCTTTGCGGCGCGCAAAATCTGACGATTGTCGCAGAACTGCAAGTCACGGACAGTTTCGTCCATCGCGGCACGGCCCAGAATAACCGCCTCCAGCATCAGGCAGCCGGCATCTGGGGCCAGATCAATCACCGTTTTCCGCTCCAGCGCGGCGCGGTCGAACAGGATGGTTTCCTGCGGCAGCCAGTCGAGCCACCCGCCTGCGCCAACCCGATGCGCAACCGTGACCCGCGCCACCCCGGCATCTGCACGATAGGCCCGTTCCGCGGCCTGCGTCGTCGCCACCGCCCGCGCACCGGCCTGCAGATCCAGACCGTAGTGCAGCGTATCGCCGCCCGTCAGCCCGCCCGAGGTATTCAGAAACACCACCTCCGGCACCGCCCCGCGCACCCGCGGCAACAGCGCCTTGGCCGACCCACGCTGGCGCAGCCCGGTCAGGCGCGCGCCATCAAAGCTCACGGCGGCCTCGCCATGGCTGCGCTGCATCCCGGTCATTGCGGTGGTGTCGAACATGAAAACCTCTCGCCCCGATCCAACCGGCCCGGGGCGGCGGCGTCCATCAGCCAGCTGCGTCGCACGCACTTGCCGTCGCGCGGCCCGGCACCATAGCACAAAAATAGGGCGCCTCGATGAAATTTAAGGCAAGTTAAAAACTCACCCCAACGGCCCTGGCAACCGCTCTTCCGACAGCAGCACATTCGCCTCGACCTGCCCCACCCCCGGCAGGGTCATCACGCGGCGCCGCAGGACACGTTCGAAATCGGCGATGTCGCGGGCGCGCACTTTCAGGCGGTAATCGAACAGCCCCAGAACGTGCTGCACCACCTGCACCTCGGGGATCGCGGTTGCGGCACGCTCGAAATCCTCCAGACTGACACGGCCCTTGGTTGCCAGCTTGATCCCCAGAAACACCGTAACCCCGAAGCCGAGCGCCGCCGGGTCCAACACCAGCCGCCGCCCGGCCAAAATTCCGGCCTGCTCGAGTCGCCGTATCCGCCGCCAGCAGGCCGGTTGCGACAGCCCCAGCGCCCGCCCCAGGGCCCCGGCGCTTTGCGTGGCATCCTCGGCCAGGGCCCGCAGGATCGCGCGATCCATATCATCCAGCGCGATCACAGCGGCAACTCCGCACTGTCCTTGATGGTGGAAATCAGCATCAGGGCGTCGGTGTCGGCGATATGCGGCAGGGTCAGGATCCGCGTGCGATAGATTTCCTGATAATGCGCCATGTCGCGGGCGATGACGTTCAGACGCATGTCTGTTTGCCCCAAAAACGACTGTATCTCAATGACTTCTGGAACCTTGCGCGCGGCAGCGATGAATTCGTCGAAAGCCCGCGGATGGGTCTTGTCCAAGGTGAAGCGCAGGCTCACCTCGACCTCCCAGCCCAGCTTGCGCCAGTCGATCACCGCTTGCGTGCCGCGCAACACCCCTTCGGCGCGCAGCTTCTCGATCCGCCGCCAGCAAGTCGCCGCCGTCACGCCCGCGCGTTCGGCCAGATCCGCAGTCGCCAGATCCGGCTCGGCCAGCATCTGGCGCAGGATCCTTCGGTCGATATCGTCAATTGGCATGAATTTTTCATCTATAAATATTTTCAAGAATGATAATTACGACATATCGCAAGAATACTCAAATTATGAACGCACATTCCTGACAGTCCCCCTATTCTGCCCCCAGCAAACAAACGGAGGACGCCATGCGCGTGTTTTATGATCGCGATTGCGATGTGAACCTGATCAAGGACAAGAAAGTCGCCATTCTGGGCTATGGCTCGCAAGGCCATGCGCATGCGCTGAACCTGCGCGACTCGGGTGCCAAGAACATCGTCGTCGCGCTGCGCGAAGGCTCGGCCTCGGCCAAGAAATGCGAAGCCGAAGGCCTGACCGTGATGGGCATCGCCGAAGCGGCCGCCTGGTGCGACGTCATCATGTTCACCATGCCCGACGAACTGCAGGCCGAGACCTACAAGAAATACGTCCACGACAACCTGCGCGAAGGGTCGGCGATCGCGTTCGCCCACGGCCTGAACGTGCATTTCGGCCTGATCGAGCCGAAACCCGGCATCGACGTGATCATGATGGCCCCGAAAGGCCCGGGCCACACCGTGCGCGGCGAATACACCAAGGGCGGCGGCGTGCCCTGCCTGTTCGCGGTCCACAATGACGCGACCGGCAAGGCGCAGGAAATCGCGCTGTCCTACTGCTCGGCCATCGGTGGCGGGCGCTCGGGCATCATCGAAACCAACTTCCGTCAGGAATGCGAAACCGACCTGTTCGGCGAGCAGGCCGTTCTGTGCGGTGGTCTGGTCGAACTGATCCGCATGGGCTTCGAAACCCTCGTGGAAGCTGGCTACGAGCCGGAAATGGCCTATTTCGAGTGCCTGCACGAAGTGAAGCTGATCGTCGACCTGATCTATGAAGGCGGCATCGCGAACATGAACTACTCGATCTCGAACACCGCCGAATATGGCGAGTATGTTTCGGGCCCGCGCATCCTGCCCTACGACGAAACCAAGGCCCGCATGAAAGCCGTGCTGACCGACATCCAGACCGGCAAATTCGTGCGTGATTTCATGCAGGAAAACGCCGTTGGCCAGCCGTTCTTCAAGGCGACCCGCCGCATCAACGACGAGCACCAGATTGAGCAAGTCGGCGAGAAACTGCGCGCGATGATGCCCTGGATCTCGAAAGGCAAGATGGTCGACAAGTCGCGCAACTGATCCGCGGCGATCTGACATCCGGGGGCGCCTTGCGAGGCGCCCCTTTTGCTTTTACCCTCGCCCCAGCACAGGAGAGCGCAATGCACGACATGCCCCAATCACAGCTGGACGCCATCGAGGCGGAGCGCGCGAAAATCTTTACTCCACAATGGTTTGGACGGCTATTCTCCGGCAGGCTGGCACCCGGCGACACATTCTGGGTCGGCAATTACGGCATTTTGCTGTGGGTGGTGCCCGCCTTGGTCATGCTGGTGTTCTTTGTGGCGAAATTTGCCCCCGGCGCCCTAGCCCCCGTGGTCACCGGCAGTCTTGCCCTGCTGGGCCTTTACCGTGTGGCCGTGTTGCGCGCCCTGATCGCCAGCACGCTGAGCACACCTGGCCCGAAAGGCTGGCGCTGGTTCGGGGTGCTGTGGACGGCGGCCGAAGCCACCGCGCTCCTCAGCTTTGTCTGGGTGAGCTTCACCCGCTAACCCATTCCAGCCCTTCAACTACTCCGGGCCGAAGGGGCGGCGTCCGTTACGCCGTTTCGGCCTCGACCGCAGCCACGATGCTGTCGACGGCGGCTTGCAAGATCGTCTCGTCCTCGCATTCGGCCATCACCCGGATCAGCGGCTCGGTGCCCGATTTGCGGATCAGCAAACGGCCCTGCCCGGCCAGGTCGGCCTCGGCTGCAGCGATCACTTTTCGAACATTTTCTGCGTTCAGCGGTTCTTGCCCCGCCTGATACCGCACGTTTTTCAACATTTGTGGCACGGTTTCGAACTGCCTGACCAGATCCGAGGCCCGCAGCCCCGTTTCGGCCATTGCCAGCAGGAACTGCAGCCCCGCCATCAGCCCGTCACCGGTGGTCGCGTAATCGGTCATCACGATATGGCCCGATTGCTCGCCGCCCAGATTGAACCCGCCCGCGCGCATCCGCTCGACCACATAGCGGTCGCCAACATTGGTGCGTTCCAGCCGCAGCCCATGGCCCTGCAAGAATCGCTCCAGCCCCAGATTTGACATCACCGTCGCGACCAGCGCACCACCGCGCAGACGCCCGGCCTCGGCCCAGCGGCGCGCGAACAGCGCCATGATCTGATCGCCATCGGCCACGCGCCCGGTTTCATCCAGAATCATCACCCGATCGGCATCGCCATCCAGCGAAATCCCCAGATCGGCGCCATGGGCCACGACCGCCTCGGCGGCGGTCCTTGTGTAAGTCGATCCACAATTTTCATTGATATTCAGGCCGTTGGGGGAAACCCCGACGGGAATAACCTCGCAGCCCAGTTCCCACAGCACCTCGGGCGCGGCCTTGTAGGCGGCGCCATTGGCGCAGTCGACCACGACCTTCAGCCCCGACAGACGCCCGCGCCCCGGAAAGGTGGTTTTCGCATATTCAACGTAGCGTCCGCGCCCGTCCTCGATACGTTTCGCACGCCCGATATTCTGCGGCTGCGCCGGGGCAATCTCGCCTGCGACGATCGCCTCGATCTCGGCCTCGGCCTCGTCCGACAGCTTGAAGCCATCGGGGCCGAAGAACTTGATTCCATTGTCTTTTGCCGGGTTATGACTGGCCGAGATCATGATCCCCAGATCGGCCCGCATCGAGCGCGTCAGAAACCCGACCGCCGGCGTCGGCACCGGCCCCAGCAGCAGCACGTTCATACCCGTCGAGGTCAGGCCCGCCGTCAGCGCGTTTTCCAGCATATAACCCGACAGCCGCGTGTCCTTGCCGATCACCACACGATGCCCGTTGCCGCTGTCACGGCGGAAATAGCGCCCCGCGGCGGCGCCCAGGCGCAGCGCCATATCGGCGGTCATCGGCCAGCTGTTGGCCTGTCCACGCACCCCATCCGTGCCGAAAAGCTTCCTGCTCATGACTCGTAACCTTCTGTTATTGCGCGCCAAAGCCGCAGGCCTTGCGCGATTTCACGCACATCATGCACACGGTGGATCTGTGCGCCCTGCGCCACCCCGGCCAGGGTCACCGCCAAGGTGCCCGGGCCACGATCCGTTGCCGCCTCGGTCCCGCCGATCGTGCCGATGAAACGCTTGCGCGACACGCCCAGCAGCACGGGGCAGCCCAGCCCGTGAAACAGGCTCAGCCCGCGCAGCAGCGTCAGATTGTGTTGCAGCGTCTTGCCAAAGCCGATGCCGGGATCGACGACGATCCGCTCGCGCGCGATGCCATTGGCCTCGGCCAGCGCCACGCGCTCCTCAAGGTAGTCGTACACATCCAGCAGCACGTCGCCATAGTCCGGGTCGTCCTGCATGGTTTCGGGCAGGCCTTGCGCATGCATCAGGCAGATCGGCAGGCCGGTGATCGCCGCCAGTTCGGCCATCGCCGGATCGAATTCCATCGCCGACACGTCATTGAGCATATCGGCCCCCGCCTCGACCGCGGCGTCGCCGACCATCGCCTTGCGGGTGTCGATCGAAATCGGTGCCGCAAACCCCTCGTCACGCAATGCGGCAATCACCGGGGCGGTGCGTTCGATTTCCTCGTCCTCGGGCACTTCCTGCGCACCCGGGCGGGTGGATTCACCGCCGATGTCCAGAATATCGGCGCCAGCCGCAACCAGATCCTGAGCGCGCTGCAGCGCGACCTCGGGCGCGTCGAACCGCCCGCCATCCGAGAAACTGTCAGGCGTCAGGTTCAGGATGCCCATGATCTTGGGGCAATCCATGCCCATCCCGGCCACCGGGGCGCGCCGTGCGGTCAGCCGCTCGGCCACCTCTTCGGGCAGGTGGCGTGCCGGGATAAGTTCACGCACGCCCCCGCGGGCGATCCGCTCGACCGTATCGAACCAGCCCCAGCCCCCGGCCAGGCGCAGGGCATCATCGGGACGGACGGCATCGGTTTGCACCAGCGGGCGGTAATACAGCTTTTCCATGCGCCCCTTTCACCCCAAGAGGCAGGGCTTGGCAAGGCTCACGGATCGACGCGCGTCACCGGCACGCGGCTTCCTGCCGGGGCTGAAACATCCCCGTGAAGTTCCAGCTGCGTGGCCGCCATCTGCTCGGCCAGCCACAGCGCCAGCGCCACGGCATCGCCCACCGCCCCTTTCGGCCCGTCGACCGCGTCCAGAACGATCTTCGAGGGCGCCCAGACCACCATCTGCCCGTGCTTCATCGCCCAGTCGATCTCGGTCCGGGTCGCAACCACCACGCAACGCGGATCGCGGGACGCCAGCACCCAGGCGTTCTGCTCGATCGCCAGCAGGTCGATGCGGCGCTGCGTCGGGCGCTGCCCGGTTTGCGGCACACCGCCTTCGGGCAGACCGACGGTCAGAATGACCGGCGCCCCCGCAGCCTGCAGCACGTCCAGCCGCGCGGCCAGATCGGACGCCGCAATCGCGGCATTCGACAGATAGGCCACCACCGGATGCAGCGCCTCGGCCCCGGTCTCATCGCCCAGGCGCACCGGCTGGCTGGCCCGCGCGCGCACGATCTCGACCCCAAGCGCCCCGGGGCCCCGATCCAGCTTCTCGATCCGCACGAAGACGCGCATCGCCTGCGGTTCGGCCAAAATCCGTTCGGCCACCCGCTCGGCCAGCGTTTCCAGCAGGTTCAGCCGCTCGGCCGCCAGTTCGGCCGCGATCGCCTCGGTCAGGCGGTCGTAGGACAGGATGCGATCCACGTCGTCATCCAGCGGCGCGGGCGCGGGGCGCACCTCGACCACCACATTGAAGCGCAACCGCTGAACATGCCCGCGCTCTTGCTGAAAGGCACCGATGTCGGCCTCGACGATGTGATCGCGCAGGCTGATCCGGTCGCGCGGGTCGGCCGGGGCCGACGCCAGCGCGCGTTCTTCCGGGTGGGCAAAGGCCAAAGAGGTGTCAGAGGTCATCGGGGTCTCGTGTTGCTTGGCGCCACAATACGAAAGGGGCGGGCCAAGGCCCACCCCGAAACGTCATCTGCGCGCCGATCCGCGACCTCAGTTCGAGGCCGTCTGCACCGGCTTGCGATAGAAGATATGCGCCCCGATCCGCGTGGTCTGCACGAAGCGCCGCGACCAGCTCGGGCGCACGGCGGGGGTATGGAAATAGGTCGCGCCCTCGGTCAGATCGCGCGGCGCGCCATCCAGCATTGCCCGGGCGACCTTGGCCACCTGGGCATAGGCCTGACTGTCGCGCACAACGTCAGAGCGGCCATCGCAGGTCCAGCTGAACTGACAGCCGCGGTTGTTACCCTGATGCACGACACCGCAAACAGTGCCCGGGAACTGCACGTCGTCGACGCGGTTCAGCACCACTTCGGCCACCGCAATCTGGCCTTCCAGGCTTTCGCCACGGGCCTCGTGATACAGCACCGAGGCCAGGCACTGGAATTGCTCGCCCCCCGTGGGCACCGGCTGGCTGGCCAGCCATTGCGCGGTGATTTCGGGCGCCGCGCCGGTTTTGCGTGCCGCCTTCGGGGCGGTGGTGATTGCAGAGATCCGCTTGGCGGTGACCGCGCCCAGGGCGCTGCGTTCCTGCCACAACGCCGACAGGAGCCCCTGCTCCGTCGCGGTGGGATCGTTCGACTGGCTTACCGTAACTTCGGCACGCAAGCCTCCGGCAAGGGCCAGGAGGAGCATCGCGCCCCCCGTCCAGCTTTTCAGCACTGACATGTGTATCTTCCGATAAGGACATCGCCCCGGCCTGAGCCGCGACCGCAGCGCCATAACCGAAAAAACGTTAAGATGTCCACCTTTCGGCAAAAAGACAGGCAATTCCGCCCACAAAAGTGGCGGATTCCCGCTTAGCCCCCGGACGACTCATGCCCGTCGGGAACTCTTTGCCGATACCTGCAAGTTTTTGAAAACACCAGAGGAATCAGAGAGGTGGCGCAAGATTTACAGACCGCTTCGCCCCTTGGGGGCCAACAGTGCAAAATGTGCCGCCGCGAGCCGCGCAACCGGCACCCGGAACGGTGAACAGGACACATAATCGAAGCCCGCGGCGCGGCAGAAGGCGATTGATTCGGGGTTGCCGCCATGCTCGCCACAGACCGAAATCGTCACATCCGGGCGCGCGGCGCGACCGCGCCCCGCCCCGATCAACAGCAACTCGCCCACGCCCTCGACATCCAGAATGTGGAACGGGTCCTCGGCATAGACCCCCTGATTGACGTAGTTCGACATGAACCGCCCGGCGTCGTCGCGCGACAGGCCATAGGTCATCTGCGTCAGGTCGTTGGTGCCGAAAGACAGGAAATGCGCGTGCTCGGCGATCTCGCCCGCCCGCAGGGCCGCACGCGGCGTTTCCACCATCACCCCCAGGCGATAGGTGAAATCGGCCTTCATCTCGGTCTTCACCGCCGCCGCGACAGAATCGATCCGGGTCTTGACGATTTCCACCTCGCGCGAGGCCGAGACCAGCGGGATCATGATTTCGGGCACCACGGGGGCGCCGCGCTTGCTGGCCTCGATCGTCGCCTCGAAGATCGCGCGCACCTGCATGTCATAGATTTCCGGCACGGTCACACCCAGCCGCACACCGCGCATCCCCAGCATCGGGTTGAATTCGCTCAGCGCCTCGACCCGGCGGGTCACCTCGGACAGCGGACGGTCCAGCGCCTCGGCCAGTTCGCGCATGCCTTCGCGATCATGCGGCAGGAATTCATGCAGCGGCGGATCGAACAGCCGGATACAGACCGGCAGCCCCGCCATGATGTCAAACAGCGCCATGAAGTCGGCCCGCTGCATCGGCAGCAGCCGCTCCAGCGCGATGCGCCGGTCGTTGGCGGTATCGGCAAAGATCATCTCGCGCATCACCGTCAGACGATCTTCGTCAAAGAACATGTGCTCGGTCCGGGCCAGACCGATGCCCTCGGCCTCAAACATCCGCGCGGTGCGGGCGTCGTCGGGCGTGTCGGCATTGGCGCGCACGCCGATGTCGCGCACATTGTCAGCCCACCGCAGCAGCGTGCGGAAGGCATCGTCCAGCGCGGGTTCCAGCATCTCGGCCGCGCCCACCAGAACCTCGCCGCTGGTGCCGTCGACGGTGATGACCTCTCCCTCGCGGAAGATCCGGCCCTTGGGTCCCCGCAAGGTGCGGTCGCGCCCGTTGATCTGAATATCCGTGCAGCCCACGATGCAGGGCAGGCCCAGACCGCGGGCGATCACCGCCGCATGGCTGGTCACGCCGCCGCGTTCGGTCAGCACGGCCACCGCCGCATGCATGCCCCGAATATCCTCGGGCGAGGTTTCGCGGCGCACCAGAATGCAGGGTTCGTCCCGCGCGGCGCTGGCCTGGGCTGCGGCGGCCGTGAAAACGATCTTGCCGGTCGCCGCCCCCGGGCTGGCCGGAATACCCAGTGCCAAACGGTCGCGTGCGGCGCGCGGATCGACCTGATAGTGCAGCAATTCGCTCAGCGCGCGGGGTTCGACCCGCAGCAACGCATCCTCGCGCGAGATGATCCCGTCGCTCGCCAGCGCAACCGCGATCTTGACCGAGGCGCGCGAGCTGCGCACCACCCGCACCGCGTCGATCACCGCAACCTTGCCGCCCTCGACCGCGAATTCCAGCTGCATTTCCTCGCGCAGCTTGGCGCGACAGGCGGCGCCGTAATGGCGCAATTCCTCGAACACCGCCGGCGCGGCCTCTTCCAGCGAGGCGCCGCGCGGGTCCTGCGTCAGAAACAGCGTCTCGACCGAGGCCTTGCGACCCTGGCTTTGCCCCCGGAACCGCCCCGTGATCTGCGGCAGGCCCGTCACGCTGTCGACGAACTGGATCGTGCCCGAACCGGACAGCCCCGGCCCGATACCAAGGGCCATTTCCTGCACCACCAGCCCCAGCACCGCCTCCAGCGGCGCGCCCTTGGCCTGACGCAGCAGCCGCGCGGTCGTGCCCTCCCAGGCGCGCGCCATAGAGCGCAGCACCTCGGCCAGCTGGCGCGCGGGGGATTGCGGGAAATCTTCGTCCGTTTCCGCGCGATAGGCCGCCAGCGCAGCGCTCAGCGCCTGCGGCCCCGGCTCGGCATGAAACATGTCGGGGTCGAGCCGGGCGACATGGGTCGCGTAATTCTGCACGAACCGCAGATACAGCGCATCGGCCGCCTCGCGCCCGTGGCTGTCGGTCAGGATCGCATGCATCGCGTCGTTCATGCCGACGTTGAGCACCGTTCCCGGCCCGCCCCATTCGGGGTTTTCCGGGCTGGAGCGCACCGACACCAGCAGGTCAGGCCCAAAGATCGCCGCCAGGGCCTGGGTATCGGGCATCTGCCCCGCCGCGATCGCGCGCACCGTTTCGCACGGCAACGCCACCGTCCGCGGCACCGGCAGATCAAGCCGGATCAGCCGCTGCAGACATTTCGCACGCCAGCCATGCCGGTTCAGAGTGACCGCAGCCCCCGGCGTCAGCTCGACAAATTCAGCAAAATCAGCGTGTTTCTGCATTGCAGCATGCCCCTCGTCCCTTGGCAGGATAGGCGGAAACGCGCACCGCGCAAGTGCGACAATTGGGTGAACGACGCCGCGTCACCTAACGTGATGAATTCACCGCAATAAATCCGCCCGCCCCGGATCGGGGGCGGGCGGCGGCACTCAGCCTTCCAGCTTGGTCAGATCCGCCACGCTCAGGCAGATCTGACGAATGCGCGACAGCAGGTTCAGACGGTTGCGGCGCACGATTTCATTGTCAGAGTTGATCTGCACGGCGGTGAAGAAGGCGTCGATCGGCCCGCGCAGCGCGGCCATCGCGCCCATCGCGGTTGCGAAATCCTCGGCCGCCATCGCCGGTGCAATCGCCGCCTCGGCCTGATCCAGCGCGGCAAACAGCGCCACTTCCTCGGGGCCTTCGGCGAATTTCACATCCGCCCCGTAGGAATATTCGACGCCATCCTTGGCCTCGGCCTGCGCCAGAATGTTGTTCGCGCGTTTGAAGCCCGCGATCAGGTTCGCGCCATCCTCGGTGGCCAGCACCGCGCCCAAGGCCTCGGCCCGTTTCACCAACAGCGTCAGATCGTCATTGCCCGGCATCGCAAGGCAGGCGTCGATGACATCGTGACGGATGTTCTGGTCTTTCAGGAAGACCTTGAGGCGGTCGTGGAAGAAGGAGAGCAGATCGCCCGCATCCGTGCCAGAGTTGGCTTTTTGGAACAATTCCGACAGGTTCAGCCGCAAATCGTTATTCAAAACCAACCGAATAACCCCCAACGCCGCGCGGCGCAGCGCGAAGGGGTCCTTGCTGCCCGTGGGCATTTCACCAATCGCCCAGAAGCCGGTCAGCGTGTCGATCTTGTCGGCCAGCGCGACGGCCACCGTCACCGGCTCGGTCGGCACATCGTCGGACGGGCCCAGCGGCGAATAATGGCCCTTGCAGGCATTGGCCACAGCCTCGGGCAGGCCCGCCGCGCGGGCGTAATAGCTGCCCATCAGTCCCTGCAGTTCCGGGAATTCGCCCACCATGGCCGAGCGCAGATCGGCCTTGGCCACGCGGGCGGCTTCGACGGCCAGATCGGGCGAGGCGCCGACCAGCGGCGCGATCTCGCCCGCCAGCGCCTCGATCCGTTCGATCCGCGCGGCCTGGCTGCCCAGCTTGTTGTGGAAGGTCACATTGGCCAGACCGGCGCCCATGCCTTCCAGCCCTTCGGACTTCACCAGCCGCAGGTCGTTTTCCCAGAAGAATTTCGCATCCGACAACCGCGCCGACAGCACCTTGAGGTTGCCCTTCAGGATCGTCGCGCCATGGTCCGCGGTTTCGCGGTTCGCGACGGTCACGAAGCCCTCGATCCGCCCGGTCTTCGGGTTCTTGACCGAGAAGAATTTCTGATGCTCTTTCATCGAGGTTTGCAGCACCTCGGGCGGCAGGCCCAGAAAATCATCGGCAATATCGCCCATCAGCGCGACGGGATATTCGACCAGCCCCGCCACCTCGGCCAGCAGGCCCTTGTCCTCGACCAGTTCCAGCCCGCGCGCAAAGGCCATCTGCGTGGCGTCGTGCCAGATGATCGCTTCGCGCTCGGCCGAATCCAGCACCACCTTCGCGGCCTTCAGCTTGGCGGCGTAATCGTCAAAGCCCGAAACGGCAAACCGGCCCGGCGCCATGAAGCGGTGGCCCTCGGTCGTGTTGCCCGAAACGATGCCCTCGATTTCCAGCGGCACCACCTCGGCGCCCGCCTCGGTCGTCAGGATGCACAGGATCGAATGCAGCGGCCGGACCCAGCGCAGCGCGCCCGCGCCCCAGCGCATCGACTTCGGCCAGGGGAAATTGCGGATCGTGCGTTCCAGCACCTCGGCCACGATCTCGGGCGCGGCGCGGCCGGGTTTTTCCACCACAGCGAAATAGACCTGGCCCTTCTTGTCGTCGCGCAGTTCCAGCTGATCGAGCGTCAGCCCGGTCGAACGCAAAAAGCCCTGCACCGCGGCTTCGGGGGCGCTTGCGCTCGGGCCCTTGCGTTCCTCGCGCAGGGTCGGGCTGCGCTCGGACAGGCCCTCAAGCGCCAGCACCAGACGGCGCGGCGTCGAGAAGGCGGCGGCATGGGCGTAATGCAGCCCGGCCTCGACCAGACCATCGGTCACCAGCTTGCGCAGGTCTTCGCGCGCCCGCGCCTGCATCCGCGCGGGGATTTCCTCGGAGAAGAGTTCAATCAGCAGATCGGGCATGTCACTTCTCCGCGTTTTCGTTCAGTTGGTGCCAGGCATAGGCCCGGCCATCGGGATAAATCGCCACCACACGGTCGACACCGGGGCGGATCTCATGTTCGGACAGGAAGGCCACCGCAGCACCACTTTCCAGATCGGCCCCGATCCGGGCCGCATCGAAGCAGCCAAACCAGTTCGGCCCGTTCAGCGGGGTTGCGTTGTCATAGACGGTGAAGGTCTCGGTCAGCAGAGCCAGCGACAGCGGCGTGTGAAAGCAGCCGCGGAACCGCAGGGGCGAGCTGTCGGCGTCGATCCCCTCGAAGCCCTCGGCCAGGATTGCCTCGGGCTGGCCGGTCTCGACCGAGGTCAGCCGGATTTCGGCCGCCGGGGCCGAGGCCTGCACGGGTTCGTAAAATGCATATTCCTGCAGATAAAAGACCGCAGCCCCGGTCAAAAGCGCGCTCAGCACGATGATGCCTCCGACGATCTTGCCATTCACGCCCCGACACCCTCTGGCTGGGCACCGCCGGCTTCGGTGGTGACGAAGGCGTCGGCGCATTTCTTGGCCAGCGCGCGGACACGACCGATATAGGCCTGCCGTTCGGTGACCGAGATCACGCCGCGTGCATCCAGCAGGTTGAACAGGTGGCTGGCCTTGATGCACTGGTCATAGGCCGGGTGCGCCATCACGATGCGCCGCCCTGCCCCGTCCACCGGATCGGCGGCAAGGATACGTTCGCATTCGGCCTCGGCATCCTCGAAATGGCTCAACAGCATCGCGGTATCGGCCTGATCGAAGTTCCAGCGGGAATATTCCTGCTCGGTCTGGCGGAACACATCGCCGTATTTCAGCGCGATCGGCGCGTCGGGGTCGTTGAAGGGCATGTCCATCACATGGTCGATGCCCAGCACATACATCGCCAGCCGCTCCAGACCATAGGTAAGCTCGCCCGAGACGGGGCGGCAGTCGTGCCCGCCGACCTGCTGGAAATAGGTGAACTGGCTGACTTCCATGCCATCGCACCAGACTTCCCAGCCCAGCCCCCAGGCGCCCAGCGTCGGGGATTCCCAGTCATCCTCGACAAAGCGGATATCGTGCAGTTCCAGATCAATGCCGATTGCCTCAAGGCTGCCCAGATACAGCGCCTGCAGATCCGGCGGGCTCGGTTTGATCAGCACCTGATATTGATAATAGTGCTGCAGCCGGTTCGGGTTTTCGCCATAGCGCCCGTCGGTCGGGCGGCGCGAGGGCTGCACATAGGCCGCGGCCCAGGGCGTCGAGCCCAGGCTGCGCAGCGTGGTCGCCGGGTGAAAGGTGCCCGCGCCGACCTCCATGTCGTAAGGTTGCAGCACCGCGCAGCCCTTCGAGGCCCAATAGGTCATCAGGCGCAGGATGATTTCCTGAAACGAACGCGGAGCGGCGGGTTTGGTCGCGGCGGTGTTGGACACGGGAAGGCACCCCTTTGGCTGAAAGCGCCCCCTCTCTAGGCAAGGGGCGCGCGGGGGTCAACGGGGGCCGGGCGGCAACGGCGGTCCGGGCGGGCAAAATCCACGCATTTTGGGGTGACGCCGCCGCTGAGCCTGCTAACGTGCCCGTCCAGAACGCGAAGAGCGCAAGAATGGGGTGTAACGAATGAAATCTGTGCGCAGGGCCATTTCGGCCGTGGTGGGGGCCGGGCTGACCGGGATGATCTGGACGGGGCTGGCCTGGGCCGAACCCGCCTGGATCCAGATCGAGGCGCGCCCGTCGCTGGCCGCCGGCGAAGAGCGTGCGCGCGACTGGGCCCGCAGCTTCCCCGATGTCGTGGGGTTTGCCATGAACACCGGCTGGTATGCGATTGCCCTGGGCCCGTTTTACAGCCCCGAAACCGCACAGGCAAAGATGCGGCTGCTGCGCAGCGAACGGATGATCCCCCTGGACAGCTATGTCTCGGACGGGTCGAAATTCGGTCAGCAGTTCTGGCCTGTGGGGGCCGGGCTGAGCGCCGTCCCCGAGGCGCCCGCGCCGGTGCCCCCTGTCACGCCGGACGCGCAGGAAAACGCCCCGGAACCCGAGGCCGCGGCCCCTGCTCCGGTGGCCGAAACTGCCCCCGAACCGGCATCGGTCGAAACACTGAGCCGGTCACGTCAACTCGAAGCCGCCCTGACGCGCGAACAGCGGATGGAAATTCAGGCGGCGCTGCAATGGCAGGGGGTCTACAGCGGGGCCATCGACGGGGCCTTCGGGCGTGGCACCCGGGGCTCGATCGCCGCGTGGCAAACCGCACAGGGGTTCGAGCCGACCGGGGTTCTGTCTTCGGCACAGCAGGCGCAACTTCTGCTCACCGTCGCGACCGAGCGCAAGGCCCTGGGCCTGACCCTGACCGAAGAACCGGAAGCGGGCATCGCCATCGAATTGCCGCTGGGGCTGGTCGAATTCGACCATTACGACCCGCCCTTCGTGCATTACCGCGCCAAGGACGGCTCGGGCGTGACGGTGCTGCTGATTTCGCAGCAGGGCGATCAGAACGCGCTGTTCGGTCTGTATGATGTGATGCAGACGCTGGAAATCGTGCCGATGGAGGGGCCGCGCAACCGCGAACGCGACGGTTTCACCCTGACCGGGCAGAACGCGCAGATCCATTCCTACACCCAGGCGAAACTGGCGGGCGGGCTGATCAAGGGCTTCACGCTGGTCTATCCCGCCGATCAGGAAGCACGGATGGCGCGGGTGCTGGCGGCGATGAAGGCCAGCTTCAAGCCGCTGGGGGGCACCGCGCTGGATGCGACATTGGGCAAGCCGCTTGCGGTGGACCGTGCCGACCTGCTGTCGGGGCTGAATGTGCGCCACCCGGAATTCGCGCATTCCGGTTTTTACGTCGATGACAAGGGCGCGGTGCTGACCGCGGCCGCCGGGCTCGATACCTGCGCGCGCATCACGGTCGAGGATCAGGACGTCGATCTGGCCTTTGCCGACATGGATCTGGGCATTGCCGTTCTGACCCCGCGCAAACCGCTGGCGCCCGCGCGCGTTGCGGCCTTCCAGACCGCGGCGATCGGCCCCGGGTCCGAGGTCGCCGTGGCAGGGTTTTCCTACCCGGAGTCGCTCTCGGCGCCGGTGCTCAGCTTCGGCACATTGTCGGATCTGACGGGCCTTGCCGGCGAGGTATCGCAGGCAAGGCTGGCGGCGCGGGTGCTGCCCGGTGACGTGGGCGGCCCGGTGCTGGACACCACCGGCGCGGTGATCGGCATGCTGCTGCCCGATGCGCATGCCCCCGACAAGCTGTTGCCCGGCGATCTGGCGGTGGCGGTGCAATCGGCGGCCATGGCCCCCGCACTGGCAGAGCGCGGCTTCGCCCCGCTGGCCTCTGACGCCTCGGGGGCGCTTGCGGCCGAGGATCTGGCGGAAATCGCCCAGGGCCTGACGGTGCAGATCGCCTGCTGGAAATGACCCCGACTGCGAGGGCCGCGCCCCGGCCCTCGCCCGTCAGCTGCGCCAGAACCGCGGCAGCAGCAGCACCAGAACCGACATCAGCTCCAGCCGCCCCAGATACATCCCCGCCGACATCATCCATTTCGCGGGTTCAGGGAAGGCGTCGATTGCGCCATTGCCCGACACTTCGGGGCCCCAGGCGGGCCCGACATTGGCAATCGCCGTCCAGGCTGCGGTCAGCGCGGTCTTGGTTTCAAGGCCCGTCAGCGACAACCCGACGATCAGCACACCGAAACTCAGGATGAACAGCGAGAAGAAGGCGATCACCGAATTGACCACCTCATCCTCGACCGGCTGGTTGGCATAGCGCACCCGCACCACCCGATGCGGGCTGTGCAGGCGGCGGATCTGGGCGCGGATCGCCTCGAACAGGATCAGATAGCGGAACACCTTGACCGAACAGCCGGTGGACGAGGTGCAGCCGCCGATCAGCCCGGTGATAATCAGCACCACGAAAGCCAGATGCCCCCATTTGGTGATGTCCTCGCTGGCATAGCCGGTGCCGGTGAAGGTCGAGACCACGTTGAAGGTCACCTCGCGCAGCGTGGGCCAGAAGTCGGCCTCGTGGCGGAAGATGCGATACAGAACGATCACCCCGATCGCATAGGCGTGCCAGCGCAGGAAGGCGCGCACCTGCGGATCGCGCCAGATCGGGCCGACATGGCCCTGCGTCAGCTGCACGAAGCGGATGAACGGCATCGCCGCCAGCAGCATGAACACCGAGGCCGCATATTCCGCAGGGCCGCTGTAGCGCGCGAAGCTGGCGTCGTAATTGGAAAACCCGCCGGTGGACAGCGTGGTCAGCGCATGCACGATCGCATCGAAGGTGGTCATCCCCAGCGCCGCATAGACCAGCCCGCAAATCACCGTCAGCCCGACGTAGATGCGGATCAGCGCGGTCGAGATGTCCATCGCGCGCGGCAGGATCTTGCCCAGCGTGTCGAACCCTTCCGAGCGGAAGAACTGCATCCCGCCCACCTTCATCACCGGCAGGAAGATCATCGCGACGATGATGATGCCCAGGCCCCCCAGCCATTGCAGGATCGCGCGCCACATGTTCGTGCCCGGCGGCAGATCGTCGAGCGCGGGAATGACTGTGGTGCCCGTGGTGGTCAGGCCCGACATCGCCTCGAAATAGGCGTCGGTGAAGGTCAGCCCGGGCGCGCCGATGATGAAGGGCAGCGCACCGAAGGCGGGCAGCGTGGCCCAGACGAGCGAGGTCAGAACGAAGCTTTGCGGCAGCGTCAGCATGTGACGCAGCGCATCGCGCGAGGCCAGCGCCAGCAGCCCACCCGCCGTCGCGCAGATGATCGCGGATTCCAGAAAGGCGCGCCAATGCGGGTTGCCATGTGCGAAATCCACAAGCGCCGGCACCAGCATCGCCAGCCCCAGAACCATGCTCAGCATTCCGATGATATAGCCCACGGGGCGCAGATCCATCATCCGCCCTGCTTGCCCGCGCCGAAGGGGCCAAGTCAAGTGCGCCGTGGCGGCCGGGATTGCCCCGGAAAACTTTGCAAACTTTCCGAAATTGGTCAGTTAATTTGCTCAATTTCGCAATTTTTGCTTGCGCCGCAACGCAGCGACGCTAGGTTTCCGCCATTCCACCTGTCGGGGAGAGTCTGACATGTTCCGCAAGATTCTGGTAGCCAACCGCGGCGAAATCGCCATCCGCGTGATGCGCGCGGCCAACGAGCTGGGCAAGAAGACGGTCGCCGTCTATGCCGAAGAGGACAAGCTGTCCCTGCACCGTTTCAAGGCCGATGAAGCCTATCGTATCGGCGCGGGCCTGTCGCCCGTCGGCGCCTATCTGTCGATTCCCGAAATCATCCGCGTGGCGCAGGAATGCGGCGCCGATGCGATCCACCCGGGCTATGGCCTGCTGTCGGAAAACCCCGATTTCGTCGAGGCTTGCGCCGCGGCGGGCATCACCTTCATCGGCCCGCGCGCCGAAACCATGCGCGCGCTTGGCGACAAGGCCAGCGCGCGGCGCGTGGCGATCGCGGCGGGCGTCCCGGTGATCCCTGCGACCGAAGTGCTGGGCGAGGATTTCGACGCGATCAAGGCCGAGGCGGCGGAAATCGGCTATCCGCTGATGCTCAAGGCCAGCTGGGGCGGCGGCGGGCGCGGCATGCGCCCGATCATGGGCGAGGCCGAGCTGGTCGAAAAGGTCCGCGAGGGCCGGCGCGAGGCCGAGGCCGCCTTTGGCAATGGCGAGGGCTATCTGGAAAAGATGATCCTGCGCGCACGCCATGTCGAGGTGCAGCTGCTGGGCGACACCCACGGCGGGCTTTATCACCTGTTTGAACGCGACTGTACCGTGCAGCGGCGCAACCAGAAGGTGGTTGAACGCGCGCCCGCCCCCTATCTGACCGAAGCGCAACGCGCCGAGGTTTGCGAACAGGCGCTGAAGATCGGTCGCGCGGTGGGCTATCAGAACGCGGGCACCGTCGAATTCCTGATGGATATGGACAGCCAGCAGTTCTATTTCATCGAGGTCAACCCGCGCGTGCAGGTCGAACACACCGTGACCGAAGAGGTCACCGGCATCGACATCGTGCAAAGCCAGATCAAGATCGCCGAAGGCGCGACGCTGGCGCAGGCCACCGGCGTGCCCGATCAGGCGCATGTCACCCTCTCGGGCCACGCGCTGCAATGCCGCGTCACCACCGAGGACCCGCAAAACAACTTCATCCCCGATTACGGCCGTCTGACGGCCTATCGGTCCGCAACCGGCATGGGCATCCGTCTGGATGGCGGCACGGCTTACGCGGGCGGCGTGATCACGCGCTATTATGACAGCCTGCTGGTCAAGGTCACCGCCTGGGCGCAAACCCCCGAACAGGCGATCACCCGGATGGACCGCGCGCTGCGCGAATTCCGCATCCGCGGCGTTTCCACCAACATCGACTTCGTCATCAACCTGCTGAAACACCCGACCTTCCTAGATTACAGCTATACGACGAAGTTCATCGACACCACGCCCGAGCTGTTCCAGTTCAAGAAGCGCCGCGACCGGGCGACCAAGATCCTGACCTATATCGCCGACATCACGGTGAACGGGCATCCCGAAACCGCAGGCCGCGCCAAGCCGCCGGCCGAGGCGCGCACCCCGCGCGCGCCGCTGCCCGCAGGCCCGGTTCCCAAAGGCACGCGCGATCTGCTCGACGTCGAGGGCCCGCAGGCCGTGGCCGCCTGGATGAAGGCGCAGAAAAAACTGCTGATCACCGACACCACGATGCGCGACGGCCACCAAAGCCTGCTGGCCACGCGGATGCGCAGCCTCGACATGATCAAGGCCGCCCCCGCCTATGCGGCGAACCTGGGCGATCTTTTCTCGGTCGAATGCTGGGGTGGGGCGACGTTCGACGTGGCCTATCGCTTCTTGCAGGAATGCCCCTGGCAGCGGCTGCGCGACATCCGCGCAGCGATGCCCAATGTGATGACGCAGATGCTGCTGCGCGCATCGAACGGCGTGGGCTACACCAACTATCCCGATAACGTGGTGCAGTTCTTCGTGAAACAGGCCGCCGAAACCGGCGTCGATGTGTTCCGCGTGTTCGACAGCCTGAACTGGGTCGAAAACATGCGCGTCGCGATGGATGCGGTGATCGCGGCGAACAAGGTCTGCGAGGGCACGATCTGCTACACCGGCGACATCCTGAACCCCGATCGCGCGAAATACGACCTGAAGTATTACGTCGCCATGGCCAAGGATCTGGAGGCGGCGGGCGCGCATGTGCTGGGGCTGAAGGACATGGCGGGGCTGTTGAAACCCGCTGCGGCGCGCGCCCTTGTCACCGCGCTGAAAAACGAGGTCGGCCTGCCGATCCACTTCCACACGCATGACACCAGCGGCATTGCCGGGGCCACGGTTCTGGCCGCGGCGGATGCGGGCGTCGATGCGGTGGATGCGGCGATGGATGCGTTCTCGGGCGGCACCTCGCAGCCGTGCCTGGGGTCCATCGTTGAGGCGCTGGCCCATACCGAACGCGACACCGGCCTGAACATCGCGGCGATCCGTCAGATGTCGAACTACTGGGAGGCCGTGCGTCACCAGTATCGGGCCTTCGAATCCGGGCTCGAGGCCCCCGCCTCCGAGGTTTACCTGCATGAAATGCCCGGCGGGCAGTTCACCAACCTCAAGGCGCAAGCGCGCAGTCTGGGGCTGGAGGAACGCTGGCACGAGGTGGCGCAGGCCTATGCCGACGCCAACCAGATCTTCGGCGATATCGTCAAGGTCACGCCCAGCTCGAAAGTCGTGGGCGACATGGCGCTGATGATGGTGGCGCAAAACATCAGCAAGGCCGATGTGCTGGACCCGGCCAAGGACGTGGCCTTCCCCGATTCCGTCATCGACATGATGCGCGGCAACCTGGGCCAACCGCCCGGCGGCTGGCCTGCGGGGATCGTCAGGAAGGTGCTGAAAGACGAGCAGCCCTCGACCGAACGCCCGGGCAAGCACCTCGCGCCCGTCGACATCGAGGCGACGCGCGCGAAACTCTCGGCCGAGCTGAACGGCTATGTCGTCGATGACGAGGATCTGGCGGGTTATCTGATGTATCCCAAGGTGTTCCTCGATTACATGGGCCGGCATCGCCAATACGGCCCCGTGCGCACCCTGCCGACGCCCGTCTTCTTCTACGGGATGGAGCCGGGGCAGGAAATCAGCGCCGAGATCGACCCCGGCAAGACGCTGGAACTGCGCTTCCAGACCGTCGGCGAGGTGGACGAGGCCGGCGAGGTCAAGGTGTTCTTCGAACTCAACGGCCAGCCGCGCACGATCCGGGTGCCCAACCGCGCCGTGAAGGCCGCGACCAAGGCCAAACCCAAGGCCGACCCGGCCAACCCCAACCACATCGGCGCGCCGATGCCCGGTTCCGTGGCCAGCGTTGCGGTCAGCGTGGGCCAGAAGGTGCGCGCGGGCGATCTGCTGCTGACGATCGAGGCGATGAAGATGGAAACCGGCATCCATGCCGACCGCGAAGCGACGATCAAGGCGCTGCATGTCAGCCCGGGCAGCCAGATCGACGCCAAGGATCTGCTGATCGAGCTGGACTGACAAACGGGGCGGCGGGGAAACCCGCCGCCCTTGTCTTATCGCAGGAAGGCGCGGAACCGGCGCAGCGCCAACGCGAACATCACCGCCCCGATCCCGAACAACGCCAGAAGCTGCGGCCAGACCACGGCCAGCCCCGCCCCGCGGAAAAGCACCGCCTGCGCCAGAATCGCGAAATGCGTATTGGGCGCGGCCAGCATGATATACTGGATAATGTCGGGCATGCTTTCGCGCGGGGTCAGCGTGCCCGACAGCACCTGCATCGGCAGGAAGGTAATCACCAGCAGCAGCCCGAACTGCGGCATCGACCCCGCCATCGTCGCCAGCCAGATCCCCATCGCGGTGACCGCGAACAGCTGCAACACCGTGCCAAACAGGAACAGCGCAAGCGAGCCGGGGATCGGCACCTGCAGCATCCCCTCGACCACCACCACGATCGAAAAGGCCGAGGCCAGCAGCACCACCAGCCCCATCGACCAGAGTTTCGAGATCATGATCTCGGACGCGCTGACCGGCATCACCAGCAGATGCTCGACCGTGCCATGTTCGCGTTCGCGGATCAGCGCCGCCCCGGTCAGCACGATGCCCAGCATGGTGATCGACATGATGACGTTGGAAATAGCCCCGAACCACATCTGGTCCAGCTGCGGGTTGAAGCGCGCGCGCAGCACCAGACCGACGCTCAGTTCGGTTTCGCTGCGGTGGCGGTCGAGGTATTCGTTCACCTCGGCATTCACGATCTGCTGGATATAGCCCATGCCGGTAAAGGCCTGCGTCATCCGCGTGGCATCCACGTTCAGCTGGATCTGCGGCACATCGCCCGCCAGCAGGTCACGCTGAAAATCGGGCGGAATATCCAGCGCGAAAGTATCAAGCCCGGCATCCATCCGCGCGTCCATCTCTGCCGCCGAAATGATCTCGGGCGGCATGAAATAGGGCGGATAGAACGCATCGGCGATCCGCGCCGACAAGGCCGAGCGATCCTCGTCGACAATCGCGATGCTGGCCTTGTTCAGGGTCTCGGGCATCGCCTTGGCGGCGGTGTGGATCGAGAAGGTGAAGGCATAGACGATCAGCACCAGCAGCATCGGATCGCGCAGCAGGCCGCGCAACTCCTTGACGCCAAGGTTCCAGATATTGGCCAGCCGCATCGCCTACCTCGCCTGTTTGCGCAACAGCGCCACGCCAAGGCCCAGCACGATTGGCACCGTGATCGCCAGCGCGATGAAATCGGGGCGCATGTCGGCCAGTTCCAACGCCTTGGAAAACACCCCGCGCGAGATCGTCACGAAATAGGTGGCGGGGAAGATATGCCCGATCGCCGCCCCTGCCCCTTCAAGCGAACTGACCGGGTCGATCATCCCCGAATATTGCACCGACGGGATCAGCGTCAGCAGCGCGGTGCCGAAAATGGCCGCGATCTGGCTGGACATGAAGGATGAAATCAGCAGCCCCATGCCGGTGGATACCGTGACATACAGCAGCGCCGCCAGCGTCAGCGCAGGCAGGCTGCCGCTGACCGGCACGCCAAAGACAAACACCGCCAGCGCCACGAGGCCCGCGAAATTGACCATGCCAAGCGCGACATAGGGCAATTGCTTGCCCAGCAGGAATTCGAACCGGGTGACCGGCGTGACGTAAAGGTTGACGATCGAACCCAGTTCCTTTTCGCGCACCACGCTCAGCGCGGCCAGCATCGCGGGAATCAGCATCAGCAGCAGCGGCACCATCGCCGGCACCATCGCCGGCAGGCTTTGCACATCGGGGTTGTAGCGGTAACGCGTGGCGATGGTGAAATCGCCCGCCACCGCCGCATCGCCGTAAATCTCGCGCATCTTTTCGGTCAGCCACCAGGCGTGCAGCCCCTGCACATAGCCCTGCGTGGTTTCGGCCTGCGCGGGCATCGAACCGTCGATCCAGGCCGCCACCGCCACATCCCGCCCGCGCCGCAGATCGGCGGCGAAATTCGGCGGGATTTCCAGCGCCATCGCGATTTCGCCCGCCCGCATCCGCGCGTCCATATCCTGATAAGAGGTCAGCGCGGGTTCCTCGGTAAAATACCGCGAACCCGAAATCTGCGCGACATAATCGCGGCTGATCCCGCTCTGGTCCTGATCGAGCACCGCGAATTTCAGGTTTTCCACATCCAGATTGATGCCATAGCCCACGACAAGCATCAGGATGACGGTGCCCAGCGTGGCCAGCGTGCCGCGGATCGGGTCGCGTTTCAGCTCCAGCGCCTCGCGCAGGCAATAGCTGAACAGACGCCGCAGGCTGAAAGCGCGTGCGAAAAACGACTGCTTGCGCGCGCGTTTAGCGGGGGCGTCGGGCAGAACGGTCGTAGGCGCGGGCGCCGTATCAACCTCGCCGATCGCGGCTTCCAGATGCTGAATGAAGGCCTCTTCCAGCGTGGCCGCGCCTGCCTGTGCCATGATCGCCGCGGGCGCATCCGACACCAGCACCCGCCCCGCATGCATCAGCGAAATCCGGTCGCAGCGCTCGGCCTCGTTCATGAAATGGGTCGAGACGAAGATCGTCACCCCGTCGCGGCGCGACAGCTCGCCCAGGATCGTCCAGAACGCATCGCGCGCCACCGGATCGACGCCCGAGGTCGGCTCGTCCAGAATCAGGATGTCGGGCGCATGGATCATCGCCACCGCCAGCGACAGCCGCTGCCGGATGCCCAGCGGCAGGCCGTCGGGGAATTCGTCGGCCACCTCGGCCAGATCGAAGCGGTCGATCATCTCGGCCACCCGCGGGCCGATCCGCGCCGGGTCAAAGCCGAACAGCCGCGCATGCAGCACAAGGTTCTGCCGCACGCTCAACTCGCCATACAGCGAGAAGGCCTGCGACATATAGCCGATGCGCCGCCGGATGTTCAGATCGCGCGCATCC
Source organism: Paenirhodobacter sp. CAU 1674 (assembly GCF_029222945.1). Classification (NCBI taxonomy): domain Bacteria; kingdom Pseudomonadati; phylum Pseudomonadota; class Alphaproteobacteria; order Rhodobacterales; genus Paenirhodobacter; species Paenirhodobacter sp. CAU 1674. The sequence goes on along the minus strand of NZ_JARHUH010000005.1, from coordinate 169,426 downwards.
ATGTCTTCGCCGAACAGCTGCGCCTGTCCCTCGCTTGGCGCCAGCAGGCCGGTCAGCATCTTCATCGTCGTCGTCTTGCCGCAACCGTTGGAACCAAGAAATCCGAAGATCTCGCCCTTCTCGATGCGGAAACTCACATCATCGACCGCCGTGAAATCGCCAAACCGCATGGTCAGGTGGGTGGCTTCGATGGCGATGGCGTCGGTGTCGTCGATGCGCGGCGGGATCGCCACGGTGTGATGGCCTGCGCGGTCTTCCTCGGGCAGAAGCGCGATGAAGGCCGCGTCCAGATCTGCCGCGCCGGTCTGCGCCAGCAGCTGCGCGGGCGCGCCCGTCGCCAGCACCCGGCCCGCGTGCATCGCACACAGCCAGTCGAACCGCGCGGCCTCTTCCATATAGGCGGTGGCGACCAGCACGCTCATCCCCGGGCGCCCGGCGCGAATCCGGTCGATCAGATCCCAGAACTGCCGCCGCGACAGCGGGTCGACGCCGGTCGTGGGTTCATCCAGGATCAACAGGTCGGGGTCGTGGATCAGCGCGCAGCACAGGCCCAGCTTTTGCTTCATCCCGCCCGACAGCTTGCCCGCGGGCCGGTCGGCAAAGGGGGCAAGCCCGGTGGCCTGCAACAGATTGGCGATCCGGCGCGCGCGCTCCTCGGCGCCATGGCCGAACAGGCGGCCGAAGAAGTCGACATTCTCGCGCACTGACAGCGTTGGATACAGATTGCGGCCCAGCCCCTGCGGCATGAAGGCGATCCGCGGGCAGACCCGCCCGCGATGCCCGGCATCGCGCATGTCGCCGCCCAGCACCATCAAGGCCCCGTCCTGCAGCGCCCGCGCCCCCGCGATCAGCGACAGAAGCGAGGATTTGCCCACCCCGTCCGGCCCGATCAGCCCGGCCATGACACCTGCCGGGATGTCCAGGCTGATCGCCTCCAGCGCGCGGGTCTTGCCAAAGCGCAACCCGACATCGCTCAGCCGTGCCACCGGCCCTGCGGGCACGGGGGCGGTCATTGCGGCAACCTGACCTCAAGCGCTTCGGGCCAGTCGATGCCGGGATCGGTGCGCACATAGGCCACCCCCGGCAGGCCGGTCTTGACCCGGTCGATATGGGCGCGCAGCAGATCGGGGTCGATCCGCGCCTTGATGCGGAACATCAGCTTTTCGCGCTCGATCTCGGTTTCGACGGTTTTCGGGGTGAACTGCGCAACATCCGCGACATAGGAAATCTTCGCGGGGATCACCCAGTCGGGCGCCGCGTCCAGCACGATGCGCGCATCGTCGCCGATCGCCACGCGGCCCGCCTGCGCGGTGGGCAGGAAGAACGCCATCGACACGTCGCCCAGATCGGCCAGGTTCACCACCCGCCCGCCCGAGGCCACGATCTCGCCCGCGCGCGCAACCAGATATTGCACCCGGCCATCGCGCGGCGCGGTCAGAGTATTGTCGGCCAGTTGCACCTCGATCACCTCGATCGCGGCCTGCGCGACCTCGACGGCGGCCTGCGCGTTCAGCACCGCCGATTGCGCCGAATTGATCGCGGCCTCGGCCGCGGCCTGCTGTGCCTCGGCCGCGGCAATCGCGGCCCGGGCCCCCAGCGCCGCCGCCCGGTCGGCATCCAGCGAAGCCGCCGAGGCGGTCGAGGATTTCGCCAGCGCCTCGGTGCGCTCATACTGTTTCCATGCGGCATCCGCCGTCGCCCGGGCCTGTTCCAGCGCGGCATCGGCCGCGCGTTTTTCTGCCTCGGCCTGCTTCACGACGATCTTCGCGGTATCGACCGCCAGTTCGGCGCGCTTCTTTTCCGCCTGCGCCTGATGCAGACCGGCCTCCAACTGCCGGGAATCGATCTTTGCCAGCGGCTGATCGGCACTCACCAGATCGCCTTCGCTGACCAGCACCTCGGACAGACGCCCCGCCGCCTTGGCAGCCACGTCGATCTCGACCGCTTCGATCCGGCCATTGCCCGAGGCGATTCCCGGGAAAACAGCGCCCGTGGCCTGCGACTGCCACCACAGAAAGCCCCCGACCGCGGCCACCCCGGCCAAAGCCGTCAGGGCCCATCCCTATGTCTTGCTGTTCATGGCCGTCTCCTTCGTGCCCGTGCCTGCGCGCAGAGTGCCGCGCCGCAGCAGTGGGGTCAACAAGGGTTGAGGCGCCCGGATTGGAACGTGGCGGCAGCCGCCCTGAAGGCGGCCTGCTCCCGGCGCCTTTTACCGCGCAGACCTTGCCGCCATCCCCCGACCGCCGGACCGGCGACAGGGCCGATCGCCAATTTTCTTGGCAACAGTCAAATTTCCTCTTGCAGCCCCTCGCGCGATCTCCTAAATCCCCCTCCACCGAACCGGCAGCGCGGGCGTAGCTCAGGGGTAGAGCATAACCTTGCCAAGGTTAGGGTCGTGAGTTCGAATCTCATCGCCCGCTCCAGTTCGGACAGTTTAGGAGTGCGGGCGTAGCTCAGGGGTAGAGCATAACCTTGCCAAGGTTAGGGTCGTGAGTTCGAATCTCATCGCCCGCTCCAAAACAAAAATGGACCGCTTCGGCGGTCTTTTTTGTTTTTTGCCCCCGCCTGCGTGCCTGCCGCTTAACAAGCCGCCGCCTGCGGCCTATAAGGCGCTGACACCACAGGAAGGATCAGCGATGCGGACCGCTTCGATCACGCGCAAGACCGCCGAAACCGAAATCTCGGTCGAGATCAATCTCGACGGCACCGGGGTTTATGACAACCAGACCGGCGTCGGCTTCTTCGATCACATGCTCGACCAACTGTCGCGGCACTCGCTGATCGACATGACGATCCGCGCCACCGGCGATCTGCATATCGACGACCACCACACCGTCGAGGATACCGGCATCGCCATCGGTCAGGCACTGGTGCGCGCATTGGGCGACAAGAAGGGCATTCGCCGCTACGGCCATTTCGCGCTGGCGATGGACGACACCCAGGTCGCTTGCGCCCTGGATCTGTCGGCGCGCCCCTATCTGGTGTGGAATTGCGACATGCCCACGCAGAAGATCGGCAGCTTCGACACCGAACTGGTGCGCGAATTCTTTCAGGCGTTGTCCACCAATGGCGGGATCACGCTGCATATTGACCGGGTGCATGGCATCAACAGCCACCACATCGCCGAGGCCGCGTTCAAATCGGTCGCCCGCGCGCTGCGCATGGCGGTCGAGGTCGACCCGCGGATGGCCGGTGTGCTGCCCTCGACCAAAGGGGCGCTGTGATGCTGACGGCACTGGTCGATTACGACAGCGGCAACCTGCATTCGGCGCAAAAGGCGTTTGAACGCATGGCGCATGAGGCCGGCCACGGCACCATCGTCGTGACCAGCGAGCCCGATGTGGTGGCCAAGGCCGACCGCATCGTGTTGCCGGGTGATGGCGCGTTTCCGGCCTGCCGTCATGCGCTCGACCGCTTCACCGGCCTGTTCGAGGCGATCGAAGAAGGCGTGCACAAGCAGGGCAAGCCCTTCCTGGGGATCTGCGTCGGCATGCAGATGATGGCCACGCTCAGCCGCGAATACGAGCTGACGCAGGGCTTCGGCTGGGTGCCCGGCGAGGTGGTCAGGATCGAGCCCGCCGATCCCAAACTGAAAGTGCCGCATATGGGCTGGAACGATCTGGTGATCGACCGCCCGCACCCGGTGCTGGACGGCATCGTGACCGGCGATCACGCCTATTTCGTGCACAGCTACCACTTCAAGGTCGCCCAGCCCGAACACCTGCTGGCGCACGCCGATTACGCAGGCCCGATCACCGCGATCATCGGCCGCGACAACATGGTGGGCACCCAGTTCCACCCGGAAAAATCGCAGGCCACCGGATTGCGGCTGATCGCCAATTTCCTGCGCTGGACCCCCTGACGCAAAACGGGCGCCGAAAGGCGCCCGTTCCGTTTTTCTGCACGGTGCGGATCAGTCGATCTTCGACCACGCCTGCTTGGCGCAGATCAGCCCACCGGCCACACAGCCCGACAGTTTCATCGCCTTGCCGTTCAGCGCGATCTTGCCGATGTAGGTCTTGTTGTTCGACGGCCGCCAGACCTTGCCCGCATAGGTGCCATCGCCCTTCGGCGCCATGTCGATCACGATCATCTTGCCCTGATTGGGCGACTTGTATTCACCGCTTTCATTGAAGCTTTTGACGATCGTGCCACAGAAATTCGGCCCGCAGGGCGCGATTTTCACATGCGCATAGGCGCCGTCGTCGGGCTGCGTCTTCCACAGGCCCTCCAGCGGGTCGGCCATCGCCGCCCCGGCACCCAGGGCCAGCGCCGCCGCCAGAATGATGGTTTTCATGGTGTCTCCTCCCAAAGATCCTGCGCCATCTGGGCACGCGCCCCGATTCCCGGCAAGGCTGACGTGGCGTTGCGCCCTTGCCCGGGGCCCGCGTGCGTGACAAAAAGCGCCAAACGACAGGAGTTGGCGATGATCCTCTACCCCGCAATCGACCTCAAGGACGGCCAATGCGTGCGACTGCTGCATGGCGAGATGGACAAGGCCACGGTCTTCGGGGACGACCCGGCCGCGCAGGCCGCGAAGTTCGAGGCCGCGGGCTGCGAATGGGTGCATCTGGTCGATCTGAACGGCGCCTTCGCGGGCGCGCCCGTCAATGCCGCCGCGGTCGAGGCCATTCTGGCGCGTATTACCGTGCCCGCGCAGCTGGGCGGCGGGATCCGCGACATGGCGACAATCGCAGGCTGGATCGAAAAGGGCCTGTCGCGCGTGATCCTAGGCACGGTGGCGGTCGAAAACCCCGATCTGGTGCGCCAGGCCGCGCGTGAATTTCCCGGCAAGGTGGCGGTGGGCATCGACGCGCGCAACGGCCGCGTGGCGACCAAGGGCTGGGCCGAGGAAACCGATGTGATGGTCACTGATCTGGCGAAATCCTTCGAAGACGCAGGGGTTTCGGCGATCATCTACACCGACATCATGCGCGACGGCGCGATGACCGGCCCCAACATCGACGCGACCGAGGCACTGGCGCGCGCGGTCAGCATTCCGGTGATCGCCTCGGGCGGCGTGTCCTCGCTGCCCGACCTGATCGCCCTGCGCGACACCGGCGTGATCGCGGGCGCGATCTCGGGGCGCGCGATCTATGACGGGGCGCTGGACCTGACGCAGGCACTGGCGGCGCTGAAGACGTGACCAAACTCGGCAGAAAGCTGCACAAGGAAGCGCGCCGCGCTGCCCGCCAGCTGCGCTATCTGCTGGCTCTGCCCGAACTCGCCCGGCTCAAGCGCGCCTGGGATCGCGACTGGCCCGCGCAACTGACCCTGACCGAGGGCGCGCAGCCCTTCGGCCCCCGGGTCGCGGTGCTGGTGCTGTATCAACCCGAAGGCCTGCGCGCCTCGACGCTGGACAGCTGCGATTATCTGCTGGCGCAGGGCTATGTGCCGCTGATCGTGTCGAACGCGCCGCTCTCGCCTGCCGACCGGCAGGCGCTGGCCTCGCGTGCCGCGCTGATCTGCGAGCGGCCGAACTATGGCTACGACGTCGGCGCCTATCGCGACGGCGTGCGGCTGCTCGACCATCTGGGCCAGCGCCCCGAACATCTGGCCCTGATCAATGACAGCCTGTGGTTTCCGCTGACCCCGGACAATGACCTGCTGGCCCGGCTGGAGGCAACGGGTCGTTTCATGGGCGGGCTGGTGCGCAAGACCCGGCTGCATCGGGATCGCGACCACAACGGCACGGCTGCGGGCTTCATCGAGGCCTATTTCTACCACGTCAATTTCACCGTGCCCGGCGGCACAAAGGCCTTTGTCAGGTTCTGGCGCGATGTGCCGCTGACCAAGGGGCGCGAATTCCTGCGCGAACGGCGGTTTTCCTACGCGATGACCAAGGCGGGGGTGCCGATGGGGGCGCTCGGCTCGCGCCACCTGTTCCTGACCGAAATGGCGGCCCTGCCCACCCCCGAACTGCGCAAGGTGTTGCTCTACGCCGCCTATGACTCCCCGCAGCATCAGGCCCGGGGCACCGCCCTGCTGGAGACCCCCGACCACCCGGACTGGCGCGCCGCCGCGCTGCGCCATATCCGCCGCGTCGTGACGACCGCCCCCTTCTACGCCAGCTTTCCCTATGGCAGCGAAACCACGCTGCGCCTGGGCTTCCTCAAACGGCCCTCGAAGCCGATCTATCGCGCCACGCTGCAGGCCTATCTGCGGGCCGTCGACGCGGGCGATCTGCCCGCCCCCGCGCCCGCGATCCGCGCCGAGATCGAGGCCGCACTGGGCACATGACCGCCCGGCCCTGTGCTTCTTTCTGGCTTCAATATCCCGGGGGCGCGGGGGCTGGCCCCCGCTCTGCGCTTTCCATCCCGCGCCCCGGGCGTTATGACTGCGCCAAAGGAGCCCGCTGCCCATGCTGAAAACCCGGATCATCCCCTGCCTCGACGTGGCCGATGGCCGCGTGGTGAAAGGCGTGAACTTCGTCAACCTGATCGACGCGGGCGACCCGGTCGAGGCCGCCAAGGCCTATGACGCGGCGGGCGCGGACGAGTTGTGTTTCCTCGACATCCACGCCACCCATGAAAACCGCGGCACGATGTTCGATCTGGTCACCCGCACCGCCGAGCAGTGCTTCATGCCGCTGACCGTGGGCGGCGGCGTGCGCAGCCACGAAGACGTGCGCAAGCTGCTGCTGGCCGGCGCCGACAAGGTCAGCTTCAACTCTGCCGCCGTGGCCAACCCCGATGTCGTGGCCGAGGCCGCCGACCGTTTCGGCAGCCAGTGCATCGTGGTGGCGATCGACGCGAAGACGGTCGAACCCGGCCGCTGGGAAATCTTCACCCATGGCGGGCGCAAATCGACCGGCATCGACGCGGTGGAATTTGCCCGCACCGTCGCCGCCAAGGGCGCGGGAGAGATCCTGCTGACCTCGATGGACCGCGACGGCACCCGCGCGGGGTTCAACCTGCCGCTGACCCGCGCGATTTCCGATGCGGTCAGCATCCCGGTCATCGCCTCGGGCGGGGTCGGCACGCTCGACCACCTGGTCGAGGGCGTCACCCTCGGCGGCGCCAGCGCGGTTCTGGCCGCCTCGATCTTCCATTTCGGCGAATTCACCATCGGCGAGGCCAAGGCCCATATGGCCGCCGCCGGCATCCCCGTGAGGCTGACATGAGCACGCTCGACACCCTCGCCGCCACCATCGCGGCGCGCAAATCCGCCGACCCGGACAGCAGCTGGACCGCGAAACTCTTTGCCAAGGGCCCGGAAAAATGCGCCGAGAAATTCGGCGAAGAGGCGATCGAGGCGATCATCGCGGCGGTGAAAAACGACCGCGAGAACCTGACCTACGAGGCCGCCGATGTGCTCTATCACCTGCTGGTGATGCTGGCCGCGCGCGATGTGGCGCTGGCCGATGTTCTGGCCGAACTCGACCGCCGCATGGGCACGTCGGGGATTGCGGAAAAAGCCGCGCGGGGGGCCTGAGATGAGCACGCCCAAAGGTTACTGGATCGGCCATGTGACCGTCGACGACCCGCAGGCCTATCAGGCCTATCGCGTGGCCAATGCGGCGGCCTTCGACAAATACGGCGGGCGCTTTCTGGTGCGCGGCGGCCCGCAAGAGGTGGTCGAGGGCGATCTGCGCCCGCGCGCCGTGGTGATCGAATTTCCCAGCATCGAAGCCGCCCACGCCTGCTATCTGAGCCCCGAATATCAGCACGCGATGAGCCTGCGCACCCCGGTCTCGATCGCCGATCTGTGCATCGTCGAAGGCTGGGCCGGCTGACCCCGCGCAGGGGCGCGCGCGCCCTTGTCCCCTCTGGCACTGACATTACATTGCGACCATGATCAAAGCGCTCCTTTCGCTGCTTGCAGCCCCGCAACCCGAACCGCTGACCGCCGATGACGCCGAACTGGCGCTGGCGGCGCTTCTGGTGCGGCTGGCGCGCGCCGATCATCATTTCGACGCAGCCGAAAAGGCGCGCATCGACCGTATCCTGGCCACACGCGGGGACCTGAGCCCCGCGCAGGCCGAAGCCCTGCGCCAGCGTGCCGAAGAGGTGGAGGCCGAGGCCCCCGACACGGTGCGCTTCACCCGCGCGCTGAAGGACCGGGTCCCGCATGAAAACCGGATCAGCGTGATCGAGGCGATGTGGGAGGTCGCCCTGGCCGACGGATCGCGCGAGGCCGAGGAAGAGGCGCTGATCCGGCTGGCGGCCAATCTGCTGGGCATCAACGACCGTGATTCGGCGCTGGCGCGGCAAAGGGTGCAGACACAGCGCGGCTGATTTTCCCGGCGCCCGCGTAAAATCACGCCGCCTGCCTGTCTTTTTGGCGCATCCCCCTGCGTCAGCCGTCACTCGCCCGTTGCATTCCCCCCGAAAATCGCGCCAACTTGACCAACCGGACAAAGAGAAGCCCAAAGTGACCGATCCCGCGCCCGTCATCGAAATTCGCAACCTGCACAAAAGCTATGGCCAGCTGGAGGTCCTCAAGGGCGTCTCCATCCGCGCCGAACGCGGGCAGGTGATCTCGCTCATCGGGTCGTCCGGGTCGGGCAAATCCACGCTCCTGCGCTGCTGCAACCTGCTGGAAGACAGTCAGCAAGGCGAAATTCTGTTCGAGGGAGAGGCCGTCAAATGGGCGGGCGAAGGCCTGCGGCGCCATCCAGCCGATCGTGCGCAGGTGACGCGGTTCCGCACCAACCTGTCGATGGTGTTCCAGCAATTCAATCTGTGGTCGCACATGACCATCCTGCAAAACGTGATGGAAGCGCCGGTCACCGTGCTGGGCCGCCCCGCGGCGCAGGTCGAGGCGCTGGCACGCAGCCTGCTGGACAAGGTGGGCATCGGCGACAAGGCCGACAACTGGCCCGCGCAACTGTCCGGCGGCCAGCAACAGCGCGCCGCCATCGCGCGCGCGCTGTGCATGCAGCCCGAGGCGCTGCTGTTCGACGAACCGACCTCGGCGCTTGACCCCGAATTGCAGCAAGAGGTGGTCAAGGTCATCAAGGATCTGGCGGGCGAGCATCGCACGATGATCCTGGTGACCCACGACATGCGGCTGGCGGCCGATGTGTCCGATCACGTCATCTTCCTGCATCAGGGCAAGATCGAGGAAGAAGGCCCGCCCGAGGCGCTGTTCGGCGCGCCGAAATCGGAACGGCTGCAACAATTCCTGTCGGCCACCGCGCCGGCCTGAATCCGAAAACCAAAAACACGATCTTCAACAGTGGAGTTGAGACTATGAAAAAGCTGATCCTGACCACCGCGGCGCTGGCGCTTTGCAGCGGTTTTGCCATGGCTGAAACGGTGCGCATGGGCACCGAAGGCGCCTACCCTCCCTACAACTTCATCAACGACAAGGGGGAAGTCGACGGGTTCGAGCGCGAGCTGGGCGACACGATGTGCGCCAAGGCCGGGCTGACCTGCGAATGGGTCACCAACGAATGGGACAGCATCATCCCGAACCTGCTGTCGGGCAACTACGACACGATCATCGCGGGCATGAGCATCACCGATGAGCGCAAAGAAACCATCGACTTCACCCAGAACTACATCCCCCCGGCGGCCTCGTCCTACATGGCGATGAAGGCTGACGCGGATCTTCAGGGCGTGGTCGCCGCGCAGGTCGGCACGATCCAGGCCGATTACGTCGCCAAGTCGGGCGCCACGCTGCTGGAATTCGCCACGCTCGACGATACCGTCGCGGCGGTGAAGAACGGCGAGGCCGACGCAGTGTTTGCCGACAAGGACGCGCTGGCGCCCTTCGTCACCGAAGGCGGTGAAATGGTCTGGGCGGGCGCGGATGTGCCGCTGGGCGGCGGCGTCGGCATGGGCCTGCGCAAATCCGACACCGAGCTGAAAGCCAAGTTCGACGCGGTGATCACCGAGATGAAGGCCGACGGCACGCTCAATACGATGATCACGAAATGGTTCGGCGACGAAGCCGCCACGTTCTGATGACAGGGGGCGGCCTTTCGGGGCCGCCCGACCCCCATGTTCGCAAGCTGCGCCGATCCTTCCCAACTCGAGGGCCTGAGCTGGCTCCTGTGCTACCTGACCTCGGGCAAGCACATGCTGTTCTACGGCTCGTTCTTCGTGGTTCTGGCCCTGATGCTGATTACCGCCCCCGTCGCACTGGCCTTCGGCTTTGCTGGCGCCCTGGCGGCGCGCAGCCCGGTCGCGCCGCTGCGCTGGCTGGGCAAGGGCTATACGGCGATGGTGCGCGGCGTGCCCGACATCGTGTTTTTCCTGTTCGTTCCGGTCGCGCTGGATCAGGGGTTCGAATACCTGCGCCATTTGTGGAAATGCCCGCCGACGGGTGAACCTGTCTGGGCCAATGGCGAATTCAACGTGTGCGCCGCGGCCAAGCTGCCGCTGTCCACGAGCCCGCAGATCTGGCACGAGGCTTACGGCTTCACCCTGGCCGTGGTGGCGTTTTCAATCGTCTTCGGCGCCTTTGCCGCCAATGTCCTGTTTGGCGCGATGAATGCCGTGCCGCGCGCGCAGCTGGAAACCGCCGAGGCCTACGGCATGACCCCGCGCCAGGTCAGCCGCCGCATCCTGATCCCGCAGATGTGGACCTACGCCCTGCCCGGGCTGTCGAACCTGTGGATGATCCTGATCAAGGCCACGCCGCTGCTGTTCCTGCTGGGGGTCGAGGACATCGTTTATTGGGCGCGCGAACTCGGCTCGACCAAATCGCAGATCTATGCCTATCCGCACCCAGACTGGCGCGTGTGGTATTTCCTGGGGCTGCTGTGTTTCTACCTGGCGATGACCCGCGTCTCAGAGGTCGTGCTGGGCCGTCTGACGACACGGCTGTCGCGCGGTCAGGCCACGATGGCGGGCGAGGCGCAGCGTAAACTGGCCGGGGAGGCAGGCGCATGAGCTGCACCGAAATCATCGCCGATTATGGCCTGCGCTCGCTGGGCATTGGCGAACGGCTGTTGCCGCGCAGCGACTTCACGCTGTGCCACCAGTTCACGCTGATCGGCTCTGGCCTGATCTGGAACATCTATTTCGGCGTTCTGGCGCTGGCCTTCGGCTTCTTTCTGGCGACCGGGCTGGCGCTGGCCAAGGCCGCCGAGGCGCCCTTGATCCGCAAACCTGCGGAATGGTTCATCTTCGTCTTCCGCGGCTCGCCGTTGTTCATCCAGTTCTTCCTGGCCTATGAGGCGCTGGTGATGTTGCCGCGCGCGGGCATCAACATCTTCGGGCTGACGGTGCAGACCAGCTGGGTGACCTCGGCCTGGGCGGGCGCACTGTTCGTGCTGTTCCTGAACACCGCCGCCTATTCGGCCGAAATCTTCTACGGCGCGCTGCGCTCGGTGCCCAAGGGCGATATCGAGGCCGCCGATGCCTACGGGCTGACCGGCTGGAACAAGTTCCGCCGCGTGCTGTGGCCCACCATGCTGCGGCTGGCCTGGCCCGCCTATACGAACGAGGCGATCTTCCTGTTCCACGCCACGACGCTGGTCTTCTTCTCGGGCTTTCCGGCCTATCAGCAACGCGGCGATGCGCTGTATTACGCGAAGTTTTTCGCCGACAAGACCTTCAACCCCTTCATCCCCTACCCGATCGCTGCCTTCTATTTCATCTGCGTCACGCTGGCGCTGATCGGTCTGTTCGGGGTGGTCAACCGCCGCCTGAACCGCCATCTGCCGCAGGCTCACCGCCCGCGCCTGAGGATCAGGCCGCAAATCATCAGGTGAGACATGGACTGGCTGAAAGAACACCCCGAGGTGCGCACCATTCGCGTGGCGGCGGCTGATCTGAACGGGGTGGCGCGCGGCAAACGCATTCCCGCGCGCTTCGCAAGCAAGGTCTTCACCGAAGGCACCCGGTTTCCGTTTTCGGTGATGAACCTCGACATCTGGGGCGAGGATATCGAAGACAGCCCGCTGGTGTTCGAGACCGGCGATTGCGACGGTTTGTTGATGCCCACCGAACGCGGTTTCCTGCCGATGCCCTGGCTGGAGGCGCCGACCGCGCTGTTGCCGATCTGGATGTTCCACATGGACGGTCGCCCCTATGCCGGCGATCCGCGCCAGGCGCTGGCCCGGGTGCTGGATCGTTACAAGGCGCGCGGTCTGACCCCGGTTGTCGCAACCGAGCTGGAGTTCTTCCTGATCGACGATTCCGGGTCGCGATTGCGGGTGCCGCCCTCGCCCCGTTCGGGCAAACGCCGCACCGGGGGCGAAACGCTGTCGCTGCGCGCCCTTGATGCGTTTGATGCCTTTTTCACCGCGCTCTATGACGCCTGCGAGGCAATGGACATCCCCGCCGATACCGCGATTTCCGAGGCCGGGCCCGGCCAGTTCGAAATCAACCTGATGCATCAGGCCGACCCGCTGAAGGCCGCCGATGACACCTGGCTGTTCAAGATGCTGGTCAAGGGGCTGGCGCGCCGTCACGGATTTGCCGCCAGCTTCATGGCGAAACCCTATGACATGTGGGCCGGCAACGGGATGCACACGCATTTTTCCGTGCTCGACGCGGCGGGCGAGAATATCTTCAACGACGGCACGCCGCAGGGGTCTGACGCGCTGCGTCAGGCGGTGGCGGGGTGTCTGGCCGCATTGCCCGGATCGACGCTGATCTTCGCGCCGCATGAAAACAGCTATGACCGGCTGGTGCCCAATGCGCATGCGCCAACCGGCATCGGTTGGGCCTATGAAAACCGCACGGCCGCGCTGCGGGTGCCCAGTTCGGGCAATGCCGCGCGCCGGATCGAACATCGCGTGGCGGGGGGCGATGTGAACCCCTATCTGATGATCGCCGCCATTCTGGGCGCCGCGCTGATCGGGATCGAGGATCGGATGATCCCGGATGAACCGCTCAAGGGCAACGCCTATGCGCAGAACCTTGACCAGTTGCCGCCGACCTGGCACCGCGCGATTGAAACCTTTTCGATGTGTCCGCTGGTGCGGCGGATCTTCGACGACGAGATTGTCGAGAATTTCCTGATGACCAAGCGGCAGGAAATTCACTACATGGCCGAGCTGTCCGATCAGGAACAATCGGAACTGTATCTGGATACCGTCTGATCGAGGCGGGCGGGGCCCCTGCCCCGTCAGCCCGCCCCGCTCAGCCCAGCGTCACGTCCAGGAACATCATCAGGATCAGGCCAAAGATCAGCCCCGCCGTCGCGCGGTTCTGATGCCCGTTGCGATGGGTTTCGGGCAGGATTTCATGGCTGATGATATAGAGCATCGCGCCCGCCGCGAAGGTCAGCCCCCAGGGCAGCAGCGCCGACGAAACCGACACCGCCGTCGCGCCAAGCAAGGCGCCCACGGGTTCCACAAGACCCGTTGCCATGGTCACCAGAAAGGCACGGCGACGGGTGTAGCCCTGCCCGACCAGCGCCACAGCCACGGCCAGCCCCTCGGGAATGTCCTGCAGGGAAATCCCGGTCATCACCGACAAGCCGTTTGCGCGGTCAGCCCCGAAGGCCACGCCGATCGACAGGCCCTCGGGGAAGTTGTGAATGGTGATCGCCAGCACGAACAGCCAGATCCGCGCCAGTGCCGCCGCATCGCCGCCTTCGCGCCCGGTCAGGAAATGCTCGTGCGGCAGCACCGCGTTCAGCCATGCGACGAAGCCCGCCCCAAGTGCGATCCCCACCGCCGCCACCATCGCCGCGATCCAGAGCGAACCGAACATCGCCTCGGCCACGTCGATCCCGGGCAGGATCAGCGAGAAATAGGACGCCGACAGCATCACACCCGCCGCGAACCCCAGCATCGTGTCGGCGGTGCGCTGCGTCATGGACCGCCCGATCAGCGCCGGGATCGCCCCTGCCGCCGTGGCCGCCGCCGCGACAAAACCGCCGCCCACTCCGTAAAGAATATCCTGCATCGCGCCTCCTGTCCGCGCACTCGACACAAGCCCGCAGCACTTGGCAAGCACAAAGCAAAGGTTGCGCAGTTTTGCATGAATTGGTAACAGAAACTAACCAAATCGGAGGGACTGCAATGCCCGTCATCACCTGCATCGACGATCTCAAGCGCCTGCACCGCAAACGCACGCCGAAAATGTTCTACGATTACGCCGAAAGCGGGTCGTATACCGAGCAGACCTTCCGCGAGAACACGACCGATTTCGCGCAGATCCGGCTCAATCAACGGGTCGCGGTGGACATGACCGGGCGCACGACCCGCTCGACCATGCTGGGGCAGGATGTGGCGATGCCGGTGGCGCTGGCGCCGGTGGGGCTGACCGGCATGCAGCGCGCCGATGGTGAGATCAAGGCGGCACGGGCGGCGGCGAAATTCGGCGTGCCCTTCACCCTGTCGACGATGTCGATCTGCTCGATCGAGGATGTGGCCGACAATACCGACGCGCCGTTCTGGTTTCAGATCTACACGCTGACGGACGATGATTTCAACGTGAAGGTGCTGCAACGCGCCCGCGCAGCGGGCTGTTCGGCGCTGGTCATCACGGTCGATCTGCAACTGCTGGGACAGCGCCACAAGGATCTGAAGAACGGCCTGACCGCGCCGCCGAAATTCACCGTGCCGGTGATGCTGGATCTGGCGACGAAATGGCGCTGGGGCATCGAGATGCTGCAGACCAAGCGCCGCTTCTTCGGCAATATCGTGGGCCATGTGGACAGCGTGGCCGACCCTGCCTCGCTGAACAGCTGGACCGCCGAGAAATTCGATCAGGCGCTGAACTGGGACCGGATCAAGAAGCTGATGGACATGTGGGGCGGCAAGGTGATCCTGAAGGGCATCCTGTCCCCCGAAGATGCCGAAATGGCCGCGCAGGTCGGCGCCGATGCGATCGTGGTGTCGAACCACGGCGGGCGGCAGCTGGATGGCGCGCTCAGCTCGATCCGCATGCTTCCCTCGATCGTGCAGGCCGTGGGCGACAGAACCGAGGTCTGGCTGGACAGCGGCATCCGCTCGGGGCAGGACGTGCTCAAGGCGCTGGCCCTGGGCGCCAAGGGCGTGATGATCGGCCGCGCCTTCGTCTACGGGCTGGGCGCGATGGGCGAGCCGGGCGTGACCCGCGCGCTGGAGATCATCCAGAAAGAGCTGGATACCTCGATGGCGCTGTGCGGCGAACGCCGGGTGCAGGACCTCAAACGCGAAAACCTGCTGGTGCCGAACGGGTTCTTCGACGCGTATAGCTGAACGCCCCCGGGGCCCGGGCCTGGCTTCTTTTTGGCAAAAATACTCAAATCCCCGCGCCCCCGCATCGCAGCGCCGGAACTGCTTGCCTTTTTCCCGATTCCCGCGTATGCGCGCACCTTCATGGGCCCACACCCTTGGAGGGGGCCCGCAACTTGACCAATTGGAGATAACAATGGCCAAAGAGATCGAAACTCTCGAAGCCACGGTGCGCACGGGGACGGGCAAGGGGGCCGCTCGCGCAGCACGCCGTGAGGGCATGGTGCCCGGTATCGTCTATGGCGACGGCAAAGAGCCGGTCGCGCTGAACTTCGACTACAACAAGCTGCTGACCCGCCTGCGCAAGGGCCGCTTCATGTCGACCCTGTTCAACCTGAAGGTTGAAGGCCAGGAAGACGTGCGCGTGATCTGCCGCGGCGTTCAGAAAGACGTTGTGAAGGATCTGCCGACGCATATCGACTTCATGCGCACCCACCGCGCCTCGCGCATCAACCTGTTCATCCACGTCACCTTCGAAAACCACGAAGCGGCGCCGGGCCTGAAACGCGGCGGCACGCTGACCGTGGTGCGCCCCGAGGTCGAACTGGAAGTTCTGGCTGGCGACATCCCGGACCACATCACCGTGGACCTGACCGGCAAGCAGATCGGCGATGTGATCCACATCAACGACATCACCCTGCCGGAAGGCGCGCGTCCGACCATCGACCGCAACTTCGTGATCGCCAACATCGCGGCGCCCTCGGGCCTGCGCTCGAGCGACAACGAAGAAGCCGAGGCCGCGGCCGAGGAATAATCTTCGCTGCTGTCGGAATGACGAAACGCCGGGCCCTCGGGTCCGGCGTTTTGCATTGGGGCCCTGCTGGCGGTTATGCGCGCGCCGCCTGATCGAGCCAGGCGGTGATCGCCGCCACCGATTCAGGTTCATCCAGAAACGGAACATGTGCGCGGTCGGGCACTTCGGCAAAGATCATGTCGGGCCGACGCGCGCGCATTTCCGCGGCCGAGGCGGCGCTCAGCAGATCCGAATTCGCCCCCCGGATCAGGGCCAGCGGCAGCCCGGCACAGGCGTCGAACAGCGGCCAGGCGGTCGGCACCGCATCACCCTTGAAGGCGCCCAGGAAGGCCTCGCGCAGCGCCGGATCGTAGTTGATCTTCACGCCTTCGTCGGTCTGGACGTAGTGGCGCACCGCCTCTTCGGCCCAACGGCTTTCGGGCACATTGGCGAAGCCCGGCATCACCATCGGCAGCCGATCGGCGACCCCCTCAAGCGTGCGCGCCACCGGGTTGCGCCCGACATAATCGAAGATCCGCTGCAGACCCTCGGCCTCCAGCACCGGCCCCACATCGTTCAGGCAGATCCCGGCCACCCGGTCATGCGCCACCGCAGCCAGATACATCGCAATCAGCCCGCCGCGCGAGGTGCCCAGAAACGCCGCCCGGGCGATCCCCAGATGATCCATCAGTGCCAGCACATCGGCGGCTTCCTGCGGAACCGTATAGGTCTCGGCGCCGGTCCAGGCGCTTTCGCCCCGCCCGCGGTAATCGGGGCGGATCACCCGAACGCCCTCGGGCATGTGATGCATCAGATAATCGAAGTCATGGCTGTTGCGCGTCAGCCCCGCCAGCGCGATCACAACAGGCCCCGCGCCCCGGTCGCGATAGGCCAGTTTCGCGCCATCGGCCGCGGTGAAATATTGTAGTTGCATCCGTCTCTCTCCCTCTGGCACGGCATCGCGGTTGCGATCATACTGGCTCGACAGGAGAACGCCATGCCCGAGACGCTCGAAAAACTGCAGGCCCGGCTGAACGAACTGGAAGACCAGATCGAACAGGAATGGGCCGCCCGTCGCGAGACAATGCGCTACCGGATCGAGCGTGGCCGGATCGTGTTCGAGGAAGGCGTGCGCGACGCCCATCGCGCCGCCCGCGTGCGTCTGTGGCTGTTTTTGCGCCGCACCCGCCTGATGGTCATTCTGACCGCGCCCGTGATCTATGCGGTGGTCATTCCCTTTGTCCTGCTGGACCTGTTCGTGACGATTTATCAAGCGATCTGTTTTCCGATCTATCACATCGAAAAGGTCCGCCGCCGCGACCATATCGTCATCGACCGCCACAATCTGGGCTATCTGAACGCGATCCAGAAGCTGAACTGCATCTATTGCGGCTATGGCAACGGGGTGATTTCCTATGTCCGCGAAGTCTCGGCCCGGACCGAGAAATACTGGTGCCCGATCAAACACGCGCGCCGGGTGAAGGGTGCGCATGCCTATTACGGCGAATTCTGCGATTTCGGCAATGCCGAGGAATATCAGGAAAAATGGGCGCGGCTGCGGCGCGAACTGCGCCCCCGGAAAGACGACTGAGGCGCAAGCGAAAAGGGCGCCCGAAGGCGCCCCGATCCGGTGATCTCAGATGTTTTCGGGCTGCGGCATGCCCAGGACGTGATAGCCGCAATCGACCGTCACGACCTCGCCCGTGGTGCAATTGCCGTAATCCGAACACAGCCAGACCGCGGTGCCGCCCACCGCCTCCAGCGTGGCGTTCTGGCGCAAGGGCGCGTTGGCCTCGGTGTGGCGATAGGTCTTGCGCGCACCGCCGATGGCCGCCCCTGCCAGCGTCTTCATCGGGCCGGGGCTGATCGCGTTCACGCGCACCTGCTGCGGGCCCAGATCGTTGGCCAGATAGCGCACGGCGCTTTCCAGCGCCGCCTTGGCCACGCCCATCACGTTGTAGAACGGCGTGACGCGGTTCGATCCGCCATAGGTCAGCGTAATCAGGCTGCCGCCGTCGGGCATCATTTCGGACGCGCGGCGCGCCACGTCGATGAAGCTGTAGCAGCTGATCGCCAGGCTGTTCTTGAAGTTATCGCGCGAGGTGTTGATGAACCGGCCCGTCAGCTCGTTCTTGTCGGAATAGGCGATGGCGTGGATCAGGAAATCCATCGTCCCCCATTTTTCCTTGAGCTGCGCGAAGGCCGCATCAAGGCTCGCGTCGTCGTTCACATCGACATCGACCAGGATATCCGAACCCACCGAGGCCGCCAGCGGGGCAACGCGCTTGCCAAACGCTTCCCCCTGATAGGAGAAGGCCAGTTCGGCCCCCTCCGCAGCCAGCGCCGAGGCGATCCCCCAGGCGATCGAGCGTTCGTTCGCCACACCCATGACAAGCCCGCGCTTGCCCTTCATCAGATCAGCCATGTGATTTCCCTGACCAACTCAGTCCAGATATTTGCTCATCAGCAGCGTCGCGTTGGTGCCGCCAAACCCGAAGCTGTTCGACAGAACCGAGTCGAATTCGACATTCTCACGCAGCTCGGTGCAGATTTCCTCGGGGCGGATCGCCGGGTCGAGTTGGGTGATATTGGCCGAAGCGGTGATGAATTTGCCTTCCATCATCAGCAGGCAGTAGATCGCCTCATGCACGCCCGTCGCGCCCAGGCTGTGCCCGGTCAGCGATTTCGTGGACGAGATCGGCGGCACGTTGCCCTCGCCGAAGACGCGGCGCACGGCCTCGACCTCGGTCACGTCGCCCGCCACCGTCGAGGTGCCATGCGCGTTGATATAGCTGACCTTGCGGCCTTCGCCCAGGGTCGAGACCGCCAGCCGCATCGAGCGTTCGCCGCCCTCGCCCGAGGGGGCCACCATGTCATAACCATCCGAGGTCGCGCCATAGCCGGTCAGTTCGGCATAGATTTTCGCGCCGCGCGCCTTGGCATGTTCCAGTTCTTCCAGAACCACCACGCCGCCGCCGCCCGCAATGACAAACCCGTCCCGCGTCGCATCGAAGGCGCGGCTCGCGGTGGTGGGGGTGTCGTTGTATTTCGACGACATCGCACCCATCGCGTCGAACAGGCACGACAGCGTCCAGTCGAGTTCCTCGCCACCGCCGGCGAAGATCACGTCCTGCTTGCCCATCTGGATCAGCTCGGCCGCGTTGCCGATGCAATGCGCGCTGGTCGAGCAGGCCGAGGTGATCGAATAGTTCACGCCCTTGATCTTGAACGGCGTCGCCAGGCAGGCCGAATTGGTCGACGACATGCAGCGCGTCACCATAAACGGGCCCATCCGCTTGGGGCTGCCCTTTTCCAGCGTGATCCGGTGCGCCTCGAAGAAGTTCGAGGTCGACGGACCGCCCGAGCCCATGATCAGCCCGGTGCGCGGGTTGGAAATGTCGCTTTCTTCCAGGCCGCTGTCGGCGATCGCCTGTTCCATCGCCAGGAAGTTATAGGCCGCACCCGGCCCCATGAAGCGCAGGTTGCGCTTGTCGATATGATCTTCCAGCACGATCTGCGGCATGCCGTGGATCTGGCTGCGGAAGCCCCGCTCTGCATATTCGGGGGCGGAAACGATCCCCGAACGGCCCGCACGCAGACTGTCCGAGACTTCTGCCGCATTGTTGCCGATGGGCGAGATGATGCCCAGGCCGGTGATGACGACGCGCCGCATGGGGGCCTCCTGTGTTGGGTTGAATCAGCTCTCGGAGAGAGCGACCTTCATATCCTTGACGATGTAAATCACCTCACCATCGGCTTCGACGATACCGTCGGCAACACCCATGGTCAGGCGGCGGGTCTGGATCGCCTTGGTGAAATCGACCTTGTAGGTCAGCATCTTGCGGTCGGGGCGCACCATGCCGGTCAGCTTGACCTCGCCCACGCCCAGCGCATAGCCGCGCCCCTGCCAGCCGCGCCAGCCCAGGTTGAACCCGGTCAGCTGCCACAACCCATCAAGCCCCAGACAGCCCGGCATGATCGGGTTGCCGGGGAAATGGCATTCAAAGAACCACAGGTCCGGGGTGATGTCGAATTCGGCCACGACATGGCCCTTGCCATGCAGGCCCCCATCGCCCGAGATTTCGGTGATGCGGTCCATCATCAGCATCGGCGGCGCCGGCAACTGGGCATTGCCCGGCCCGAACAGCTCGCCGCGTGCGCATTTCAAAAGATCGTCCCGGTCGAAGCTCGTCGGAAAGCCCGTCATCGGCCTGTGTCCCCCCCAGTGGTCTGTCCTCCCCCTCTAACACCCGCACCCGCGCGCGTGCAAGGCCCGCAGCCCCCTGCGACCCCGCGAAACACCCGACGCCGCCTTTCAAGGCTCTGATCCGGGAAAGCCATTGAAATAAGGCACTGGCCGCGCATATAATGTCACAGGGAGACGCAAAGCGATGACTGAACTTGAGATGGAACGTGGCCAGAAATGGCTCGCCGATGGGGGTTTGCGCCCGACGCGCCAACGCCTTTCTTTGGCATCCCTTCTGATCGGCGACGGCATGAACCGCCATGTGACGGCCGAGGGGCTTTATGCCGCGGCGCATGACGCGGGCGAACGCGTGTCGCTGGCCACCGTATACAACACGCTGCGCGCGTTCTGCGATGCCGGCCTGATGCACGAAATCACCGTCGACGCGACGCGATCCTATTTCGACACCCGGATGGACGATCACCCGCATTTCTTCTGGGAGGGCGAGAACCGGATTTCCGACGCCCCCGCCGAGGAACTGGAACTGGCCCGAATTCCCAAGGCGCCCCCCGGCGCCGAGGTGACCCGCGTCGACGTGGTGATCCGCGTCCGCAAGGTCTGATCGGCGCGGGCTTCCCGCCCAAATCATTCCTGCGAAATCGCACATGTCTGGCCGGGCCCCAGCCCGGCCTTTGCATATCCACCCCACCGCGCCGTGGCCCGATCGCCGCAATTCGATCACGGCGGCGTGTGGGGCAAGAGCAACAGCGCGCGCAGAAATTCCCGCCCCCCTGCACTTCCCCTCGGAAAACGCCGTTTTTCCGGCTAGAGTGGGATCAAATTTGTTACAAGAAAGAGATCCACCATGAACACGAAGCACTTTCTCTTCGCTCTCGCAGCGCTCGGCGTCCCGGCCATGGCTTCGGCACAATCTCTGCCCGAAGGCGTCACCGGCAAGGGCTATATCGAATACGAATACCTGACCTCGGATGGCGAAGACGCGTCGGGCATCATCGGCGACTTCGACATCAGCGTTGCCCCGGGTGCAAGCGGCTTTGGCTTCGATTTCGGCCTGTTCGGCCTTGATTTCGAAGACACCTCGGAAGCCGCGCTCTATGGCGCGCTGACCTACACCACCGGCAACCACAAGTTCAGCTTCGGTGTTCCGCGCTCGGCCCTCAAGGACCATACCCGCGTTCCCGACATCGGCGGTTCGCGGTTCTTCTCGCTCGAAGCGGGCATCCTGACCGACGGTCTGGTGGACGTTGCCTACCTGCAGTCGGACGAAACCCCGATCGGCCTGCGCTATGATGGCGATTTCGGCGCCGTGAAGGCCAGCGCCTCCTATCACCGCTTCTCGGACGAAGAGGACGTGGACGTCTTCGGCTTTGGCGCGACCTATACCCAAGGCATGTGGTTCGCTTCGGGCAGCGTGGAGCATTTTGACGGCGAGTCGGCTAACGGCACGCTGGTGCACGCCGAAGGCGGCGTCGAGACCGATCTCTATTCGGTCGGCCTTGGGCTCAGCAATGGCGACGATTCCTATTTCGATGACACCGCCGTCATGCTGTGGGGTTCCTACAAGGTCATGCCGCAGCTTGAAGTCACCGCGACCGTTCTGGACGTCGCTTCGACCACGCTTTACGGCGTCAGCGCCGATTACAATTTCTGGAGCGGCGCCTATGCGCAGCTGGGCTATTTCGATGGCGACAACGTCGACGATGGGGTGTGGGACATCTCGCTCGGCTGGAAGTTCTGAGCCCTTCGAAACTGACGCGACAGGCCGCCTTCGGGCGGCCTTTTGCATTCCGGCGCCCCGTTCTTGCCCCCTTGCCGATCCCCCCGCCGGCCCCTAAGGTAGCCGCACTTACTCGTTGGGGTGCCCCGGGCGACCGGGGCTGAGAGGCGGCAGCCAACCCATCGAACCTGATCCGGTTAATACCGGCGGAGGGAACGGGTAGCGCAGTGAAGCATGGCAGCCTTCTGCCGTGCCCAAGCCCCCGAATCCGTCTGTCGGTCGATATGGGGGCGACGTGACAGCAATTGCATTGACCATCGCGGGGTCTGACAGCGGCGGTGGCGCCGGGATTCAGGCAGATCTCAAGACATTTTCCGCGCAGGGCAGCTATGGCGCCAGCGTCCTGACCGCGATCACCGCGCAGAACACCCGCGCCGTCACCGCCGTTCTAGCCCTGCCGCCCGCCATCGTGCGCGCCCAGATCGAGGCGGTATTCGACGATCTGGCGGTGGACGCGGTCAAGATCGGGATGCAGGGCGATCCGCAAGTGATCCGCGTGGTGGCCGAAGGGCTGGGCGGGCGCGATCTGCCGGTGGTCCTTGATCCGGTGATGGTGGCGAAATCGGGCGACCGGCTGCTGGCGGCCGAGGCGATTGCCGCGCTGCGGGACGAATTGCTGCCGCTGGCAACCGTGCTGACCCCCAACATCCCCGAGGCGGCCGAACTGCTGGATCAGCCCGCCGCCACCGACATCGCCAGCCGCGAAGTGCAGGGCCAGTTGCTGCGCGCTCTGGGGCCAAGTTGGGTGCTGATGAAGGGCGGCCATGCGCCGGGGACTACCTGCACCGATCTGTTGCTGGGCCCTGCGCGGCTGGATCTGACCGCGCCGCGCCGCGCCACCCGCAACACGCATGGCACGGGGTGCACGCTGTCGGCCGCGATCGCCGCCGGGCTGGCGCAGGGCCAAAGCGTGCCCGAGGCCGTGACCCGCGCGCATCGCTACCTGCAAGGCGCCATTGCCGCCGCCGACCGCCTGCAGGTCGGGTCCGGCCACGGGCCCGTGCATCATTTCCATCAGTTTTGGGGGGACACGGCATGAAACCCTTCCGCATTCTGGGCGCGGGCGTCATGGGCCTGGCCATCGCGACCGAACTGGCCACACGCGGCCACCCCGTCGAACTGGTCGACCCCGAACCCACGCCCGGCCCGCATGGCTGTTCCTGGTGGGCGGGCGGCATGCTCGCCCCCTATTGCGAACGCGAATCCGCCGAAGAACCGGTCGAGCGGCTGGGCCTTGGCGCAATCGACTGGTGGGATCGCCACACCGGCACGGTCCGGCGCAATGGCACGCTGGTACTGGCACTCGCGCGCGATCAGGGCGAACTGGCCCGCTTCGCCCGCCGCAGCCGGGGCCACCGGCCGCTGGATGCCGCGGGCATCGCCGCGTTGGAGCCGGACCTGGCCGGCCGTTTCAGTGCCGGGCTGTTTTTCGAGGACGAGGCGCACCTGTCCCCCCGCGCCGCCCTGACCGCCCTGCGCGACGGGTTGCGGGCCCGGGATGTGGCCTTCCACCGCGCGCCCCCGTCCCCGGCCCCCGCCGTGCAGATCGACGCGCGCGGCCTTGCGGCCCGCGATGCGCTGACCGACCTGCGCGGCGTGCGCGGCGAAATGCTGGTGCTGCGCTGCCCCGATGTCACGCTCTCGCGTCCTGTGCGGCTGCTGCATCCGCGCATCCCGCTGTATATCGTGCCGCGCGGCGACGGCATCTTCATGCTGGGCGCCACGATGATCGAAAGCGACCGGCGCGGCATTGTCACGGCACGCTCGGTGCTGGAATTGCTGTCGGCCGCCTATGCGCTGCACCCGGCTTTTGGCGAGGCCGAGGTGCTGGAAACCGGCGCCGATGCGCGCCCGGCCTTTCCCGACAACCTGCCCCGGCTGCGGCGGCGCGGCGCGACGCTGTATGCCAACGGGCTTTATCGGCACGGTTTCCTGCTGGCGCCCGCGGTGGCCGCGATGGCCGCCGATCATCTGGAAACCGGCATCACCCCTGCTTTCATGGACGAGGTCAGCGCATGAACATCACCCTCAACGGCGCGGCGCGACAGACCGCCGCCGCCACCCTTGCCGACCTGCTGACCGAGCAGGGCTTCGGCCAGAAGGTCGCCACCGCCCGCAACGGCGATTTCGTCCCCGTTCCCCTGCGCGCAACGACCCCGGTAATTGAAGGCGACCGGATCGAAGTTGTCGCCCCGATGCAGGGAGGCTGAGCGATGCCGGTATTCTACGGGGTCGAGGTGTCCAGCGCGCTGATGCTGGGCACGGCGCAATATCCGTCGCCCGCGATCATGGCGCAGGCGTTCCGCGCCTCGGGGGCGGGTATCGCCACGGTCAGCCTGCGCCGCGAACAGGGCGGCGGGCAGGCCTTCTGGGATCTGATCGCGGGTCTTGGCCCGCGCGTCCTGCCAAACACCGCGGGCTGCCATACGGTGAAAGAGGCGGTGACCACCGCCCATATGGCACGAGAGCTGTTCGGCACGCCCTGGATCAAGCTGGAAGTGATCGGCCACACCGACACGCTGCAGCCCGATGTCGTGGCCCTGATCGAGGCCGCGCGCATCCTGACCGCCGAGGGGTTCGAGGTCTTTCCCTATTGCACCGAGGATCTGACCATCTGTGGACGGCTTCTGGACGCGGGCTGTCAGGTGCTGATGCCCTGGGGCGCGCCGATCGGTTCGGGCCGGGGGCTGAACAATCCCTTCGGGCTGCGCAGCCTGCGCGCGCAGTTTCCCGATGTGCCGCTGGTGGTGGATGCCGGGATCGGCCTGCCCAGCCATGCCGCGCAGGCGATGGAACTGGGCTTCGACGCCGTGCTTCTGAACACCGCCGTCGCCAGGGCCGGCGATCCGGCAGCCATGGCGCGGGCAATGGCGCGCGCAATCGACGCCGGGCGCGAGGCCTATCTCGCCGACCCGATGGAACCGCGCGACATGGCCGCCCCCTCGACCCCGCTGATCGGAAAGGCGTTTCTGACATGAGCTTGCCGCGTTTCTACCCGATCTTCGACAGCGCCGACTGGATCGCGCGGATGTTGGCCCTGGGGGTAAAACTGGTGCAGCTGCGGATCAAGGACCGCCCCCTGCCCGAACTGCGCGCCGAGATCCGCCGCGCGCGCGATCTGTGCCGCGCCGCCGGGGCCATTCTGGTGGTGAACGACCACTGGCAACTGGCGATCGAGGAAGGCTGCGACTGGCTGCATCTGGGGCAAGAGGATCTGGATACCGCCGATCTGGGCGCGATCCGCGCGGCGGGGCTGAAGCTTGGCCTGTCCACCCATGACGAGGCAGAGTTGACCCGCGCGCTGGCGCTACACCCCGATTACATCGCGCTTGGCCCGGTCTGGCCCACGATCCTCAAGCAGATGAAATGGCATCAGCAGGGGGTCGAAAAACTGACCGAATGGAAGGCGCGGATCGGGGGCGTCCCCCTGATCGCCATCGGCGGGCTGCGGGTCGACCGCGCGCAACAGGCCTTTGCCGCGGGCGCCGATGTGGTCTCGGCCGTGACCGACATCACCCTTGCCCCCGACCCCGAAGCGCGGGTGCGCGACTGGCTGCGGGTGACCGCATGAGCCGCTATGCGCGCCAAACGATCCTGCCCGAGGTCGGCGCCAGCGGGCAGGCGCGGATCGCTGCGGCGCATGTGCTGGTGGTGGGGGCCGGGGGCTTGGGCGTGCCGGTGGTGCAATATCTGGCGGGTGCGGGGATCGGGCGGCTGACCGTGGTCGACCCCGACCGGGTCGAGCTGTCGAACCTGCACCGCCAGCCGATCTATGGCCCCTGCGCGGGCCAGCCCAAGGCAACGGCTGCCGCCGCCTTCGTGCGCGCGCTCAATCCCGATGTGCAGGTCGTGCCCCACGTCGAATGGCTGACCCCGGCCACCGCGCCCGATCTGGTCGCCGCGGCCGATCTGGTGCTGGATTGCGCCGACAGTTTCGCGGTCAGCTATACCCTGTCGGACACCTGCCTAAGCCTGCGCAAACCACTGATTTCGGCCTCTGTGCTGGGGCTTGCGGGCTATGTCGGCGGGTTCTGCGGCGGCGCGCCCAGCCTGCGCGCGGTATTCCCCGACCTGCCCGACACCCAGGCCACCTGCGCCAGCGCGGGCGTGCTGGGGCCGGTGGTGGGGATGTTCGGCCTGCTGCAGGCGCAGATGGCGCTGGCGTTGCTGATCGGTCTTGCGCCCGCGCCGCTGGGGCAGCTTGTGCGCTATAACATGGCCGGCGCGCGCACGGCCAGCTTCCGCTTCGACAGCGCGCCCGAACCCGAAGGCACGCCGCACCGATTTATCGCGAAATCCGACCTGTGCGCGACGGATCTGGTGATCGAGCTGCGCGACAGGGGCGAAGCCCCCGTCCCCGTCACCCCCGCCGCCCTGCGCCTGCCGATCGAGCAGATCGGCCCGCACAACCCCCGCCCCACGGCCGGCCACCGGGCGGTGTTTGTCTGCCAATCCGGGCTGCGCGCCTGGCGCGCGGCGGACCGGCTGCGCCCCCATTGGCCGGGCGACATCGCCCTTCTGGCCGACACCCCCTTTATTTCTGCAGGAGACATCCGATGACATTCCCCCGCCTCGCCGCGACCCTTGCCGCCGCGCTGACCCTTGCCCTGCCCGCGCAGGCGCAGGCGCAAGACAAGCTGACGCTGATGCTTGACTGGTATGTGAACCCCGATCACGCGCCGATCATTCTGGCGCAGGAACAGGGCTTCTTTGCCGACGAGGGGCTGGATGTCGAGATCATCGCCCCCGCCGATCCGGCCGAGCCGCCCAAACTGGTGGCCGCCGGGCGCGCCGATCTGGCGATCAGCTATCAGCCGCAACTGCATCTGCAGGTGCATGAAGGCCTGCCGCTGCGGCGGGTGGGCACGCTGGTGGCCACGCCGCTCAACTGTCTGATGGTCGATGCCAAGGGCCCGGTGCAAAACCTGTCCGATCTGAAGGGCCGCAAGATCGGCTATTCGGTGTCCGGCATCGAAGGCGCGATGATGGAGGCGATGCTGCGCAGTGCCGGGCTGACGATGGCCGATGTCGAGATGGTCAATGTGAACTGGTCGCTCACCCCCGCGCTGATGACCGGGCAGGTGGATGCGGTGATCGGCGCGTTTCGCAATTTCGAACTGACGCAGATGCGGCTGGCGGGGGGCGACTGGCGCTGTTTCTTCCCCGAAGAGGCCGGCCTGCCCGCCTATGACGAGCTGATCTTCGTGGCCAATGCCGACAGCCTTGCCGATCCGGCAAACCCCGCGCGCGACCGCATCCGCCGCTTTCTGGCTGCGGTCGAGCGTGGCACGCAGTATCTGGTGAACCACCCCGACGCGGCCTTCCGCAGCTTTGCCGCCACCGCGCCCGATTTGGGCGACGCGCTGAACACCCAGGCCTGGGCCGACACGCTGCCGCGCTTTGCCCACAGTCCTGCGGCACTGGACCATGGCCGCTATGCGCGGTTCGAGGCGTTCCTGCACGAGGCCGGGCTGATCGACACGGTTCTGCCGGTGTCGCAACTGGCGCTGGACCCGGGGGCGGCGGAATGAGTGGCGCCGACTGCGGCCGCTGCTTCGGCCTCTGGCGGGCATGATGCGGCCCGTGGTGCTGTCGGGGCAGGTGCGCATCGGCGGGCAGGCGCTGTTCCCGCCGATCCGGCTGACGCTGCGGGCGGGAACATGGACCGCGCTGCTGGGGCCGTCGGGGGTGGGCAAGTCCACCGTGCTGCGGCTGATCGCGGGCCTGCCGATCGGCGGGCAGTTCGAAGGCCGGATCGACAACCGCCTCCCCGTCGCGCTGATGGCGCAAGACCCCGGCCTTCTGCCCTGGTTGACAGTGCGCCAGAACGCGGCGCTTGGCGCGCGGCTGCGCGGCGAGGCGGCGGACACCGCGCGGCTGGAGGCCATCCTCGGGCGCACCGGGCTGACCGATCACGCCGCGAAATATCCCGCCGCCTTGTCGGGGGGACAGCGGCAGCGGGTCGCGCTGGCCCGAACCCTGATGGAGGATCGCGCGCTGGTGCTGCTGGACGAACCGTTCTCGGCCCTTGATGCGCGGATGCGGCTGGCGATGCAGGATCTGGCTGCGGATCTGTTACGGGGGCGCAGCGTGCTGATGGTCACCCATGACCCAGCCGAGGCCGCACGGCTGTCCGACCAGATCCACCTGCTGACCGAAAGCGGGCTGTCCGACGCCCGCGCCCCCGACAGCCCCGCCCCGCGCCCACCGGACGACCCTGCGGTTCTGGCCTGTCAGGGCGCGCTCTTGTCGCGCCTGATCGCCGGGGCCGGGGCATGAGCACGCGAAGGATCGTGACGCCCCTGATCCTTGCCGCAGGCGGGCTGCTGCTGTGGCAAGGGTTGATCGTGGCGACCGGGCTGCCGCCCTTCCTGCTGCCCGGGCCGGGTGCGGTGGCCGCGGCACTTTGGTCCAATCAGGCGCTGCTGGCGCAGGCGGCGCTGCGCACCTGCACCGAGATCACCGCGGGCTTCGGACTGGGTGCGGCGGGCGGGGCGGTGCTGGCGGTGCTGATGGCAGGATATGCCCCCTGCGCGCGGGCCTTGCGTCCGGTGCTGCTGATTTCGCAAGTGATCCCGATCTTCGCGCTGGCCCCGATCCTGACGCTCTGGCTCGGGTTCGGCATGGCCCCGAAGATCGTGGTGACCGCGCTGATCTGCTTTTTCCCGGTGGCGGCGGCGTTCTTCGACGGGCTGACGCGGACCGCGCCTGCCTGTCGCGATCTGGCCCGCACCATGGGGGCGAACGGCTGGCGCGAAATGTGGCATATCCGCATTCCGATGGCCCTGCCGATGCTGGGCAGCGGGCTGCGGCTGGCCGCCGTCTATGCGCCGGTTGGGGCGGTCATCGGGGAATGGGTCGGCGGCTCTGACGGGCTGGGGGCGGTTATGATCCATGCCAACGGCCGGATGCGCACCGATCTGAGCTTTGCCACCATCGCGGTGGTGACGCTGATCGCGCTGGCCTTTCACGCCCAGATCAGCGCCCTGACCCGCCGCCTGTTCGCCCGCTTCGAATGATCGCAACCACGGTGTCCTTGACGGCGCAGGCAGGGTTAAGGCGCCGGGGCCTTTTTCAGGCGCACATGAAAGGTCGACCCCACGCCGACTTCGCTTTCATAGCCGATCTGGCCGCCATGCGCCTCGACGATCCGTTTGGCGATGCTCAGCCCCAGGCCCGTTCCCTGGTAATTCCGGGCGCTTGAGGAATCCAGCTGCCTGAACTCTTCGAAGATCTGATCCCCGGTGTCCGCCGGAATACCCAGCCCTTCATCGACGACCGAAATTTCAACCTGATCGTCATGGTCATGGACAGAAACCGTGACCACGCCCCCGGGGTTCGAGAACTTCGCCGCATTCGACAGAAGATTGGTGACGACCTGATCCATCCGCTTTTCGTCGCATTCAAACCAGAGCTTGTCAGGCGCCGCATTCACATGGAGCACAACTTCCTTGCTGTCGGCATAGGGAGCAAAACGCTCTGCGACTTCCTGAATGAACTTGCCGGCATCCACCCTTTCCAGCCGCAGGCTCAGCTTCCCGGCCTCGGCGCTTTGCAACAGCAGCAGGTCTTCGACCAGACTTTGCAGGCGCCGCGTGTTGCGGGCCGCGATCTGCAACGCCACGGACATCTTTTCCGGCACCGCGCCCAAGGCCCCGGCGTTGATCATCTCGAGCGCCCCCTTGATCGAGGTGATGGGCGTGCGCAACTCGTGACTGACGGTCGAAAGAAACTCTGTCTTGGCCTTGTAGGCCGCTTTCGTCTGCTCGTGCTTCATCTCAAGATCCATGAGGTTCTGCAACGAGTTGGAATAGCTGATCAGGAAGTTCCGCGCGAGTTCCAGAAGAAACCCGAGCACGAACAACACCGTGAACAGATGCAGCCACACCTCCGAGGACAGCGGCGCGCGCGTGCGCCATACATCGCTCAGCGGAATAAATATGATGGCGACAACGTAGATCGACAGCCGGATTCCCAGCACGCGCAGGAACTGGTTGTTGTTCATCGCCGCGAATATGGCTGCGGAAACCAGCATGAACATCGGCATGAAATGCCCCGACTCGCTGGATTGCAGCAGGGCTACGAAGGTGGCGCAGAATGAAACCGTCGCCGCGCTGAGGATCGTCCCCGTGTAAACGCGGCGCATCGCCCGCCTGATGTCCGTTTGCCGCCATGTCTGACGCCTGACGATGTCCCGAAACACCAAGCCGTCGTAGGTTTCACAAAGGGCCAGCAGCAAGTAGAACCCCACCGCCATCCGCCAGCTGTAATACGCCCCGGCCAGGAAGATTGCCGTCGTGTAGATCACCACCCGCTGAACAAACAGCTGCTGTCCGACATGCGCATAATCCAGAAGCCGGCGCCTGTTTTTCTCCAGGTCGTCGGCAAGCTCGATCTCGCGAGCGTATTCTGCTTTGAGTGCGCTGTCTTCCATCCAGGCGATTCTCGATCCGGCCTTCACATCCTCAGGTTGTTGCGCGTTACCATCTAAACACCTTAATGCACATAGTCACCGAAAGTATGACAAAATTGTATTCATCTGCGCATGTCGTTTGAAACGCAACGAAATTCTGGGTTTCGCGGAATCTGGGGCTGGGCGGCGGCCGGTTTTTCGGCGGTTTCTCGGCTGACATCCCCCTCAAGGGCGGGCCGATGGCCTTGGCCGATCACTACCCGCCATGCGCGATCACGGGCCCCGGGCAAGGCCAGGGATCTCCGGTTGCATGCCCTTGCGTCACTTGCAACGGCGGCAGGGCAGGTTCGTAATAGCCTTGCAAGCGGGGCTGTCGAACCGAGCCCCAGGGTTCACGCGGCATGCAGTCAAAATGCAAAAAGGCGCCACGGTTTCCCGGAGCGCCCCTTGTCCCTGGCCTGACGATCAGACCTGCAGATCGTAGCGATCGGCGTTCATCACCTTGGTCCAGGCAGCCACGAAGTCCTGCACGAAACGCTCGGCATTGTCGTCTTGCGCATAGACCTCGGCATAGGAACGCAGGATCGAGTTCGAACCGAACACCAGATCCGCGCGCGTCGCCGTCCATTTCGTGTCACCCGACTTGCGGTCGACGATGGCATAGCTGTTCCGCCCGGTGGGCTTCCAGCTGTAGGCCATGTCGGTCAGGTTGACGAAGAAATCCGTGGTCAGCGCGCCGACGCGATCGGTGAACACGCCATGCTGGCTGCCGCCGAAGTTGGCGCCCAGAACCCGCATGCCGCCGACAAGGCAGGTCATCTCGCAGGCGGTCAGACCCATCAGCTGCGCGCGGTCCAGCATCAGTTCCTCGGCCGAAACGACATAGTCCTTCTTCTGCCAGTTGCGGAACCCGTCCGCGACCGGCTCCAGCCACTTGAAGCTGTCGGCATCGGTCATGGCGTCGGTGGCATCGCCACGCCCCGGGAAGAACGGCACCTCGATGTCGAAACCGGCGGCTTTCGCGGCCATTTCCACACCCAGGTTGCCGGCCAGCACGATCACATCCGCGACCGAGGCCCCGGTTTGCGCGGCAATCGGTTCCAGCGCAGACAGAACACGGGCCAGACGGGCGGGTTCGTTGCCTCCCCAATCCTTCTGCGGGGCCAGGCGGATACGCGCACCATTGGCGCCACCGCGATAGTCCGACTGCCGGAAGGTCCGCGCCGAATCCCAGGCGGTGGCGATCATGTCGGCACCCGACAGGCCGCTGGCCGCGATCCGGGCCTTCACGTCGGCCACGTCATAGGCGGTGTTGCCAGCCGGAACCGGGTCTTGCCAAAGCAGGATTTCCGACGGCGCCTCCGGCCCGATGTAGCGGGTGTTGGGCCCCATGTCGCGGTGCGTCAGCTTGAACCAGGCCCGGGCAAACGCATCGTCGAACGCCGCCGGATCGGCCATGAACTTTTCGCAGATGGCGCGATAGGTCGGGTCCATCTTCATCGCCATATCGGCGTCGGTCATGATCGGGTTGTAGCGGATCGACGGATCTTCCACGTCCACCGGCTTGTCTTCTTCGGCGATATTCACCGGCTCCCACTGCCAGGCACCGGCGGGGGATTTCTTCAACTCCCAGTCATAGGTGAACAGCAGATGGAAATAGCCCATGTCCCACTTGGTCGGATGCGTGGTCCAGGCCCCCTCGATGCCCGAGGTCACGGTGTTGCGCCCGATGCCACGGCCCTTGTGGTTGATCCAGCCCAGGCCCTGTTCGGTCACATCCGCGCCTTCCGGGTCCGCCCCCAGATTTTCGGCCCGGCCATTGCCGTGGCATTTGCCAACCGTGTGGCCGCCCGCGGTCAGCGCAACGGTTTCCTCGTCGTTCATCGCCATGCGGGCAAAGGTTTCGCGCACCTGCAACGCAGTGGCCAGCGGGTCGGGCTTGCCGTTCACCCCTTCGGGGTTCACATAGATCAGACCCATCTGCACGGCCGCCAGCGGGTTTTCCATCGTATCGGGCTTGCCCACATCCGCATAGCGGTTCTCGGACGGCGCCAGCCATTCCTTTTCGGAGCCCCAGTAAACATCCTTTTCGGGATGCCAGATGTCGGTGCGGCCCAGGGCAAAGCCAAAGGTCTTCAGCCCCATGTTTTCATAGGCTACGGTGCCCGCCAGGATGATCAGGTCCGCCCACGAGATCTTGTTGCCGTATTTCTTCTTGATCGGCCACAGCAGGCGGCGGGCCTTGTCGAGGTTGGCGTTGTCCGGCCAGGAGTTCAGCGGCGCAAAGCGCTGGTTGCCGGTGCCGCCACCGCCGCGGCCATCGGCCACGCGATAAGACCCCGCCGCATGCCAGGCCATGCGGATCATCAGCCCGCCGTAATGGCCCCAGTCCGCCGGCCACCATTCCTGGCTGTCGGTCATCAGCGCATGCACATCCGCCTTCAGCGCGGCATAGTCCAGCGACTTGACCTGTTCGCGATAATTGAAACCTTTCAGCGGGTTGGTCTTGGTATCGTGCTGGTGCAGGATGTCGAGGTTCAGCGCGTTCGGCCACCATTCCATCACATTGCCGCCCATGCTGGTCAAACCGCCATGCATGACCGGGCACTTGCCCTCGTTCTTGACGTCGTTCCCGTCCATCTGATCCTCCATTTTGCTGCGTTCATCGTGGCCGTGGCTCCCCCGAGCATATCATGCCAGGAGCGGAAGCTGGTTCCTGAAACCGTTTTAACAGAGCAGTTTCATCAATCCAAATTGCATTTATTCTTGTAATTCATAAGATTTGATTATGCGTTGTCCGCGACCGAACAGTGATGATCTGCCCCGGACAACACCATCATCGGCTTCGCCGGGCCTCACGCCCGGACCGCAGATCGGAGCCCCGAAACCCAGCACGAACGCAAGGCATTGATCCAAAAAGAAACCACCGACTGCCGCGCAGCCGGTGGTCATCTGGTCCGTGTCGGAATGGTCAAATCACCCGGGAAATGGACTATTTGTTATGGGGCAAACAGACCCTCGTCCCGGCCTCAGCCGCATTTGCTGTGGCCGCAGTCGGCGCAGGTCATGCAGCCTTCGACCTTGCGCATCGCGTAGCTGCCGCAGGCCGGGCAGGCTTGGCCGCGGGGGGCCTCGCCGATCACCATGGCCTCGGCCTTGGGATCGGATTTCAGGCCCATCCCCTCGCCCTCGATGAATCCGATGGCGACCATGTGGCGTTCGATCACGCCGCCGATCGCGGCCAGGATCGAGGGGATGTATTGCCCCTGCAACCAGGCCCCGCCGCGCGGATCGAACACGGCTTTCAGCTCTTCGACGACGAAGCTGACATCGCCCCCGCGCCGGAACACGGCCGAGATCATCCGGGTCAGGGCCACGGTCCAGGCGAAATGCTCCATGTTCTTCGAATTGATGAACACTTCGAACGGGCGGCGATGCCCCGCCTGCACGATGTCATTCACGGTGATATAGATCGCGTGTTCCGACCCCGGCCATTTGATCTTGTAGGTCGAGCCTTCCAGCGCCGCGGGCCGGTCCAGCGGCTCGGTCAGGTAAACCACTTCGGCGCCCTGATCGGTTTCGGGGGTCTTTTCGGATTTCTCGCTGACCGACAGGACCGATCCGGTCACATCGTTCGGCCGATAGGTGGTGCAGCCTTTGCACCCCTGATCCCAGGCCGCCATGTAGACATCCTTGAAATCGTCAAAGCTGATGTCCTCGGGGCAGTTGATCGTCTTGGAGATGCTGCTGTCGATCCATTTCTGCGCCGCCGCCTGCATCTTCACATGCGCCATCGGCGCCAGGGTCTGCGCGTTGACGAAATAGTCGGGCAAGGGCGCGTCGCCCTTCAGGTCACGCCACATCTGCACGGCGTAATCGACGACCTCTTCCTCGGTCCGGCTGCCGTCCTTTTGCAGAACCTTGCGGGTGTAGGCATAGGCGAAGACCGGCTCGATCCCGGAACTGACATTGCCCGCGTAAAGGCTGATCGTGCCGGTGGGCGCGATCGAGGTCAGCAGCGCGTTGCGGATGCCGTGGGTGCGGATCGCCTCGCGCACATCGTCATCCATCTGCATCATGTTGCCCGAGGCCAGGTATTTTTCCGCGTCAAACAGCGGGAAGGCGCCTTTTTCGCGGGCCAGATCAACCGAGGCCAGATAAGAGGCCCGCGCGATCGCCTTCATCCAGGCTTCGGTCTGCGCCGCCGCCGCGTCGCTGCCGTATTTCAGCCCCAGCATCAGCAGCGCATCGGCCAGCCCGGTGACACCCAGCCCGATCCGGCGCTTGTTGGCGGCCTCTTCGGCCTGTTGCGGCAGCGGAAAGCGGCTGGCGTCGACGACGTTATCCATCATGCGGATCGCCAGACGCACCAGATCGTCCAGCGCGGCGGGGTCCAGTTCGGCCTGCGCGGTGAACGGGTTGGTGACCAGCCGCGCCAGATTGACCGAGCCCAGCAGACAGGCGCCATAGGGCGGCAGCGGCTGCTCGCCACAAGGATTGGTCGCCGCGATCGTCTCGCAATAGCTCAGGTTGTTCATCTTGTTGATGCGGTCGATGAAGATCACGCCCGGCTCGGCGTAATCATAGGTCGCGCGCATGATCTTGTTCCACAGATCGCGGGCGTTGAGCGTGTGATAGACGCGGCCCTCGAAGGTCAGCTCCCACGGGCCGTCGGCCTTCACCGCCTCCATGAAGGCGTCGGTCACCAGCACCGACAGGTTGAACATCCGCAGCCGGGCCGAATCCTGCTTGGCGGTGATGAACTGCTCGATATCGGGGTGATCGCAGCGCATCGTGGCCATCATCGCGCCGCGACGCGAGCCCGCCGACATGATCGTGCGGCACATCGCATCCCACACATCCATGAACGACAAGGGCCCCGAGGCATCGGCGGCAACCCCCTGCACCGCCGCACCGCGCGGACGGATGGTCGAGAAGTCATAGCCGATCCCGCCGCCTTGCTGCATCGTCAGCGCGGCCTCTTTCAGCATGTCGAAAATGCCGCCCATCGAATCGGGGATTGTGCCCATCACGAAGCAGTTGAACAGCGTGACGGCACGCCCGGTGCCCGCCCCTGCCGTGATCCGCCCGGCGGGCAGATACTTGAAATCTTCCAGCGCGCCATAGAAGCGGTCTTCCCACAGGGCCGGGTCCGCCTCGACTGCCGCCAGGGCACGGGCGATGCGCCGCCAGCTGTCTTCGACCGTCAGATCCACAGGGGTGCCCTCGGCATCCTTGAGGCGATACTTCATATCCCAGATCTGTTCGGCGATGGGGGCGGCAAAACGGGTCATCCGGTTGTCCTTCGGGTCTTCTGAGCGGCACCGCACAATGCGCGGCGCCCGGCGGTGGGCTGAAAATGCAACGCCCCCGGACCATGTGGTGCGCCGGGGGCGGGGGTCCACACTACATGATGGGGCAGAGTGAGACCAGAGTGAAAAGCCCCTTCCCTTGCCGCAGCCGGTCCATCGGCCTAAGTCTGGACCAGAAGCGGGGGCTGCGAATGATTCACCTGATCAAACTTTGCGTCGGCGCCGAGAAGGTCGAGGATCTGATCGACTGGCAGGCGGCGCGCTACGGCACCGGACCGGCCTGCCACGTCACCCGGATGTGGCCCAAACGCGGCGATGAAATCCTGGATGGCGGCTCGCTTTACTGGGTCTTCAAAGGGGTCGTCCTGGCCCGGCAAAGGGTGATCGGGCTCGAGGAACGGCCGGGCGAAGACGGCATCACCCGCTGCGCAATCCTGCTCGACCGGGACGTTGTCCGCACCGAAGCCCTGCCCCGCCGGCCGTTCCAGGGCTGGCGCTATCTGACGCCCGCAGACGCCCCGCAAGACCTTGCCGCCGGTCGCGAGCGGGAAGAACCGCTGCCGCGCGATCTGATGGCGGCCCTGGCGGAAATCGGCCTGCGCTGATCCGGCCACCGACGCCCTCCCACCCGCGACAGGTTCGGCAAGACGAAAGGGCGTGGCTTTCATCTTGGCTCAAATATCCCACGGGGGTCCGGGGGTGTGAAACCCCCGGCGCCTAGCGCAGGATCGGCGGCTTGCTCGGGTCCATTCCGGGCATCGTGGGCTTCAGCTCCTGCACATCTTCCACCTCGGGTTCGGGCAGATGCAGCACCAGCGCCTTGTCCAGCAGCACCGCCGCCGCGTGATCGCCCTCGTCAAAGAAGGTCACGTCCAGCTCGCCCGCATCCAGCCCGGAAAAGGCCAGCGCTTCGGCCATGGCCTTGGCGATGCCCGGTCGCGCGGCTTCGGGCGCGCCCAGAAAGGCCAGCACATGACCGCGCCGCCCGTCGTCATAGGTCACGCCGCCCAGCAGCGCGTGACTGGCCAACCCGGCAAGCTGCGCGAATTTCGCGTCGAAGGCGGGCAGCAGCAGCCCCAGAATCGCGGGCGGCAGCGCGGGCGCGTCAAAGGCCACCGGGCGCGCGTCGGTCTGTTCGGGGGTATGGGTCAGCGCATGGGTCAGCCATTCCAGCGCCTCGGGCGGCAGCAACAGCGCCGAGTCAGCCACGCCCAGATTGATCCCCAGCCCGACGCCCTCGCCCACCAGATGCTGCGCGATCACCCGGCCCGGCAGCGCCGCATAGGGCGCGGGTTCGCCGGTGAATTCGGCCAGCCGTTCCTCCAGATCGAAGGCCAGCACGAAATCGCCATCCTCGGTTTCGAACACCTGAGGCGTGATGTCGTCGCCCTCGGGTTCCTCTTCCAGCAGCAGGAACAACTCCGCATCGGCCAGCCGGTCATAGACCGCCAGACGCAGGGCCTCGTTGTCCGGGTCGGCGGCGGATGCGGCGTGGGCGCGATCATAGGGCGTCATAATACCTCCTTCACCCGGGCGCGCAGCGCCGGGATCACCTCGGCCTCGAACCACGGATTGCGTTTCAGCCATCCCGTATTGCGCCAGGACGGATGGGGCAAGGGGAAGACGGCCGGCGCGTGGTTTTGCCACGCGAAAACCGTGTCAGAGACCGCGCGCGTGCCCAGATGCCAGCGCTGCGCCGCGCCGCCGACCAGCAGTGTCAGCTGCGGTGTGCCGATCGCCGCCAGCACCCGCGCGCGCCAGGTCGCGGCACACAGGGGTGGTGGTGGCAGGTCGGACCCCTTGGCGTCGTAGCCCGGAAAGCAGAACGCCATCGGCACGATCGCGATACGGCTGCGGTCATAGAAGGTCTCGGCATCCACCCCCATCCAGCTCCGCAGCCGGTCGCCCGACGGGTCGGTAAAGGGCCGCCCCGAGGCATGCACCCGCGCGCCCGGCGCCTGCCCGACGATCAGCACGCGCGCGCCGGGCCGGAACCAGACCACCGGGCGCGGCATATGCGCGCTGGCGGTGGCGGCAAATCGCCCGGCACACAGCCTGCAGGCCCGGATCTCGTCGATCAGCGCGTCGTCACTCTTCGTTTCGTGAGGCAAAACAAACCCCGGCTGCCTATACCTTTGTTTCGTTAGGACATAATATTGCCCGAAATCGCCAGTAGAAGCGGTTTAAGGGATTTTTCGGACCAGATCCGATCACGATGTAACGAACGCCACAGCGTATCAGGCGGCACAACCGGGGGGGCCATGCTCGAGTTCGAGAATGTCAGCAAGTCTTTCTGGACGGGCAAGCAGCGCAAGGTGATCCTGGACCGCGCCAACTTCCGCGTCGAGCTGGGCAACAGCCTTGGCATTCTGGCGCCCAACGGCACCGGCAAGACGACGCTGATCAACATGATGGCGGGCCTTGAAAAACCCGATGAGGGCGAGATCCGCAAATCCTGCCGGGTGTCGTTTCCGCTGGGCTTCATGGGCGGCGTGGTCAACAAGCACAGCGCCCGGGAAAACGCACGCTTCATCGCGCGGCTCTACGGGCTCGACCCCGATTATGTCGAGGCCTTCTGCCGCTGGCTCTGTGGCATTGCCGAATATTTCGACATGCCGGTGGGCACCTACAGCCAGGGGATGCGCTCGCGCTTTACCTTCTCGCTGCTTCTGGCGCTGGAATTCGACATCTATCTGATCGACGAGGGGATGCCCTCGACCACCGATGTGGAGTTCAACCGCAAGGCCGGCTCGATCCTGCGCGACCGGCTCAAGGATGCGACGGTGATCGTCGTGTCGCACCAGGCGACGACGCTGGAAAAATTCTGTCGCTCGGCGGCTGTGTTGCGCGACGGGCAATTGTATATGTTTGACACCCTGGAAGAAGCGAAGCGGATGTATGACTACCAATCCTAAGGCCACGAAGTTTCGCGTCCGCCGCGCCACGCCCGCCCTGTCGGACACGGGCCCCGCCCCGACGCCGGTAGAAACAACCCCGCCGCAGGGGGCCGCAGCCCGTCTGCGCGCCGAAACCGCCGCGGCGCAGGCCAGCCCCGATCCGGCGCAGATTTTCGAACCCCAGGACGACGGATTCGGCGAGGGACGGTTTTCCTCGGCCGCCAAGGTCGGCGGCACGACGGTGCTGGGCCCCTCGGAAATGACCACCGAAGAGGAAATCGCCCAGATTCGCGCCGAGGGGCTGACCGGGCGGCAATTGCGGCTTGCCCGCCGCACCGCGCAGAAACACGGGATCGAGGCGACATCGGATTTCGAAGCCGTGCGCCTGCTGCGCCGCAAGGAGATCGACCCGTTCGACCGCACGGATGTGCTGGGCATCGGCCAAAGCGCCGCCGCCGCGCCGGGGGAAGCAGGCACCACGCAGGCGCTGGCGCGGCTGGATGGCAAGGGGGCCGACACCCGCGTGCAGCTGCCCCAGACGGTGAAGGCCGCCCCGCCGCCCGCGACCGAGGTGATGGGCGAAGCCCAGCGGGCGCGCGAAATCATCCGCATCCAGCGCGACATCACCAAACGGCGGCGGCGCAAGCTGGCCCTGCTGGGGGCGCGACTGGCGTTTTTCGTCTTCCTGCCGACGCTGCTGGCGGGCTGGTATTACTTCGTCGTCGCGACCCCGCTTTACGCCACCAAAACCGAATTCGTGATCCAGAAATCCGAAGGTATGGCCGGGGCCAGCGGGCTGGGCAGCCTGTTCTCGGGCACGCAGCTGGCGACCAACCAGGATTCGGTGACGGTGCAAAGCTATCTGCAATCGCGCGATGCGATGCTGCGCCTTGATGCCGATCAGGGCTTCAAGAAACATTTCTCGCAAGACTTCATCGACCCGATCCAGCGCCTAGATGCCGATGCCACGAACGAAGCCGCCTACAAAACCTATCGGCGCAATGTGAAGATCGGTTACGACCCCTCGGAAGGCGTGGTCAAGATGGAGGTGATCGCCGCCGACCCGGAAGTCTCCAAGCAATTTTCGGAATCGCTGATCTCCTATGCCGAGGAACAGGTCGACAAGCTGACCTCGCGACTGCGCGAAGACCAGATGAAGGGCGCGCGTGACAGTTACGAGGATGCCGAGGCCAAGGTCTTTGCCGCGCAGTCCAAGGTGCTGACGCTGCAGGAACAGGTGGGCATCCTGGACCCGGTCACCGAAAGCAGCCTGGTGATGAGCCAGGTCTCGGGCTTCGAGACGCAGTTGCAGCAAAAGCGGCTGGAGCTGGGGCAATTGCTCGACAACCCCAGCCCGAACCAGGCACGCGTCGATGGCGTGCGCGGCGATATCGCCCGGCTTGAAACGCTGATCGCCGATCTGCGCAAGCAACTGACCGAACGCAGCGGGTCGTCGGAATCGCTCGCCTCGATCACCGGCCAGCTGCGCATCGCCGAGGCCGAGCTGGCCACCCGGCAAATGCTGCTGTCGGCGGCCGCCCAACAGATGGAAACCGCCCGGATCGAGGCCAACAAACAGGTCCGCTACCTGTCCACCGGCGTGCGCCCCGTGGCCCCGGATGAACCCACCTATCCGCGCGCCTTCGAGAACACGCTGCTGGCCTTCCTGATCTTTTCGGGTATTTATCTGATGCTCTCGCTCACTGCCTCGATCCTGCGCGAACAGGTCTCGAGCTGACCCGGAGGACCGGATGAAAGACGTGAAAATCGGCGGGCTGACCGTCGGCAACGACCGCCCGCTGACCGTGATCGCAGGGCCCTGCCAACTGGAAAGCGAGGCCCACGCGCTGATGATCGCCGAGGCGATGGCCAAGGTCTGCGCAGAGGCCGGCGCGCAGTTCATCTTCAAGGGCAGCTACGACAAGGCCAACCGCACCAGCCTGAAGGGCAAGCGCGGGCTGGGCATCGACGCCGGGCTGAAGATCCTCGACACGGTGCGCGCGCGCCTGGGCTGCCCGGTGCTGACCGACATCCACGACCCCGAACAGGCCCGCATCGCGGGGGCTGTGGTCGATGTGATCCAGATCCCCGCCTTCCTGTGCCGCCAGACCGATCTGCTGCTGGCCGCAGGCGAAACCGGCTGCGTGGTCAATATCAAGAAGGGGCAGTTCCTGGCGCCTTGGGACATGCCCAATGTCGCCGACAAGGTCGCCTCGACCGGCAATGAAAAGATCCTGCTGACCGAACGCGGCACCTCTTTCGGCTATAACACGCTGGTCGCGGACATGCGCGGCCTGCCGACGATGATGAAAACCGGCTACCCCGTCATCATGGACGCGACCCATTCGGTGCAACAACCCGGGGGCCTGGGCGGCGCCAGCGGCGGGCAGCGCGAGATGGCCCCGGTGATGGCGCGCGCCGCCGTCAGCCTCGGCATCGCGGGGGTGTTCATCGAAACGCATCAGGCGCCGGATAGCGCGCCGTCGGACGGGCCGAACATGATCGCGCTCGATCAGATGCCGCATTTGATTGCCACGCTGATGGCCTTTGACCGGATCGCCAAGGCAGACCCGATCCGCCTGTGACAACGGCAGGGGGGCGCGGCCCCCCTCTGGCCTGCGGCCATTCACCCCGCGGGATATTTCGACCAGAAAGAAAACGCAGATCGCCTTTCTTTCTGGCCAAAATATCCCGGGGGAGGCTCCGTCAGGAGCCGGGGGCAGCGCCCCCTGCCCGGCCATTATGTGTCGCCCTCCGGCGACGGGGGGCAGCGCCCCCTGCCCGCTCAGGCCACCTGCGCCGCGGCCCAGGCCGAAGACCAGGCCCATTGGAAATTGTAGCCGCCAAGCCAGCCGGTCACATCCACCACCTCGCCGATGAAATACAGCCCCGGCACCGCGCGCGCCTGCAGTGTCTTGGCATCCAGATCGGCCGTGGAGACCCCGCCCAGCGTCACCTCGGCGGTGCGATAGCCTTCCGATCCGACCGGGCGGATCTCCCAGCAGTGGACCTGCGCGGCAAGCCGGTCGAGCGCGGCATTGCCCTGATCGGCCAGCCGCCCCGCAAGCCCCGCCTCCTGCGTGGCAAACAGCGCCAGTTTGTCCGGCAGCAGCCGCGCCAATGCATTGTGCAGCGCGACCTTGCCGTTTTCGCCGCGCATCCGCGCCAGTTCGGCCGCGATGTCCCGCCCCGGCGCCAGATCGACGCGGATCGCATCGCCCTCGCGCCAATAGCTTGAAATCTGCAGGATCGCCGGCCCCGACAGGCCGCGATGCGTGAACAGCAGCGCCTCGTCGAAACTGGTGCGGTCGTGGCTGACCCGCGCCGCCACCGCCACCCCGGCCATCGGCGCGGTCCGCGCCAGATCCTGCGCCGCGAAGGTCAGCGGCACCAGCGCCGCGCGCGTCCCGGTCACGCGCAGCCCGAACTGTTCGGCAAGACCATAGCCCATTCCGGTCGCCCCCATTTTCGGAATCGACTTGCCGCCGGTCGCCACGATCACGCTTTGCGCCCCAAGCGCGCCGGTCGAGGTCTGCACGACAAAGCCGTCGCCCGACCGCTCCACCGCCCCGATCGCGCACCCCAGCCGCAGCTCGGCCCCCGGGCGCATCGCATCCAGCAGCATGTCGACAACCTGCCCCGCCTTGCCGTCGCAAAACAGCTGGCCCAGATGTTTCTCGTGCCAGGCGATTCCCGCCCGGTCCATCCGCGCGATGAAGTCCTCGGGCGTGAACCGGCTGAGCGCCGAAAGGGCAAAGCGCGGATTTTCCGACAGGAATCGGCTGGCGGCGTTTTGCCGGGTCAGATCGCGGTTGGTGAAGTTGCATCGCCCCCCGCCCGAGATGCGAATCTTCTCGCCCGGTCGCGCAGCATGATCGAGCACGACCACCCGCCGCCCGCGCCGTACCAGCTCTCCGGCGGCGAACAACCCGGCTGCCCCGGCCCCAAGGATAATTACATCGGTCTTTTCCATGGCTCCGGGCTTAGCCGCATGGCGTGACAGGCTGCAAACAAATTTGTCACTTTTTCCTCTTGCAGCCACCCGCCGGCTTGGCTAAACACCGCCGCAAGTTGGGGCGTGGCCAAGTGGTAAGGCGTCGGTTTTTGGTACCGTGTACCGTAGGTTCGAATCCTACCGCCCCAGCCAATCTTCTTGTTTCGAGTTGATGCATGCGGGCCGAGCAGTCTTGCAGGCCGCTCCGATCCGCTGCCTTCACGGCAGGCTTCCGCCCAGTCTGGTTTGCGTTCAGGGCCCCATCGGCTCGGGTCGCAAATGCCCCCGACAACAGGATTCGCCCGCCCTGCCCGCTGGCCCGGCCCGGCGCCCGCCCCACGCAGAGCAACCCCCGAAAATGGCGCGATTTTGCCCATTTGAGCCCCGGACCGGAGGGATCTCGCCCAATAAACCGGCGTTTCCGTCGGTTTTGCGCCATGTAAGCCTTGCGCATTCATGCTGCTTCGCGGAAAAATGTTATCGAACCGTTAATATCGAGCTGTAGGTTTTCGATGTAAGTATTGGCGTCTTGATCACAGTGCGACGGCGAGGAAGCGCCAGCTCAATTGCACGGCCCTTCCACTTTCAGGTCGCGCGGTTGGTATGAAGATTTTTTCAGGGTTCAAATTCAGCAGGAGGCACAATGGCTTTTCAGGGTATCGAGGTCTCGCGGACGCCGGCGATGCAATCAGAGGTTGTGCGAGCCTCCAGAAGCACTGAATTCGGCCGGGTCTATGCTGTCTTTGGCAAGCGTATTCTGGACATTATCCTGGCCCTGCTGCTGATGCCGGTCCTTCTGCCCGTTCTGGCCGTGATCTGGGTCGTGATCCAGCGCGACGGCGGGTCGGCCGTCTTCGCCCAGCCCCGCATCGGCCTGAACGGGCGCAGCTTCACCTGCTTCAAATTCCGCACCATGGTGGTCAACGCCGAA
The DNA here is from genome assembly GCF_029222945.1 of Paenirhodobacter sp. CAU 1674. Taxonomy (NCBI): domain Bacteria; kingdom Pseudomonadati; phylum Pseudomonadota; class Alphaproteobacteria; order Rhodobacterales; genus Paenirhodobacter; species Paenirhodobacter sp. CAU 1674. The sequence continues at coordinate 126,035 of NZ_JARHUH010000005.1, read as the reverse complement.
CGCGTGCTGGAAGAGATGTGCGAAAAGGACCCCGCAATCGCCGCCGAATGGCACACCTACCAGAAGCTGCGCCACGACCCGCGGATCTCGAAGATCGGGAAAGTCCTGCGCGCCACCAGCCTGGACGAGCTGCCGCAGATCTTCAACGTGCTGCGCGGCGACATGAGCCTGGTCGGCCCGCGCCCCTTCCTGCCCGCGCAAAAGGCAATCTACGATGCGGCCGGCGGCAAGGCCTATTACCACATGCGCCCCGGCATCACCGGCCCCTGGCAGGTGTTCGGCCGCGGTGCCACCACCTTCGAGGACCGCGTGACCTTCGACGAGACCTATTACAGCAAGCTCAACTTCCTGTCCGACCTGAGCCTGATCCTGCGCACCGCACGCGTCGTCCTGTGCCGGACCGGGCACTGAAACGCCTGACCCGCGCGGGCAAGCGCACGGGTCAGCGGAAGCGCGCCGCTGCCCACCAGCGGGCTGGCCGCCCCGGCCCGTCATTCCCCAACAAACCAACACGCATCTGTGTCGTGCGCGCCCTTGCTGACAAGGGCCGCCGCTGCTAGAGAACGCGCTTGGCGGCCTGCGGCCGGTGCCCCCTTTCCGGCGCCGGTTCAACCAGCTGCCGGATGCCCTTATCAGATCGACCGACCCCAACCTCCCCCGCGCCAAGGCCCCTGCAAGACGATCCGCCGTCTGCCTGCACCGCCCCGGCGCGCCAGAACCGAAAGACCATGCTCGTGACCCTGCGCGCCCGCCTCGTCCTTTGCCTTCTGCCCGCCCTCGCCGCCTGCGGCACCGACACGGGAATCCGGCTCTATCCGATCAAGGGCCCGATCGCCGAAACCTCGCCTTCGCTTCTGATCGCGGTCAGAACCGACAACAGCAGCGAAACCTCGGGCACGATCAGCTTCCGCCTGCCGAAACCCGACAAGGCCAAATGCACCGGCACCTGGTCGTCGGTCACCCCCAAGGTCATCACCAAGGAACGCGGCCTGTCGCTGACCCTGCGCGAAACCGGCGGCAAGGTGAAACGCTCGACCGAGGATGTCGGCGGCATCAACTCGGGCGAGATCTACGCAGTGTGTAACGATGGCACCCGGGTCGAGGGGCATTTCGTCTCGGGCTCTGGCACGCAAAGCGGCACCGGCACGGCCACCGACACGCGCGGCAACACCTACAAGCTGCTGTTCTGACCCCCGCGTCCGGGTCCGGCGCCTGCGCAGGACCGACAAAAACACACCTGCGCCCTCGGAAACAGGGCGCAGGCGATTGGCAAGCGGGTCGCCCCTGCTGTAAGACAACGCCAGACTGGCCGCGCCTGACGCGGCCCCCTGCGCCGGAGGAGCCGACCCATGCCGCATTACCGTTCCCGCAAATCCACCCATGGCCGCAACATGGCAGGCGCCCGCGGGCTGTGGCGCGCAACCGGCATGACGGATGGCGATTTCGGCAAGCCGATCATTGCGGTCGTCAACTCTTTCACGCAATTCGTTCCGGGCCACGTCCACCTGAAGGATCTGGGCCAGATGGTCGCGCGCGAGATCGAGGCCGCGGGCGGTGTCGCCAAGGAATTCAACACCATCGCCATCGACGACGGCATCGCGATGGGCCATGACGGGATGCTCTATTCGCTGCCCTCGCGCGAGTTGATCGCGGATTCGGTGGAATACATGGTCAACGGCCATTGCGCCGATGCGATGGTCTGCATCTCGAACTGCGACAAGATCACCCCCGGCATGATGATGGCGGCGATGCGGCTGAACATCCCGGTGATTTTCGTCTCGGGCGGCCCGATGGAGGCCGGCAAGGTCACCATCGACGATCTGGAACATTCGCTCGATCTGGTCGACGCGATGGTCGTCGCCGCAGATGACAACTATACCGACGAACAGGTCGACGCGATCGAGAAGGCCGCCTGCCCGACCTGCGGGTCGTGTTCGGGGATGTTCACGGCGAACTCGATGAACTGCCTGGCCGAGGCTCTGGGTCTGGCACTGCCGGGCAACGGCTCGATGCTGGCGACCCATGCCGACCGCAAGGAGCTGTTCCTGGAAGCCGGGCGCAAGATCGTCGAGATCACCAAACGCCATTACGAGGGCAACGAGCCGGGCCTGCTGCCGCGCGACATCGCGACGGTGCAGGCGTTCGAGAACGCGATGAGCCTTGATATCGCGATGGGCGGGTCCACGAACACCGTGCTGCACCTGCTGGCCATCGCCTATGAGGGCGGCGTGAACTTCACCATGGATGACATGGACCGGCTGTCGCGCAAGGTGCCCTGCCTGTCCAAGGTCGCCCCCGCCAAGCAGGACGTGCATATGGAAGACGTCCACCGCGCCGGGGGCATCATGGCGATCCTGGGCGAATTGCACCGCGGCGGGCTGCTGCATGGCGATGCCAAGACCGTGCATTCCGCCACCATCGCCGAGGCCATCGCGAAATGGGACGTGATGACCGCCAACGACCCGAAGATCGAGGAATTCTATCGCGCGGCCCCCGGGGGGGTGCGCACCACGCAGGCCTTCTCGACCCAGAACCGCTACAAGGAGCTGGACCGCGACCGTGAAGGCGGCGTGATCCGCGACGTGGCGCATGCCTTCTCGAAAGACGGCGGCCTTGCGGTGCTGTTCGGCAATATCGCCGAGCATGGCTGCATCGTGAAAACCGCGGGCGTGGATGAATCGATCCTGAAATTCACCGGCACCGCGAAAGTGTTCGAAAGCCAGGATGACGCCGTGTCGGGTATCCTGACCGGCAAGGTCACCGAGGGCGAGGTTGTCATCATCCGTTACGAGGGACCGCAGGGCGGCCCCGGCATGCAGGAAATGCTCTATCCCACCAGCTACCTGAAATCCAAAGGTCTGGGCAAGAAATGCGCACTGCTGACCGACGGGCGGTTCTCGGGCGGGACTTCGGGTCTGTCGATCGGCCATGTCAGCCCCGAAGCGGCCGAGGGCGGGCTGATCGGGCTGGTCGAAACCGGCGACACGATCGAAATCGACATCCCGAACCGCACGATCAACCTGGCCGTGGATGCCGCCACGCTGGAGGCGCGCCGCGCCGCCAAGGGCCCGCTGCCCTGGGCGCCCGCAGCCCCGCGCCCGCGCGCCGTGTCCACCGCGCTCAAGGCCTATGCGATGCTGGCCTCGTCCGCAGCTAAGGGCGGCGTGCGGATCATCCCGGGCAAGTAATCACGGATTGGACAGACACAAAAAGGCCCCCGGTTTCGGGGGCCTTTTTTTATCCGGCACGCGTCCTGACCGCTCTGACAAGGCGGCGACTGCCGCCCTTCACAGATACCGCCCGCCGCGCTCCAGCGCCTCGATCTGATAGCCGTCGGGGTCGGCGATGAAGAAGAACCGCGCAATCACCTGACCCGCGGGGGCAAAATCGACGATCTTGCGCGGGGCAAGCCCGGCTGCCTCCATCCGGGCATGTTCGGCGGCGACATCCGCAACCGACACCGCCAGATGGCCATAGCCATCGCCCAGATCATAGGGCGCAGTGCGGCCCTTGTTCACGGTCAGCTCCAGCTCGAAATCGCTTTCGTCATTGGACAGGTAGATCAGCGTGAACTCGGGGAAGTCCAGCCGTTCGGCCACCCGCAGACCGAAGGCGGTTTCATAGAACGCCAGTGATCGCGCCTCATCCAGAACCCGGATCATCGAATGAATTGCCTTGGCCATCGTGCCCTCCTGCCTTCTGCGGTTGGCGCGGAGCCTAGGCGCGCATGCAGGCGGGGGCAAGATCTTCGGCCGGGTGCTGAGGGCCTCTGCCCCGCCCGGGTATGGGCGGGGCGCGGGGGTGTCAGTCGACGATGGTGGCGTCGGTCGCGGCGCGCAGTTCCTCTTCGGTCACGCCATCGGCCAGTTCCACGATGTGCAGGCCCTTGTGGCCCACGTCCAGCACGCCCAGGTTGGTGATGATCCGGTCGACCACCGCCTTGCCGGTCAGCGGCAGGGTGCATTCCTTCAGCACCTTCGATTCGCCGTGCTTGTTGGTGTGGTCCATCACCACCACCACGCGTTTCACGCCCGCGACCAGATCCATCGCGCCGCCCATGCCCTTCACCAGCTTGCCCGGGATCATCCAGTTCGCCAGATCGCCCTTCTCGGAAACCTCCATCGCGCCCAGGATCGCCATCGCGATCTTGCCGCCGCGGATCATCGCGAAGCTTTGCGCGCTGTCGAAATAGGCCGAATGCGGCAATTCCGAAATCGTCTGCTTGCCCGCGTTGATCAGGTCGGGGTCGACCTTGTCCTCGGTCGGGAAGGGGCCGATCCCCAGCATCCCGTTTTCGGACTGCAGCGTCACGGTCATGCCTTCGGGGATGTAGTTTGCGACCAGCGTCGGGATGCCGATGCCAAGGTTCACATACATCCCGTCCTTGAGTTCCTTTGCCGCCCGCGCGGCCAGTTGATTGCGATCCCAGGGCATCAGGCGCTCCTCACCGTGCGTTGTTCGATCCGTTTCTCGTGCTGGCCCGCGATGATGCGGTGCACATAAATCCCCGGCAGGTGGATGTGATCGGGGTCGAGGCTGCCCACCGGCACGATTTCCTCGACCTCGGCCACGCAGACCCGCCCGCAGGTGGCCGCCGGCACGTTGAAATTGCGCGCCGTCTTGCGGAAGACCAGGTTGCCCGAGGTGTCGGCCTTCCAGGCCTTCACGATCGCCAGATCCATGACGAGGCCGGTTTCGAGGATATAGGTTTCGCCGCCGAAGTCCTTGTGCTCCTTGCCGTCCGCGATCACCGTGCCGACGCCGGTCTTGGTGTAGAAGCCCGGAATCCCCGCGCCGCCCGCGCGCATCCGTTCGGCCAGCGTGCCCTGCGGGTTGAATTCCAGCTCCAGTTCGCCCGACAGATACTGGCGCATGAATTCCGCGTTCTCGCCGACATAGGACGAGATCATCTTCTTGATCTGCCGCGTGTCCAGCAATTTGCCCAGACCGAACCCGTCAACCCCGCAGTTGTTCGAGGCGATCGTGATGTCCTTCACGCCGCTGGCCACCAGCGCGTCGATCAGCAGTTCAGGAATGCCGCACAGCCCGAACCCGCCCGCCGCCATCGTCATGCCGTCGAACAAAAGCCCATCCAGAGCCTCCGACGCCGTGCCGTAAACCTTCTTCATAACCCTCACTCCCATAGTCATATCGCAAATGTGTGGCCAAGAGGGCGGCGATCAGGCGCGCCCCGTCTCCAGCACGGTGGCATAGTTCGCCACCGCCGCGCCACCCATGTTGAGGACCACACCGATCCGCGGATCGTCGATCTGGATACCGCCGGCGGTGCCGGTCAGTTGCCGATAGCCGAGCGCATGCATCGACACGCCGGTCGCCCCGACCGGATGGCCCTTGGCCTTGAGCCCGCCCGACAGGTTGACCGGGCAGCGCCCGCCGCGATGGACCGACCCATCCTGCAGCAGCGCCGCGCCCTGCCCCGCCGCGCACAGACCCAGTGCCTCGTACATCAACAGTTCGGCGATGGTGAAACAGTCGTGCACCTCGGCAAAGCCCACGTCATCCACGGTGATGCCGGCCTGCGCATAGGCCTGCGCCACGGCGCGTTTGGGGCCCTCGAAAGCCAGCAGATCGTGGCGCGACATCGGCAGGAAATCCGATACTTGCGCGGCCGCGCGAATATGCGCGCTGCGGGCATGCGCGCCCGGATCATTGCTCAGCACCACCGCGGCGGCCCCGTCCGAGATCAGCGAGCAATCCGACAGCCGCAGCGGCGGTGCGATCAGCGGGTTCTTGTCGGACACCGCGTTGCATTGATCGAAGCTCAGATCGCGGCGCATCTGCGCCAGCGGGTTGGCCAGCGCGTTGGTGTGGTTCTTGGCGGCGATCCGCGCCATCGCCTCCATCGGGTCGCTGTAGCGTTCGGCATAGGCCCGGGCGGCCAGCGCAAAGACCTGCGGGAAGCTGAGCCCCGCCTCGGCCGGATCACCCTGATAGCCCGCGCGGCCCAGCGATGCGGTGACCTCGGGCGTGGTGCGGTGGGTCATCTTTTCGACACCCACGACCAGCACGCGCCTGGCCTGCCCCGCACGAATGGCATTCATCCCGGCATAAAGCGCAGCTGACCCCGAGGCACAGGCGTTTTCAACCCGCGTCGCGGGTTTGAAGCGCAGGCCGTCATCGGCCTGATGCACCAAAGACGAGGCGAACCCGTCATTCGACATCCCCGCGTTGAAGTGCCCCAGATAGACCGCGTCGATATCGGCGCCGCCCAGCCCCGCCTCGGTCAGCGCCTCGCGCGTGGCCTCGACGATCAGGTCTTCCAGGCTGCGCGCATCGAACCGCCCAAAGGCGGTATGCCCGCTGCCCACGATGTGAATGCCGGTCATGGTGTTCTCCTCTTTGTGCCAGAATGCCCGCAGCGGGCGGGCCACGATATTGGGAAAACTACGTATGCGTAGTCCTACGTAGTCCGATACGTATAGGCAGCGCATTTCCTTGCGTTATACTTGCGCCATGAGCACCGCCCCGACCCTGACCGAGCTTGGTTTCCTCGACTCGCCCATTGCGCAGGTCATCCTGGCGCACCGCCAGATCCTGCATGCCAATCGCGCGGCACAGGCGCTGTTCGGGCACCCGGCTGCAGCCCTGGAAGGGCAGTCGATGCGGCTGCTTTATCCCAGCCATGCCGATTTCAGCCTGATCGGTGCGCGGGCGATCAAGGCGTTGGCCAACCATCCGAATTACGAAGATCAGCGGTTCATGCAACTTGCCGATGGCACGATCTGCTGGATGCGGGCGCGCGGTGTCACGCTGAGCCCCGCCGATCCGTTCGCCCTGACGATCTGGGCCTTCGAGCGCGCGGCGGAACGGGTCGAACGCTCGGTCGAGCTGACCCCGCGCGAGCAGGACATCGCCCGCCATGTGGTGAACGGGCGCACCTGCAAGGAAATCGGGCTGAGCCTGGGGATCTCGCATCGCACGGTCGAGGTGCATCGCGCCCGCCTGATGAAGAAGCTCGGCGCGCGCAATACCGCGGAACTCGTGTCGAAGATCATCGTCGTGGGCTGAGCCTGCCTGAACCGCCACGACAGGCCCCGAGGGGCGGATCAGTGCCTTAGCGCGTTCACGACCGCCTTGAAGGCGGGCAGGTTCTGGTGACGGCTTGGATAATAGATGTGATAGCCCGCGAAGCGCGGCGACCAGTCGTCAAGCAACAAAACCAGCTTGCCGCTTGCCAGCTGCGCCGCGACCATATCCTCGGGGACATAGGCGATGCCCACCCCATCGAGTGCGGCCCCGACCATTGTCGCATCATCATTGAGCGTGAGCCGCCCCTCGACACGCACCCGCAACTCTTTGCCATCCTTTTCGAATTCCCAGGCATAAAGCCCGCCCGCCGTCACCAGCCGCCGGTTGATGCACTCATGCCCGAGCAGATCCTGCGGATGCTCGGGCCGCCCATGCACCGCCAGATAGGCCGGCGCCGCCACCGCAACGAGCCGCCAGTCGGGGCCGACACGCAGCGCGATCATGTCATGTTCGACGCTCTCGCCCAGCCGTATCCCCGCATCGAAACCGTCCTCGACAATGTTGCGAAACCCGCCATCGACGTTCAGTTCCAGCCTGATGTCGGGGTAATCGCGCAGCACCGGCCGCAGCTTGGGCCAGATCAGCTGTGTCAGCGCATGATGCGAAAGCGTGATCCGGACCGAGCCCGCAGGCTTGTCGCGCAGTTCCATCAGGGCCGCGATTTCCTCCTCGATCTCGCTTACCCGAGGCGCCAGCGACCGTCGCAACCGCTCGCCCGCCTCGGTTGTCGCGACCGAACGGGTCGTGCGTGCCAGCAGCCGTATGCCCATGCGCGTTTCCAGCCGCTTGATCCGGTGGCTCAGCGTCGATTGCACCACCCCGAGCTTCGCCGCCGCCCGGGTGAAGCTGCCCTCTTCCGCAACGGCCAGAAACCACATCAGGTCATTGAAATCGGTTTGTGACATGGCGGCCCCATTCATGGCTTTGGTCGATAAGTTCAAGCAATCTTTTGCCTATAATCAATAAGTCCCGGAAAGCCATATAACAACCATGGCAAACCGACGAACGGAGGCAGATCATGGAAATCATCCGTGCAGGCACGAATCCTTCGGTCAGGGGGCCGGACGCGTGGTTCACCGGCACCGTGCGGATCGACCCGTTGTTTCAGGCCGAAGCCCCGGGACGCGCGGCTGGCGCGGCCGTCACCTTCGAACCCGGCGCCCGCACCGCCTGGCACACCCACCCGGCGGGGCAGACCCTGATCGTAACGGCGGGACGCGGCCGGGTGCAGCGCGCAGGTGGCCCGGTCGAGGACATCCGGCCCGGAGACGTGGTCTGGTTTCCCGCCGGCGAGAAACACTGGCATGGGGCCGCCCCCGATGTCGCGATGAGCCATATCGCCGTTCAGGAGGCGATCGACGGTGTCGCCGTCACCTGGATGGAGCCGGTCTGCGAGGCCGATTACCTCGGCTGAGCAGGGATCAACGCCCCGGCGCGGGCCGATGGCGGGGGGGCATCGCGCCACTGCGGACCGCCCCCCGGTCTGACGCTGATCGACTGAAACCCCTCACCCCACAAAGGAAACCGACATGAAAGACAAGGTCATCATCATTACCGGCGCATCATCGGGCATCGGTGCGGCCACCGCGAAGCTGCTTGCTGCAAAAGGGGCCAAGGTCGTTCTTGGCGCGCGGCGCGAAGACAAGCTCCAGGCCCTCGCCGACGAGATCCGCGCCGCGGGCGGCGAGGCGATCTGGCAGGTGCTCGACGTCACCAAACAGGCCGATAACGACGCCATTGTGAAGCTCGCCAAAGACACGTTCGGGCGCGTCGACGTGATCTTCCTCAATGCCGGCATCATGCCCAGCTCGCCGCTGTCGGCGCTGAAAACCGACGAGTGGCACGAGATGGTCGATATCAACATCAAAGGCGTGTTGAATGGTGTGGCCGCCGTGCTGCCGGAGTTCACCGCGCAGAAATCGGGCCATGTGATCGCAACATCCTCGGTTGCGGGGCTCAAGGCCTATCCGGCCGCAGCGGTCTATGGCGGCACCAAATGGTTCGTGCGCAGCTTCATCGAGGTTCTGCGCATGGAATCTGCGATGGAAGGCACGAATATCCGCACCGCGACGATCTATCCGGCCGCGATCAACACCGAACTGCTGCATACGATCAGCGACAAGGGCACCGCCGAGGGCATGGCTGCACTCTATGCCCAGGTCGGCATCACACCCGACCGGATCGCCAATGTCGTTGCCTTCGCCATCGAACAACCGGCCGATACCAATGTGAGCGAACTGACGGTCGGGCCGACCGTTCAGGCGTGGTAAGACTGCAGGCGGCGGGGCAAAGCCCCGCCGCGATTGCACAAGGACGGCCTTGTCCCGCGCGGCGCAGGGCTACAGATGTGTTTTGCGCAGGTGATACAGCCCCCAGGCGCACCCGGTCGCGATCATGGCAAGCAGCGCACTCAACCCCATCGCCGCTTGCGTGCCATAGCTGTCGATGAGGGCGGCATATGTGATCGGGGCGGCAGCGGCACCAAAGAAGGAAGGGCCGATCAGGCGCCCGGCAATCACCGCATAGTCACGGACCGGGAACAGCGCCAGCGGCAGGCTGCCTCGCGTGATGGTCAACAGACCGTTGCCCGCGCCATAGGCCAGCACGAAGACCACTGCGGACACCCCTGCCCCCGCGATACCGAACCCCGCCAGCATCCCCAGCGTCAGCAGCCCGGACGCAAGAAGAGCCAGCCGCCTGGGATCGAGCCAGCGACCGAAGACGATTTCGGCAAGACGTGCCGTGGACTGCGCGATGCCGGGCAGGGCCGCGAACGAAACGGCAGCCTCGACCGAAAGGCCGCGCTCGGAAAGCAGCCCGATCAGATGCGCGGAAAGGCCGGAGCTGAGAAAGGCCGTGGCGGCGACCATCGCGGCGAACAGCAGTGCCGCAAACCGTTGCTCCGGCGCGATCCGGGCCGGCCCGGGCGGCGGGCCGGTGCGGGCCTCCGCGGCCCCGGGCGCGGCAAGCATCCGGTAAAGCGGGATCATCGTCAGGGCGATGCCGGCATAGACCATCATGCCGTTTCGCCACCCGATCGTTTCCTGCAGCAGATGCCCGAAGGGCCAGAAGACCGTCGAGGCCAAACCGCCCAGCAAGGTGATCTGCGACAGCGCCAGGCGCGCGGCACTGCCGCCGACCTGGACCAGCGCGGCAAAGGCCGCCTCATACAGACACATCCGCATGCTGAGGCCCAGAACCAGCCAGCTTGCAAGGTAGAGGGGGGCTGCGTGGGACTGGCTGAGCCCAAGACACCCGAGCGCCAGCAGGACCGAGCCCAGCGACATCACCGCGCGGCCACCGTGGCGGTCGATCTGGCGGCCCAGCCAGTCCGAACTCAGCCCCATCGTCACAAGCGCAAGCGAGAAGCCGCCATAGGTCAGCTCGGGTGAAAACCCGAGATCGGCGCCGATGGCGGGCCCGAAAACGCCAAGCGCATAATAGGAAAGGCCCCAGTTCACCATCTGGGTCAGGCCGATCGCGGCGACCGTGCGCCGCATGAGCACCGCCTAGCCCTCGAAATCCGTGCTGTCCCCCGGCCCGAGCGCGCGCTGCATGAGCACGGTATCGAGCCAGCGCCCATGCTTCCATCCCACCGAGCGGAGCGTGCCGACATGATCGAAACCCAGGCTCCGATGCAGGCCGATCGAGGCGGCATTCGCGGAATCCCCGATCACTGCGATCATCTGGCGAAAACCGCGTTCCGTGCAGCGCGCGATCAGGTCTTGCAGCAATGCACGCCCGACGCCCGCGTGCAGGCAGTCCTTGCGCACATAGACCGAATTCTCGACATTGCCGCGATAGGCGGGCCGGGCGCGATGGGCGCCGCCATAGGCATATCCGGCCACTGCGCCATCCAGCACCGCAACCAGGTAGGGATAGCCGCCGCCGGTGATGTTCTGCCAGCGCGCCTGCATTTCAGCGATGCTCGGGGGCTCCAGCTCAAAACTCGCCGTCCCGGTCAGAACCGCATCGGCATAGATGGCCTGAATGGCGGGAATGTCGTCCGGGCCGCAGGCCCGCAGGGTCAGGTTCTGGCCAGAAATCATGATGCGCTCCTCAATCGTCTTTGGGCAAATTCGCATTTTCGGAACGGAAAGAAAATGATATGCGATTTATACAAAGCATAAGGTAAACTTTGAAAAATATCCTGGCCCTTCAACATCTCGACATCCTGATTGATGTCGTCGAGCTTGGCACGTTTTCCGCCGCGGCCGAGAAGGCGCAGCTTTCGCAGCCCGCCGTCAGCCAGCAGATCCGGCAGCTTGAACGCTATTTCGGCGCACGTCTGCTGGAGCGATGCGGGCGCAAGGTCCGGCCAACCGATGTCGGGCGCCTGGTGGTTCAAGGCGCATACCGGATCCGCGACGAACTGGAGGCCGTCCAGGAAGCGGTGCAGCCCTTTCGCACTGGCAGTGCCGGGCGGGTCCGCATCGGGACCGGGGCCACCGCCTGCATATATTTGCTGCCCCCGATCCTGGGGGAACTGTCCCGCCGGACCCCCGAGCTGGAATGCACTGTCCACACCGGAAACAGCCCGGACATCCAGCGTCTGCTGGAAGAAAATGCGCTCGACCTGGGGCTTGTGACCCTGCCCGCAGCCGGACGCTCGCTGGAGACCACCCCGCTGTTCACAGAAGACCTGATGGCCATTTCACCCGAGACCGAAGCGCCGGAAGGGCCCGTCACCGCGGAAATGCTCTCGGCCAGACCGCTTGTCCTTTATGAAGACGCAGGGCACACGCGCCAGTTGATAGACCGCTGGTTTCAGGAGTCCGGTCTGACAGCCAAGCCTGTGATGGAGCTTGGCAGTGTCGAGGCGATCAAAGAGATGGTCGCCGCCGGGCTGGGCTGGTCGATTCTGCCCGCCTCGTCGGTGACCAGGGCAAGAAGCCGCGGACTGGCGGTCGTGCCCCTGGTGCCGCGCCTGACCCGCAGCCTTGGCCTCATGATCCGGCGCGACAAGCGGCTTACAGCCGGGCTGCGACAGGTTATTGGCGCCCTGGAAAAAGGACTGCGCGGCTGAGCCCGTGCAAATCCGAACTGTCCGCCGCCAGATGATCAGGAACGCGTGAGCTTTTCGGACTGGAAGCCCCGGACTGGCCCGAACCGGGTTCGTGCGTTTTCGGCTTCGCAGCACGCCAGTCATCCAGATGCGCACCGAATCGTGGCGCAACCGGCTGGCTAAATACGATCAAGGGATTGATGAGTGGTACAGCTTCCCCGGCTCGAACGGGGGACCCCCAGATCCACAATCTGGTGCTCTAACCAACTGAGCTAAAGCTGCACTGCGCGCGATTTAGCCCCTGTGCCACGCGATTGCAAGGCCCCGATTGCATCGGATGTGGCATTTTCCGCCCCCCTGCCCCATGGCGCGCCCCGCATTTTCGTTGCACCCTTGCTGTAACGGGGATACCCAGCAAATCCGAACCCAGCCGCACACCGGAGGCCCCATGAGTATCGACAAGCAAAGCGACATCGCCGCTAACCTGCAAATCGGCCCCACGTCTCTGGGCATGGTGCGAATCTATGTCGAGGGGGACGGGCTGGAACTGCCGCTCGATTTCGAGCCCGAAGAGGCCGAGGAAATCGCTGAAGAGTTGATGGCCGCAGCCGAAGCCGCGCGCGAAATGGGCGCAGGCGGCAAACCCGGCAAGGGGAAGGGCAAGCGCTAAGCCCGCAGCCCCGCGCCCGTCCGCCCCGGATCGCGCAGCCCCTGCAGCCGCTGCGCCGCCACGCGCGCGAAATCCAGTGTCACCGCCTTGCGCCGCGCGGGCGCCAGCGGGGCATATGGCGCCTCGCGCAGGATTTCGGCCCCGTAGCCATCCGCCACGATCAGCCCGGTATCGGCAGGCAACAGTTCCGTCGGGAACGCGCCATCGACCGCCCAGAAATAGCGGTCACACCATTCCAGATAGCCCTGCCATTTCCGATCCGATGTGAAATCGGCGCGGCTGGACTTGCATTCGACGATCCAGATCTCGCCCTTGCGGCCCAAGGCCATCAGATCGGCACGCAACCGGGGCCGCAGCGGCATTTCCGCGACCGAGGCAAGCCCCAACTGATCGAAGGCCCGCGCCACGCCCCGGGCCAGTGCCTGACCGGGGGACAACGTGCTGAGGGGCGGAATCGTCGGTGGAAACGTCATGTCAAAAAACATGAACGAAACACGAACAAATGTCCAGTCAGGTGATGATGACCCACGCCAGCAACAGGCCGTGGGCCAGCAGCAGGAACATCACCGCCAACGAGCCGAGGTTCTTGGCGTCACGCCCCATCTCGGACCATTCGGGCGAGACGCGGTTCACGATGTCCTCGACCGCGGTATTCAGCGCCTCGACCGCGGCCAGGATCAGAAACAGCCCGATGAACAGGAAAATCTCGAATGGCCGGGCACCGGCGGCGATATAGACCGGCAGCAGCAACGCAAAGGCCAGCACCTCATGGCGGAAGGCCGCCTCTTGCCAAAGCCGCGTCAGACCGCCCAGTGAATAGCCCCCGGCGGCGAACACATGCCCGACGCCGGTCTGACGCGGCGGCAGGGTGTGCGGGTCGGTGTCAGGCATCGGCAACTCCTTGAGACGGGATCGGTGTGTGGCGCGATCAAGCCCTGCACCGGCGATATCGTCAACCCCGCGCCCATCGCCCCGGCGCCCCCTTGCCGAACGGCCCTCGCCCGCCTATCTGTGGGCTTGGCGGTTACTGCTCGGTTCGTGCGAGGCCCTTTTCCAGTGGCCGATAAGCATTTCCGAGGGGGCTGGCTCTGCCGGGATCGTGGTCTCGGTATCTGGCTCCCACCTGATTTAGTCAGGCTCTCGGGAAATTCACGCCTTCACGGCTGCTGCGGTTTCCGCCACCCTTCCCCGCAGACAAAAGAAAAGCCCCCCGAAACCGGAGGGCTGCGATCTTGCAGATCAGACAGCGCTCAATGCGGCAGTTTGCGCCGCTGGGTCGTGGCTTCGGCCGGGACCGGCACCGCGATCATCTGGGCCGCGTGATCGGTCGGAATCCCGTCACGCTTGCCACCGCCCGAACCATCCTCGGGTTCGGCCATCCGCATGATGGTGATCGCGAAATTCACCCCCGAGAACACGACGGTGTTGAACACGACCAACAGCGCCACGGCGATGAAGCCCACATCCGACGTCGAGATCAGATGCCACAGGTTCGCCACGTTGAACCACAGCAACAGCCCCACGAACACGACCGACAGGCCCAGCCCGATAAAGACATTGCGGATATAAAGGCGCACCAGTTCCGGCATGACGACTCTCCTTCTGATGCATTCAATGTAGCGCATGTTTGAGCGTTGCAAACAACCATCGCGCCGAAAAACACCGTGACGCAACATTATGTCGCGGATTTTACCGCTCAGAACGCCTCGGGGCGCAGCTCGCGCGCCATATGATCCAGCACCGCATTCACGAATTTCGGCTCTTTGCCGTCCGGGAAGAAGGCCCGTGCGACATCGACGAATTCGGTGATGACAACTTTCGGCGGGGTCGCCGGGTTGGAAAGTTCTGCCCCGGCCACACGGAACAGCGCACGCAGCACCGGGTCGATCCGGTCGATCGGCCATTTCGCAACCAGGGCGCGGTCGGTGGCCTGGTCGATCTTGGCCTGCCAGGTCACGGCATCTTCGCACAGACGGCGAAACAGGTTCAGATCGCCCTCTGCCATTTCGTCTTCGTCATAGGTCGCGCCGAAACGGAAGCTTTCAAATTCCCGCATCACGCGATCCACGCCCTGACCCGAGGCCTCCATCTGGAACAGCGCCTGCACGGCATAAAGCCGCGACGCCGATTTCATCTGGCGTTTTTCCTCAAGCGTCAGCTTGCGCGGCTTGTCATCGGGGGTCGGGGGCGTGGTGTCGTCGGTCATGCGCGGCTCGGTCCTTCGGGTTGCCCGGCGATGCGGAACGACTCACCTTGCGGTTTGAAGCCGATCCCGGTTTTCCGGCCCGCCCATTTGCGCGACAATGCGACAAGATGCAAGGCCGCAGCAGCAGCGCCGCCGCCCTTGTTCTGCCCCGCCGGATCGGCGCGCACCTCGGCCTGGGGCCGGTTTTCCACCGTCAGGATGCCGTTGCCGATGCACACACCTTCCAGCCCCATCAGCGTCAGCGCGCGCGAGCTGTCGTTGCAGACCGTGTCGTAATGCGTGGTTTCGCCGCGAATGACACAGCCGAGCGCCACGAACCCGTCGTAATCGGCCATCCGCGCCGCCATCGCGATCGCGGTCGGCACCTCCAGCGCGCCGGGCACCTCGACCAGATCGGCCACCGCGCCGGCCTCGGCCGCCACCGCCCGCGCACCCGCCACCAGATTGTCGGCAATGTCCTTGTAATAGGGCGCCACGACGATCAGCAGGCGCACCGGCTTGTCGAATTTCGGCAGATCGAGCGTGTAATGCGTTTCATGTCCGGCCATCTCAATACTCCCGCACCGCGTCGATTTCGAGCCCGTAGCCTTCGAGCCCGACGACCTTGGGCCGCGCCGAATTGGTCAGCAGCACCAGTTTCGACAGGCCCAGGGCCGACAGGATCTGCGCGCCCAGCCCATACTGGCGCAGCGTTTGCGGGCTGGCCTCGCCCGGCTGCACCATCTTCATCGCGGTTTCGCGCAACAGCACGACAACGCCGCGGCCTTCGGCGGCGATCGCCTCCATCGCGCGGCCCAGATCGCCCACCCGCTCGGCATTCAGGCCCAGCACATCGGTCATCGGGTCCAACGCATGCATCCGCACCAGCACCGGCTCGGGCGTGGAAATGTCGCCCTTGGTCAGCACGACATGCTCGGCGCCCTGGGTTTCGTCGGTATAGATCCGCATCGACCAGTCCCCCCCGTAGACCGAGGTCACGGCGCTTTGCGCGCTTTCGCGCACCAGATTGTCATAGCGGCGGCGATAGGCGATCAGGTCGCTGATCGTGCCGATCTTCAACCCGTGCTTTTGCGCAAAGCCCACCAGATCGGGCAGCCGTGCCATCGAACCGTCTTCGTTCATGATCTCGCAGATCACGCCCGAGGGGTTGAGCCCGGCCAGACGGCTGACATCCACCGCCGCCTCGGTATGGCCTGCGCGCACCAGCACGCCACCTTCACGCGCACGCAGCGGGAACACATGGCCCGGCGTCGCGATATCGGCCGCGCCCTTGGTCGCGTCGATCGCCACGGCGATGGTGCGCGCACGGTCATGCGCCGAAATCCCGGTCGTCACGCCCTCGCGCGCCTCGATCGACAGGGTAAAGGCGGTTTCGTGCCGCGACGAGTTCTGCGCGCTCATCAAGGGCAGCCCCAGCGCGTCGATCCGCGCGCCCGGCATCGCCAGACAGATCAGCCCGCGGCCATGCATCGCCATGAAGTTGATCGCATTGGGCGTGGCCATCTGCGCGGGGATCACCAGATCGCCCTCGTTCTCGCGGTCTTCGTGATCGACCAGAATGAACATCTTGCCGTTGCGCGCGTCTTCGATGATGTCCTCGATCGAGGAAATCGCGTCGCTGTAGCTTTGCTCGACCGGGCCGGGCGTCTCGTGATTGCCGGACTTGTCCACCGGTTGGGTCATGCGTTCCACTCCTGCAGCCGGGCGACGTAGCGCGCCAGCGTGTCGATTTCGAGGTTGATCCTGTCGCCCACCTGCGCCTGCCCCCAGCTGGTGACGGCCTTGGTGTGCGGAATGATGTTGACGCCGAAGTCACAGCCCGCGACCTCGTTCACGGTCAGCGAGGTGCCGTTGAGCGCAACAGACCCTTTCGGCGCGATGAATTTCGCCAGCGCCTCGGGCGCACGGAAGGTGAAGCGGGTGCTCTCGCCCTCGTCCTGCATCGCGATGATTTCGGCCACGCCATCCACATGCCCCGAAACGATATGCCCGCCCAGCTCGTCGCCGACCTTCAGCGCGCGTTCCAGGTTCAGCGCGGTGCCGATCTGCCAGGTGCCGATATTGGTCTTCGACACGCTTTCGGCCGAGATCTGCACATCGAACCAGTCCGCGCCCTTTTCGATGACCGTCAGGCACACGCCATTGCACGCGATCGAGGCCCCGATATCGACGCCGCCCATGTCGTAATGGCAGCCGATGCGCGCGCGCAGGTCGCCCGCCTGTTGCAGCGCCCGAACCTCGCCCTTGTCCGTCACGATCCCGGTGAACATTGACACCCCCGTTTTATCCGCCCCCTGCCTAGCCCGCGCGCCCCAGCCACGCAAGGCCCCGAGGCACCACGCGCCGCTGCGTTCGCGCACAGAATGCCCCGCGGATGCGAACCATTTCCCGGTGATTTTGCCGCATTCAGGCCCGAACCCCGATGCGAAATGCGGCAAATCGCGTGACAGGCGCGAAATTTGTCAGCATGAAGGGGCAACCAAGGACCAGTGATGAACCGTTATGCCGACCGCCATTTCCTGATGCTGCAAGGGCCCCACGGCCCGTTCTTTCAGCAATTGGGCGCGATGCTGCAGGCGGCGGGCGGCTCTGTCTGGCGCGTGGGCTTCAACAAGGGCGACGAAACCTTCTGGCGTGATCGCGCCAGCTACATCCCCTTTACCGACCGCCCCGAGGACTGGCCTGACCGGGTCGCCGCATTGATCGCCGAGAAGGGCATCACCGATCTGGTGCTTTATGGCGACACCCGCCCGATCCACGCTCAGGCGATTGCTGCGGCGCGGACCGCAGGCGTCACGGTGCATGTGTTCGAAGAGGGCTATCTGCGGCCCTATTGGGTCAGCTACGAACGCGGCGGCTCGAACGGGCATTCGCGGCTGATGGACATGTCGGTGGCCGAGATGCGCGCAGCCCTGGCACAAAGCGAAATCGAATGGCCCGACGCCCCGCCACGCTGGGGCGACATGCGCCACCATGTGTTCTACGGCGCGCTCTACCATTTCTTCGTGATGCTGCAAAACGGCTCCTATCGCAATTTCACGCCGCATCGCGGGGTGAGCGTGTTTCAGGAGTTCCGGCTCTATCTGCGCCGTCTGTTGCTGATGCCGGTGCAGATGATCGAGCGGCATCTGGCCACCCGGCGCATCAAGCAGGGTGGCTTTCCCTATCATCTGGTGCTGCTGCAACTGGAACATGACGCCAGTTTCCGCATGCACAGCCCCTTCGCCTCGCAGACCGACTTCATCGACCTGGTGATGGCCGGCTTTGCCGAGGGCGCCCCGCGCCATCATCACTTGGTGTTCAAGGCCCATCCGCTGGAAGACGGCCGCGCGCCGATCACCCGTGCGATCGGGCGGGCGACGCAGGCCCACGGGCTGACGGGGCGGGTGCATTTCGTCCGCGGCGGCAAACTGGCACAGCTGCTGTCGCAGGCGCGTTCGGCCGTGACGGTGAATTCCACGGCGGCGCAACAGGTGCTGTGGCACGGGCTGCCGCTCAAGGCGTTTGGCCGCGCGGTGTTCGACAAGCCCGAATTCGTTTCGGCCCAACCACTGCCCGAATTCTTCGCCGCCCCTGACCGCCCCGACAGCCGCGCCTATCGCGATTACCGCCATTTCCTGCTGGAAACCTCGCAGGTTCCGGGCGGGTTCTATTCGGCCCGAGGGCGGCGCACCCTGCTGCGCGGTGTCGTGGACATGATGCTGAGCCCCGAAGACCCCTATGATGCGCTGACCGCAGGCAAAGCGGCACCACGGCAACAGTTGCGTGTCGTGACATAAGCCCACTTGGTTTTTTATGCGTCTTTCTGTAGCGTTGCAGGCAAAACTTAAAGCAGCATCCCGAAAGAGGAGCTCGAGCAGTGAAAGCGATGACATCCCGGAGGGCCCTGCTGGCGGGCCTGTCCGTCGTTCTTTTGGGCAGCGCGTCTTGCGGTCTGCCGCGGTCTGGCCCCACCAAACGCGAAATCTATGCGGGCTCGACCCTGCGGGAAGGCGATGCTTTCGTCGTCTCGGTCAACGACCATGTGACCCGCGCCACCGCCGTGCAGCCCGCACTGGGCTTTTCCTCGGCCTTCCAGGGGGCGGGCGTTGTCGGCTCTGACACGATCAATCCGGGCGATACGCTGGCGCTGACGATCTGGGAAAACGTCGATGACGGGCTGCTGGCGCAGAAAGGCGCCAACGCGACCCAGCTGACCGAGGTTCAGGTCGACGGTGCGGGCTATATCTTTGTGCCCTATGCCGGGCGCATCAAGGCCGCGGGCAATTCGCCCGACGCACTGCGCCGTGTGATTACCGAAAAGCTGGACGCGCAAACCCCGGACCCGCAGGTCTCGGTCGCGCGCGTGCCGGGCGATGGCGCAACCGTGTCGCTGATGGGGGCGATCGGCGGACAAGGCGTTTACGCAATCGAACGCCCGACGCGCACCCTGTCGGCGATGATCGCCCGTGCCGGCGGCGTGTCGATCAAGCCGGAAATCGCCAAGATCACCGTCAAGCGCAACGGCAAATCTGGCACCGTCTGGCTCAAGGATCTGTATTCCAACCCGAAAATGGATATTGCCCTGCGTCCGGGCGACGTGATCCTGGTCGAGGAAGACACCCGCGCCTTCACCTCGCTGGGCGCCACCGGCGCGCAGGCCCGCGTGCCCTTCGAGACCCAGACCCTCAGCGCGCTGGAAGCGATTGCGACCGTGGGCGGGCTCAGCTCGCATCTGGCCGACCCGACCGGTGTCTTCGTTTTCCGCAACGAGCCCGCCGAAATTGCCGCCGCCGTTCTGGGCCGCAATGACCTGATCGGCGATCAGCGCCTGATCTATGTGCTGGACCTGACCGAGCCGAACGGCATTTTCATGGCCCGCGATTTTGCGATCCGCGATGGCGACACGGTCTATGTGACCGAAGCGCCCTATGTGCAGTGGCAAAAGATGCTGTCGGCGCTGACCGGCTCGGTCGGCACGGCCAATTCGCTCAGCAATATCGGCGACTGATGCCTGCGGCACCGGACGATAGCGCCGCCGGGGGGCTCTCCCGGCGGCTTTTCTTTTATAATGCGGGTTTTCTGCGCCAGCCCCGGCTGCGCCAGATCCTGCGCGCGGCGGGCTGGGATCTGCGGGTCGGCCTGCCCGGGCCCCGCGATCGTGTGGTCGTCTGGGGACGTTCGCCCTATGCCGCGCGCGGCGAGGCGGTGGCGGCCCGGCGCGGTTGTGGCATCGTGCGGCTGGAGGATGCTTTCTTGCGTTCGATCCAGCCGGGTCGCGCGGGGGGGGAACCGCCCCTGGGCCTGCTGATCGACCCCGAAGGCGTGCATTTCGACAGTGTCACCCCCTCGCGGCTGGAACGGATACTGGCCACGGATGCGCTTGATGACAGTGCAGTTTTGCAACGTGCACGCGACGGAATGGCCCGGCTTCGCACATTGGAATTATCCAAATACAACAATTTTGATGAAAGGCTGGCCCCTCCTCCGCCCGGCTATGTGCTGGTGATCGACCAGATCGCAGGGGATGCCTCGATCCGCCATGGCGGCGCCAATGCCGCCACCTTCCGTGAAATGCTGGCCTATGCGCAGATCGAGCATCCAGGCGCGCGCATTGTCATCAAGACCCACCCCGAGACCCGCGCCGGCCATCGCCCCGGCCATTTCGACCCCAAGCATTGCGACGCCCGCACCAGCCTGCTTGATGCGCCCGTTTCGCCCTGGAAATTGCTCGACGGTGCGATCGCGGTCTATACTGTCTCGTCGCAACTGGGGCTGGAGGCGATCTTTGCCGGGCACCGCCCGCGGGTTTTTGGCCAGCCGTTTTACGCTGGCTGGGGCCTGACGCAGGATGAAAACCCGGTCGCACGCCGCAGCCGCCGCCTCACCCGCGCACAGCTTTTTGCCGCCGCGTATCTGATCGCACCGACATGGTTTGACCCCTGTCGCAAGCGGATCTGCAGCTTTGAAGAGGCGGTAGACCATCTGGAGGCCCGGACCCGCGCCTTCCGCGCCGACCGAAACGGCCATGTCGCCTGCGGCATGCGTCTGTGGAAACACCACCCGCTGCAGCAGTTTTTCGGACAGTTGACGCCACTACGGTTCGCCAGCAGCCCGGAAAAAGCCACCGAAATTGCCGCAAGAACGGGGCGAAACCTGTTGATCTGGGCCGGAAAAGAACCGCAGGGGTTTGCGCCCGACGTGCCCGTGCTGCGGGTCGAGGACGGCTTCCTGCGCTCGCGCGGGCTTGGCGCCGATCTGGTGCCGCCCTTGTCTCTGGTGACGGATGCACAGGGCATCTATTACGACCCGACCCGCCCGTCGGATCTGGAGGAGTTGACCGCGCAAGAGCCGCCCCCCGGCGGGCGCGCCAGGGCCGAACGGCTGATCGCCGCGATCCGGGCGACTGGTTTGTCGAAATACAATATCGGTGGCGCGCTGCCCGATCTGCCCGACGGGTCGCGCATTCTGGTGCCCGGACAGGTCGAAGATGATGCCTCAATCCGGCTAGGCACATCCGAGATTTGCACAAATCTGGCATTACTTGCCAAAACGCGCGCCGAAAACCCGGACAAGATCATCCTTTTCAAACCTCATCCCGATGTCGAGGCCGGCTTGCGACCAGGCCATGTGCCCGACGCCGAAGCGCTGCGCTATGCAGATCAGGTCTTGCACAAATCGGACCCTGCCGCCCTGCTGGATCAGGTCGAGGAGGTCTGGACGATGACGTCGCTTCTGGGGTTCGAGGCGCTTTTGCGCGGCAAGCGGGTCACCTGTGTGGGCGCGCCCTTCTATGCGGGCTGGGGGCTGACCCGAGACCTGGGGGCGACGCCTGACCGCAGGCAGGCACGTCCCGATCTGCTGCAACTCGCCCATGCCGTCCTGATCGCCTATCCGCGTTATTTCGACCCGGCCTCGGGCCTGCCCTGCCCCCCCGAGGTGGTGGTGGAGCGTCTGGCGCATGGCCCCTTGCCACGGCCCAGCCCGGGCAACCGGACCTTGGCAAAACTGCAAGGCTTCTTCGCGGGTCACGCGGGGATCTGGCGGCGTTAATCGCGCCGCCAGCGGTGCAGGATGTCCCCATCCAGAACCTGCGTTTCGCTCAACCTGTAGCGTGGCGCCTCGGTCAGTTGCTCCAGTTCCAGCGCCCCCAATGCTGCGCGACCATCGCCCCCCAAAACCACACCCGCAGTGAATCCGATCAGCTCGTCCACCAGGCCCGCGCGCATCAGGCTGGCGGCGAATTGCCCGCCGCCTTCGCAAAACACCCGTGTCAGGCCCGCCGCGCCCAGCGCCTGCAACAGCGCCTGCGGATCAAGCCCCGGATCGGAGGCAGGAATTTCCATCAGCTCGGCACCAATCCCCGACCAGAAAGCCCGCGCCTCGGCAGGTGCCTGCGGCCCATGCACCAGCCACAGCGGCGCCTGATCCAGCGACCCCGCCAACCGTTCCCGCGGCAGATCGAGCGCGCCCGAAGCCACCACCCGCACCGGCTGGCGCAGGGGGGTGAAGCCGCGCACCGTCAGCAGCGGATCGTCGGCGCGCGCCGTGCCACCGCCCACCATCACCGCGTCGAAGCGGGCGCGCAACGCATGCACCCGCGCCCGGGCCGCCGGGCCGGTGATCCACTGACTTTGCCCATTCGAAAGCGCGATCCGGCCATCGAAACTGGTCGCCAATTTCAGCGCAAGCCACGGGCGGCCTTGGGTAATCCGGCTCAAGAAGCCGGCCTGCAAGGCGCGAGCTTCGGCCTCCATCACCCCTTCGTCCACGGCAACCCCGGCGGCGCGCAGCATCGCGTGCCCGCGCCCGGCGACACGCGGGTCCGGGTCGGTCAGCGCCGTGACGACGCGCGTCACGCCGGCGCCGATCAGGGCCTCGGAACAGGGCGGTGTCTTGCCGTGATGCGCGCAGGGTTCGAGCGTGACATAGGCCGTGGCGCCACGCGCCGCCGCCCCTGCCTGATCCAGCGCGCGCCGTTCGGCATGCGGGCGCCCGCCCGGCTGGGTCCAGCCCCGCCCGACGATGCGCCCCTGATTGACGATGACACAGCCCACCGCCGGGTTTGGCCAGACATTACCCAGCCCCCGTCCCGCCAGCGTCAGCGCCAGCGCCATATAGCGCCGGTCCGCCGGGCTCACTCGGTTTCGGCGCTGCCGGGGCGCAGTTCGGAGACGAACTTGTCGAAATCGTCCGCCGCCTGGAAGTTCTTGTAAACACTGGCAAAACGCACGTAGGCCACGGTGTCGATCCGGGCCAGCGTCTCCATCACGATCTCGCCGATCACCTTCGAGGGGATGTCGGTTTCGCCCAGACTTTCCAGCCGCCGCACGATGCCGGAAATCATCTGGTCGATGCGCTCGGGCTCGATCGGGCGTTTTTGCATGGAAATGCGGATCGAGCGTTCCAGCTTGTCGCGGTCGAAATCTTCGCGTTTGCCGGAGCTTTTGATCACCACCAGATCGCGCAGTTGCACGCGTTCGTAGGTCGTGAACCGGCCGCCGCAGGCCGGACAGAACCGCCGCCGCCGGATGGCAACGTGGTCTTCGGCCGGTCGGCTATCTTTCACTTGCGTATCGACATTACCGCAAAACGGGCAGCGCATGGCGTCCCCCTTTTTCCTGATCCCGCCTCATATGGGGTCTGACGCCCCGCTTATCCACAGGACTATAGGGGCGCCCCGAGTTTTTGGGTAGCGAAAATGTGAGCCCACCAGATGCGGTGGGCGCACTGTGGCGCGGCGGACTCAGGCGATCAGGCCCCCGGCACAGGCGGCGGCGCCTGCGTGCGATCCTTGGCATAGATCGCCAGACATTCGGGATTGATCTGCATGATCTTGTTTTCCTGCGCAAAAGCGGCATCGACCGCCTTCGCGGACAGCCCGGTCTTCTGCTGACCCGGCGGCGTGCGCGATCCATCGCCGATCCCCGTGGTCAGGGTATAGGTGCCGTCGGCCTGCGCCGTGACGAAGGCAAAACAAGTGCCCGCCTGCGACATGCGCGGGGCGGCGGGATCGGCGGTCATCCCCTCGACACAGGCGGCAAGGAGAAGCGGCGCGAGAACAAGTAGGCGGGTCATGCAGGGCTCCGGTCTGGGTTTGGGCGAGCCTAGCAAGGGGGGCAGGCGGAGGAAAGGGGGCGCTGCCCCCTCTTCGGCTTTGCCGAATTCACCCCCGAGATATTTCGGACAAGGTGAAATGGTCAGCGCGGCGCCAAAAGATCCCAAGCCTCGCGATACGGATCGAGCCAGCCCGAAGCATAGCGCGGGGGATCGGGGGCGTAGGCATAGCGGTAGTCGGGAACCAGACGCCTGACCTTGCTGTCATTGCGCACCTGCCCACGCTGGCCAGGCCGTGAGAGCCACGCGCGATGCGACTCCCGCACCACTTCGGCCACTTTGGCGCTCGGCAAGATATATGTCACCGGTTGATCCTGCAGCACATCACCGAAATCGACAAAACAGTAAAACAATGTCGGGCTGTGGATGTTTTCATGCTTGGCCCCCATGTGCCAGCCCCCGTCACTCCCCTTCTTCAATCGCGACTTGACCTGAATGCCGAGCTGGCGGCGCCCTTCGACATCGCTGACGACGATATCGAGATTGGGCACACCCTGCGGGGCAAGCGCCGCGATCAGGCCCCGCAGCAAAAGCTGCGACATGACGTAATGCTCGCCCGCGGCGCCCAGCAATGTGGTTTGTGAAATCATAAACAAAAACGCCCCCGTGCGGGGGCGCCTTTCTTACTGATCGAGGAAGCTGCGCAGTTTGCGGCTCCGGCTCGGGTGTTTCAGCTTGCGCAGGGCCTTGGCCTCGATCTGGCGGATGCGTTCGCGGGTCACGCTGAACTGCTGGCCCACTTCTTCCAGCGTGTGATCGGTGTTCATGCCGATGCCGAAGCGCATGCGCAGCACGCGTTCTTCGCGCGGCGTGAGGCTGGCCAGAACGCGGGTCGTGGTTTCCTTCAGGTTTTCCTGAATGGCGCTGTCCAGCGGCAGGATCGCGTTCTTGTCCTCGATGAAATCGCCCAGCTGGCTGTCTTCCTCGTCGCCGATCGGGGTTTCAAGGCTGATCGGCTCCTTGGCGATCTTCATCACCTTGCGGACCTTTTCGAGCGGCATCTGCAGCTTTTCGGCCAGTTCTTCGGGCGTGGGTTCGCGGCCGATTTCGTGCAGCATCTGGCGGCCGGTGCGCACCAGCTTGTTGATCGTTTCGATCATATGCACCGGAATGCGGATGGTGCGCGCCTGATCGGCGATCGAGCGGGTGATGGCCTGACGGATCCACCAGGTCGCGTAGGTCGAGAACTTATAGCCGCGGCGGTATTCGAACTTGTCGACCGCCTTCATCAAGCCGATGTTGCCTTCCTGAATGAGGTCGAGGAATTGCAGCCCGCGGTTGGTGTATTTCTTGGCGATCGAGATGACCAGACGCAGGTTCGCCTCGACCATTTCCTTCTTGGCCTGACGGGCCTCTTTCTCGCCCTTCTGCACCTGGTTCACGATGCGGCGGAATTCGGAAATGTCGACGCCGACATATTGGCCGACCTGCGCCATCTCGGCGCGCAGCTCCTCGACCTTGCCGGCGGACTTCTCGAACAGCGCGGCCCAGGCGCGGCCCGATTTCTCCATCATCCGGTCCATCCAGGTCGGATCGAGTTCGTAACCGCGATATTCCTCGATGAATTCGCGCCGGTTGATCCGCGCCGCATCCGCCAGTTTCACCATGCCGCTGTCGATCGACATGATCTTGCGGTTGATGCCGTAAAGCTGGTCGATCAACGCTTCGATACGGTTGTTGTGCAGGTGCAGCTCATTCACCAGCAACACGATTTCCGAGCGCAGCTTCTGATAGGCGGCTTCTTCGGCGACGCTGAAGGTGCCATCCTCATTCAGGGTGGCCGACATCCGCAGATCCTGCATTTCGGCCAGCGTGGCATAGTCGCGCGCGATGATTTCGAGCGTTTCCAGCACTTTCGGCTTCAATGCGGCTTCCATCGCGGCCAGCGACATGTTGGAGCCTTCGTCCTCGTCGTCGTCGTCATCGGCACGCGACAGCGGGTTGCCATCGGCATCAAGTTCCGGCTCGTCGCTGGAGGCCCGCTTGGGCTGGGCCTCGGTTTCCAGCCCCTCGACGACCGGCTCATCCATCTCGCCATCTTCGTCGAGCGTGCGGCCGAAGGTGGCTTCCAGGTCGATCACGTCGCGCAGAAGGATGTCTTCGTTCAGAAGTTCGTCGCGCCAGATGGTGATAGCCTGAAAGGTCAGCGGGCTTTCGCACAGGCCCGCGATCATCGTGTTGCGCCCGGCCTCGATGCGTTTGGCGATCGCGATCTCGCCCTCGCGCGAGAGCAGTTCGACCGAGCCCATTTCACGCAGATACATCCGCACCGGGTCATCCGTGCGGTCCAGCGTCTCGGTGGTGGTGGTTGCAACCGCAACCTCGCGCGAGCCAGACCCGGTCTCGACCACGGCGTTGGTATCGCCTTCCTCGGCCTCGTCGCCCTCGATCACGTTGATGCCCATTTCCGACAGCATCGACATCACGTCTTCGATCTGATCGCCCGAGACCTGATCAGTCGGCATCACGGCGTTCAGCTGATCGTAGGTGATATAGCCGCGCTCCTTCGCCTCTGCGATCATGCGCTTGACCGCGGCCTGGCTCATGTCGAACGAGGTATCGTCGTCGCTGCTGGTGTCGGGCTTGTTCTCGTCGATGTCTTTAGCGGCCATGGGCGCTCCTCGGTCGGGCTTGGGGTCGGGCTTGGGTGGCTCAAGCACTCAGACAGGATCGAATCATTTCCTGCCGTTTTATCGAATCACAGGGGCGAATCACAGAGGCGAATCATTGCCCCGTCCCGGGCGCCCAAATCCGGCTCAACTGCGACGGCTGCCACGGCCGCCGCGCGAATAGTCGATGTTGTCAAAGAGCGCATCGCGTTCCTCCAGTTCGTGGCGATCCAGTTCGACCCCGTTGGGGGCCCGAACCGAGGCGCGCTTGTCCACCTCGTCCAGATGGCCCGCCCGGTGCATCAGCCCGGCTGCCTGCCGCAACCGCCAGGTCACGCCTTCGTCGGCCAGACCTTCCAGATCCTCCATCGCATCCACCACCTCGGCGCGCACCGCACGCTCGGCCTTCAGCTTGGCCAGCGCCTCGGCCAGGCACAGCCGCGCCAGTTCGGGCTCGTTGCGTTTTTGCACCGGGGGGGCAGTGCGCACATGGGGCAGTGCCATCAGCTTTTCAAGGTCGGCGCCCGCCCCGGCCAGAAGCCGTTCAGAAATTTCCTCGGGGGTATCGTGGCCGTGACGCAGCATCAGCGTGCGCAGCCGGTCATGCGCCGGATCGCTGAGCGGCACGGTTTCCAGTTGCGTTTCGAACTCGGCGATCAGCGCCGGATGGGCCACCAGAATCGCCATCACCATGGCCTGCCGCAAATGTTCGGCCAGATCGTCGCCCTGCCCCGCCACCAGCAGGCTGGCCCGGGTCGACGGTTGCGGCAGGGCGGGCGGAACCCAGCCCTTGCCGACACGCCCACGCGCACTGAAGGGCAGACGCGATCCACCAATGAAATCGGGCCCACCCGGTGCGGCCTCGCCCGACACACGGCCTGCCCCGAACAGCTCGGCACGCAGGCGTTTCAGATCCTCGCCGTAATGCGCCTTGATCGAAGGATCGGTGATGCGCTTGATCGCGGCGCGCAGGGATTTATCCAGCGCCGCCTTGCGTTCGGGGCTGTCGAAGACCTTGCCCTCGATCTCGCGCGCCCAGAGCAGATCGACCATCGGCCGCGCGGCTTGCAGCACCTTTGCCATCGCCTCCGCGCCTTCGGCCTTGATCAGATCGTCGGGGTCCTGCCCGGCGGGCAACACCGCAAAGCGCAGCCCCTTGCCCGCCTCCAGCAGCGGAAGCGCCAGATCAACCACCCGCAACGCGGCGCGGGTGCCCGCTGCATCGCCATCCAGCGCGATCACCGGTTCGTCATGGATGCGCCACATCAGCCGCAACTGATCCTCGGTCACCGCAGTGCCCAGGGGCGCCACCGCGCCGCCGAACCCGGCCTGAACCAGCGCGATCACATCCATGTAGCCTTCGCAGACGATCAGCGGCGCGCCCTTGCCGCAGGCCTCGCGCGCGGGTCCGTGGTTGTACAGGTTGCGGCCCTTGTCGAACAGCTCGGTCTCGGGCGAGTTCAGGTATTTCGCATTGTCGTTCGGGTCCATCGCCCGCCCGCCAAAGGCGATGCAGCGTCCGCGCGCGTCGCGGATCGGAAACATGATCCGGTTGCGAAACACGTCATAGGGGGCCTTGCCTTTGGTGCTGGCCTTGGCAAGACCCGCGCCCAGGATCAGGTTCTCGGCAATGCCCTTGCCGCGCAAGGTATCCCACAGCCCCTGCCAGCCATCGGGCGCGAAGCCGAGTTCGAAGCGCGCCTGTGCCGCCGCATCCAGCCGCCTGCGCGCCAGATAATCGCGCGCCGCCGCGCCCGCCTGCGTGGACAGGCTCATGCGGAAGAATTTGACGGCCTCTTCCATCACCGCCGCCAGTTCGCTGCGTCGGTCGGCCCGTTGCGCCGCCACCGGGTCGCGGGCAGGCATCGGCATGCCCGCCTCGCGCGCCAGAATCTCGACCGCCTCCATGAAACCCACGTTTTCGGTCTCGCGCACGAAGCTCAGCGCATCGCCCTTCGCGTGACAGCCGAAGCAGTAGTAATAGCCCTTGCGATCATCGACATGAAACGAGGCGGATTTTTCCTGATGGAACGGGCACGGCGCCCACATGTCGCCCTTGGCCTGATTGGACTTGCGCATATCCCAAACGACCTTGCGCCCGACCACCTGAGAGATCGGGACACGGGTGCGCAATTCGTCAAGAAATCCGGGTGGCAGGCTCATGCCCCCTATATTGGCCCGCGCCGCGCCAGAGTCGAGACCCGAGCGCTGGTCATAATTTATCAGCACTTTTTCTGACAGAGGCGTTGCGAATCAGCGCGGGCTGCTGCCCCGGAACAGGGCACATTGTGGCAAAATCATGGCGGCGCCGTTTCCCGATTGCGATCGGTGACCCGCAGCCCCGCAAATTGGCAACCAGCAAGCAACGAACAGGGCGGAACAAAGGCAGCCTCGCCTCATTTTGGCCCTCTCGATACGGCATAGTTGGCGGATAGACCTCTGCGCGGGCCCTCGGGCGCCGCCTTCGATCAGGGATACGACCATGCCGACCCGTTTTTCGCCCCTTGCCATGCTGCCCGCCACGGCGCGCAAAGCCGCGCGCCGGTTCGCGAAAGACGAAGAGGGATCACTGATGATCCTGAGTCTGCAGATCCTGCTGATCATGCTGATCTGCACCGGCATCGCCATCGACTTCGTGCGTCAGGAAGAGCGCCGCACGCTGATCCAGAACACCATCGACCGCGCCGCCCTGGCATCGGCCTCGCTGCGCCAGACGCTGGACCCGCGGACGGTCGCGCTCGATTATCTCAAGAAGGCCGGTCTGGGGGATCTGGACACCGATCCGATCGTGACCGAGGGCACCCATCAGGAATGGCGCCGCGTGGTGATCAACGTCAAGGACAACATGAACACCATCTTCGGCTCGCTGGTGGGGATCGACACGCTGACGGCCGCCTCCGCCACCACCGCGGAGGAAAGCATCGGCAACGTCGAAATCTCGCTGGTGCTGGATATTTCGGGCTCGATGAACGACACCGTCTATTCCACGGGCAGCAAACGCAACAAGGTCTACATCACCCGCCTCGATCTGCTCAAACCCGCCGCGCAGAACTTCGTCAAGACGATGTTCGACATGGTGCAACCGGCCGATGCGCCCCCCGGGCGGCTGTCGATCTCGATCATTCCCTACAACCAGCAGGTGGTTCTGGGCGACGATCTGGCCTCTGTCTACAAGCTGAGCACCGATACCAGCGGCGGCACCAAGCTGCGCACCTGCGTCGATCTGCACGAAGCCGACTACACCTCGACCGTGATTGACCCGGACAGCACGCTGCCGCGCGCGATGTTCGGCGATTCCTACGATTATTTCGGGCGCGGCTCCTGGCCCAACACCTATACCGGGATCGAAAACTGCGAAGAACGCAACGACGAGAGCGGTGACTATTACAGTTTTGCCGACGTTCTGGCATTCAGCAACGATTATGATGATCTGTTTGACAAGATCGAACACCTCAAGGCGGGCGGAAATACCGCTATCGACTTCGGCGCGAAATGGGGCGCGGCCCTGCTTGACCCCGCCACTCAGCCGATCCTGACCGCGCTGAAAAACAAGAACCTGGTGTCGTCGGACCTGACTGGCCGCCCGTTCAAATATGCCACCGACAAGACCGCCACCGACATTTCGATGAAGGTGCTGGTGCTGATGACCGACGGCATGAACACGCTGTCCTATTCGACCAAGCTGCCCTATCGCAGCGGGCCTTCGGGGTTGAAATCCAGCAAAAGCGCGACCTCGATCAACGCCGTCAGCACCGATTGGTATGGAAACGTCTACAAGGACGAAACCTACAAGGCGCTGTATTACTATGACGCCTCGCATTCCCCGTCCTATTACAGCTTCGCATCGAACAGCTGGGTGAACTACAGCGGGACGCTC
Organism: Paenirhodobacter sp. CAU 1674; assembly: GCF_029222945.1. NCBI lineage: Bacteria > Pseudomonadati > Pseudomonadota > Alphaproteobacteria > Rhodobacterales > Paenirhodobacter > Paenirhodobacter sp. CAU 1674. Next base: position 95,522 of record NZ_JARHUH010000005.1, on the reverse strand, counting down.
TATGACATCACCTACGACACGCTGTGGAAGACCAAGGGCTTCTCGCTGCAATATGCCCTGAAATACTATCTTGGCGTGCCCTACAACAATGCCAACACCCGCTATAACGAGATGGCGTTTCAATCCGAAGGGTCCGACAAGGACACCAACCTGAGCCGCATCTGCGAGGCCGCCAAGGCCAAGGGCGTGACCGTCTTCACCATCGGCGTCGATGCGCCGTCAGAGGTGGATCCGCTGCTGGGCGGCTGCGCGACCAAGCTCAGCGCCTATTACGACGTGACCTCGAACGAAATGACCACGGCCTTCGCCTCGATCGCGGCTTCGATCAACGCCCTCAGGCTGACCAACTAACCGCGCCACGCGCGCAACCGGACCGAAACACATGACGACGCCGCACGATCACACGACCGCCACCGCCACGCATCGCAGAGGTGCGTATCGCCTTGGTGCATGGCGCAGGTTCTGCCACGCGCAGGACGGGGCCGTCACCATTCCCGCGCTTCTGTTTTTGCCGGCCTTCTTCATGATTATGATCGCCTCGGTCGAACTTGGCGTGCTGATGATGAAGCGGACGCTGATTGAACACGGGGTCGACATAGCCACGCGGGCCCTGCGCACCGGCTCGCAATCGTTACCCGATCACGATGCGCTCAAGGCGGCGGTCTGCGCCAACATGCCCTTCATGAACGACTGCGAACGCGACCTGACGATCGAGATCTTCCGCATCGACCCCGACAATTGGGAAGCCGCGCTGGCCAACCCGGTCAAATGCACCGACCGCACCGTCGAGGATGCCCCCGACGTCACACTGGAAACCGGTGCCATCAACGAGATGATGATGCTGCGCGCCTGCCTCAAGGTCACCCCGATGACCTCGGTCGATCCGCTGGCGCGCGCCCTTGCCACCGATGCGGCAGGACAGTTCCGAATGGTCACGACCACGGTTTTCGTGAACGAACCCAAGGCCAGCAGCGCCACGGCCAGCAGTTCCAGCAGCACCCCGGCTGGCAGCTAAGGAGGCCCAGATGTCCACGTTCTCTCTTCTGCGCCGTTTCCTGCGCCGCACGGACGGCTCGGTGCCGATCGAAGGGCTTTTCGGGGCGCTTCTGCTGCTGACCTGGTATGCGTTGTCGTTCCAGATCTACGAAGCGTTTCGCATGAAAACCCTGCATCAGCGCGCCGCCTACACGATCGCAGACATGATCTCGCGGCAAGATACCGCGATCGGCCCGAAATTCGTGCAGGGGCTGAAGACCACCTTCACCTACCTGACCGATGCAAAGACCACCGACGACTCCTGGGTGCGGATCACGCTGATCGAATGCATGGCAGACGGGGCCGATGACAAGGACCCCTGCGATGGGGTGACAAAACACGCGACCTTGCTGGAATCCTACGCAACCGATTCGGAGCAGACGCTGACGCAAGCCAATATCGAGGCGCTGTTCGATCGGATTCCGATCATGGCAATGGGCGACACCGCCGTCATCACCGAAACCTCGTCCTATTTCGACCCGATCTTTTCCATGGCAGAGCGGGATCTGATCATTGATGGCCGCAATAGCTGGTCCAGTATGTTCCTGCCCAAGAACCTGCACCTGCGCAACTTCGTCGTCACCCGCCCGCGCGGCATGCGCAACACCTGGGACGACAACGCCTGATAGAAGCCTGATCGAACCAGCCGCGCAGGGCCCGGCGCGGCGCGCTGTGTGCGCAGGCTCACATCGGCTGTGCCGTCAGCGGCCTATGCGCGGGACCGGGCCGGACCTAGATTGGGATCAACGCAACCGGAGATCCGCAATGTCGATCCGTCCCGTCCTTGAAACCCGCTCTGCCCGCCCGACGCTGGAAGGCGCGGGCGTCCATCTGCACCGCGCCTTCGGCTTCGGCGATCCGACCGAGGCCGACCCTTTCCTGCTGTTCGACGATTTCCGCGGCGACCGCCCTGCGGATTATCAGGCGGGCTTTCCCTGGCACCCGCATCGCGGCATCGAAACCATCACCTATGTCCTGGCCGGCTCGGTCGAGCATGGGGACAGCCTGGGCAACACCGGCACCCTCGGGGCGGGCGATGTGCAATGGATGACCGCAGGTTCGGGGATCATGCATCAGGAAATGCCATCAGGGAACGCGCGCGGCCAGATGCACGGGTTTCAACTTTGGGCGAACCTGCCCTCGGACCTGAAGATGACCGCCCCGCGCTATCAGGATGTGAAGGGCACGGATATCCCGGTCATCACCGACGATGACGGCACCCGCGTCAAGGTGATTACCGGCAGCTTCTGGGGCCAGCGCGGGCCGGTCGACGGCATCGCCGCCGATCCGCAATATCTGGACATCTCGATCCCCCCAGGCGTGAAGAAACGTCTGAAAACCGATCTTTACCGCAAGACCTTCGCCTATGTCTTCGAAGGTGCCGCGGCGTTCGCCGATGCCTCGGCCCCGCAGGGGGTGTTGCTGGAAAAAGAGGTGAACGGGCAAGAGGTCAACATCCGCGATCTGTCCGGCAACCGCACGCTGGTGCGTTTTGGCACCGGCGACGAGATTGTCGTGCAGGCGGGGGAACAGGGCGTGCGCTTCCTGTTGATCTCGGGCGCGCCGATCGAAGAACCCGTGGCCTGGCATGGCCCGATCGTGATGAACACCCGGGCCGAGCTGATGACCGCAATGGCCGAATTGCGCAACGGCACCTTCATCAAACCCGCGCATTGATCCGGTCTGGGCAGTGGGCGCCGCCTCAGGCGCCCACCGATTTGCGCACCATGTCCCAGTAGATGTTTTCCACGCTGGCGCGGCTCAGGCGTCCGCCTTCGCGGAACCAGGTGTTGACCCCGGTCAGCATCGCAATGATCGCCATCGTCGCCAGTTTCGTGTCGGGGATCAGGAAGCGGCCCGCCTCTTGCCCTTCTTGCAAGATCCGCTCCAGTTCCGTCTCATAGGCCTTGCGCAGCCCCTCGATCACCGCGAAGTTTTCCGGCCCCAGGTTGCGCAGTTCCATATAGCTCAGGAACACCGCCTCGGCGCGGATCAGGTTGAAGCGGATGTGAAACCGCACAAATGCCTCCAGCGCCTCGGCCGGGCCGGTGCCGCGGGGCTCGGCGGCCCAGGCGGCCAGCAGCTCTTCCATATGGGTTTTCAACAGGTCGAACAGCAGCGCTTCCTTGTCGGGCGTGTAAAGGTACAGCGCCCCGGCCTGCACCCCGACCGCCGCCGCGATCTGGCGCATCGACACCGCGGCAAACCCGTGCCGCGCAAAGAGTTTCTGCGCCTCGGCCCGGATTTTTGGACCCGTGATTTCGGAATGAGAGCCAGTCTTGCGTGCCATGGCGCCACGTTATCTGAACAGTTGTTCAATATCAAACCCGGAAGCCCCTCTGGCCTTATTGCGCGCTCCCCCCTATCGTGGCGCAAAATCCAGAGCCCCGAGACCGCCGATGCAGCGCCTTGCCCCGATCCTGCTTCTTGTCACGCTGGCCGCCTGCGGCAACGGCACGCAGGACTATCCGCAGTTGTTGCCCGTCGATCAGTTGCTGACGGACGAGCCGCTGACGCCAGACCCCGCCCCCGGGCTGGAGGCGCGCGCCGCCGATCTGCGCGCCCGCGCTGCCTGGCTGCGCAGCCAGCCGACGGACACGACGAACTGAACCCTCAGCCGCGTTGCAAGCCTCGTCCCGACGCGCTAACAGGGACCGAGTATTCCAATCCACGAGGGTCCCATGACTGCCGCTTCCGCTTCCCCGCTTCGTCTTGGCATCGCGGGCCTCGGCACCGTGGGTATCGGTGTGGTCAAGATCATCCAGCGTCACGCCGATCTGCTGGCGGCGCGCAGCGGCCGCCCGGTGGTGATTACCGCCGTTTCCGCCCGCGACCGCACCAAGAACCGTGATGCCGATCTGTCGAATTACGCCTGGGAGGTGGACCCCGTCACCCTGGCCACCCGGGACGACGTGGATGTGTTCGTCGAATTGATGGGCGGCCATGAAGGCGCGGCCCGCGCCGCCACCGAGGCCGCGCTGGCCGCGGGCAAGGATGTGGTCACCGCCAACAAGGCCCTGCTGGCGCATCATGGTCATGCCCTGGCCGAGATGGCCGAGACCGCGGGCCGCGTGATCCGCTTCGAGGCCGCCGTGGCCGGGGGCATCCCCGTCATCAAGGCGCTGACCGAAGGGCTGGCAGGCAACCAGATCCGCCGCGTGATGGGCGTGATGAACGGCACCTGCAACTATATCCTGACCCGCATGGAAACCGCAGGCCTGCCCTATGACACGGTCTTCGAAGAGGCCCGCCAGCTGGGCTACCTCGAGGCCGACCCGAACCTCGACGTGGGCGGCATCGACGCCGGGCACAAGCTGGCGATCCTGGCCGCCATCGCCTTTGGCACCAAGGTCAGTTTCGACGATGTGGTGCTGGAAGGGATCGGGCGCATTTCCATCGACGATATCCGCCGCGCGGGCGACATGGGCTACAAGATCAAGCTGCTGGGCGTGGCGCAGATGACCGGCCGCGGGCTGGAACAACGCATGACGCCCTGCCTCGTCCCCGACAGCTCTCCCCTCGGGCAGTTGCAGGGCGGCACCAACATGGTCGTGCTCGAGGGCGACTCGGTCGGGCAGATCGTGCTGCGCGGTGCGGGCGCGGGCGAAGGCCCGACTGCCAGTGCGGTGATGGGCGATGTGCTGGATCTGGCGCGCGGGCTGCGTCTGCCGACCTTCGGCCAGCCGGCCGCGACCCTGTCCACCCCGGTGGCCGCCGTGGCCTCGGCCCCCGCGGCCTATTACCTGCGCCTGCAGCTGATGGACAAACCCGGCGCGCTGGCCAAGGTCGCCACGGTGCTGGGCGATGCGGGCGTGTCGATCAGCCGGATGCGCCAATATGGCCATGCGGACACCTCGGCGCCGGTGCTGATCGTCACCCACAAGACGACGCGCGACGCGATCGACGTGGCGATTGCCCGCTTCCCCGCGACCAATGTGGTCGAGGGCGAGCCCGTCGCCATCCGCATCGAAGAGGTCTGAGGGCCCCGGGCACGAGCCCCGCCCTTCCCCCCGCCCACGTTCCTGCAAGAGCGGCGTCCCGCCCGCGAAGTGCCGCGCCGCGCGGGGCTGCCGCCATCGTTCCCTGTGTTAGCGTTCTCAGTCTTGTAACCCTGCGCCGGACGGGCTTACCTGTGCGCGACCCCACCGTCGCCGCCTATTTGCGACGCGCAAAACAGGATGTTCCCATGACCCCCCCCACCGATTTCAATGACCGTATGCTCAGCCTCGGGCTTGCCCGGGTGTCCGAAGCCGCCGCCCATGCCTCGGCCCGGCTGATCGGGCGCGGTGACGAGAAAGCCGCCGATCAGGCCGCTGTGAACGCGATGCGCGACCAGCTCAACATGCTCGACATCAAGGGCGTGGTGGTGATCGGCGAAGGGGAACGCGACGAGGCGCCGATGCTCTATATCGGCGAAGAGGTCGGCACCGGCGATGGCCCGGCGGTGGATATTGCCCTCGACCCGCTGGAAGGTACCACGCTGACCGCAAAGGACATGCCCAATGCCCTGACCGTCATCGCGATGGCACAGCGCGGCACGCTGCTGCACGCGCCCGACGTCTATATGGAGAAGCTGGCAATCGGCCCGGGCTACGCCAAGGATGTGGTCAGCCTGGAAATGACCCCGACCGAGCGGGTTCTGGCCTTGGCCAAGGCGGGCGGCGTGAAGCCCGAAGACATCACCTGCTGCATCCTGGAACGCGACCGCCACGAAGACCTGATCCGCGAAGTGCGCGAAACCGGGGCGGCGATCCGGCTGATCACCGATGGCGACGTGGCGGGCGTCATCCATTGCGCCGAAGCCGAAATCACCGGCATCGACATGTATATGGGTTCGGGCGGGGCGCCCGAAGGCGTGCTGGCGGCCTCGGCGCTCAAATGCATGGGCGGGCAGATGTGGGGCAAACTCTTGTTCCGCAACGATGACGAACGCGGCCGCGCCGCGAAGGCGGGCATCACCGATCTGGACAAGATCTATTCGCGCGACGAGCTGGTGACCGGCGACGTGATCTTCGCCGCAACCGGCGTGACCAATGGCTCGATCGTGAAGGGCGTGAAGCGCGAACCGAACTTCATCGAGACGGAAACCATCCTGATGCGCTCGAAAACCGGATCGGTGCGGCGGATGATCTATCGCAACCCGATCAAGTGATCCGCGCCCCCCGGGGGCCCTGCCCCCGGACCCCCGGGATATTTCAGCCAGAAAGAAAGACTGTCGCGGTCATCTTCTTTCTGGTCGAAATATCCCGGGGGTGAGGGCCGCAGGCCCGAGGGGGCAGCGCCCCCTTTCTGGCCCTCGCCACTGGCGGGGGCTTCGGCTTTTCGGTATCGAGGGGGCATGAGCAGTTACCTGAATGTCGAACACTCCCTGACGGGCCGGCGCTGGATCGGTCCCACGTCCGAGGCCGACCGGCAGGCCGAGGCGATGGTGCAGGAAACCCGTCTGCCCCTGCCGCTGGCGCGGGTTCTGGTGGCACGCGGGGTCGCCCCCGAGCAGGCCGCGGGATTTCTGGAACCCACGCTGCGCGAGTTGTTGCCCGACCCGCATATGCTGAAAGATATGGAAAAGGCCGCGCGCCGGTTTCTGGCCGCCGTGAAGGGGCGCGAAAAGATCGCCGTCTTCGCCGATTACGATGTGGACGGCGGGTCGTCCGCGGCGCTGCTGATCGTCTGGCTGCGCGCGATGGGACGCGAGGCGACGCTTTATATCCCCGACCGGATCGACGAGGGTTATGGCCCCAACGTCCCCGCGATGGAGGCGCTCGCGCAGGATCATTCGTTGATCGTCTGCGTCGACTGCGGCACGCTCAGCCACGAGCCGGTGGCAGCGGCAAAGGGTGCGGATGTCGTGATCCTTGACCACCACCTGGGCGCCGAGACGCTGCCGCCCGCGCTGGCTGTGGTCAACCCCAACCGGCAGGACGAGGACGGCGCCTTGGGGCATCTGTGTGCGGCCTCGGTGGTGTTCCTGATGCTGGTCGAGGCCAACCGCCAGCTGCGCGCCGAGGGCGTGCAGGGCCCTGACCTGATGGCGTTGCTGGATCTGGTGGCGCTGGCCACGGTCGCAGATGTCGCGCCGCTGGTCGGCGTGAACCGGGCGCTGGTGCGCCAGGGGCTGAAGGTGATGGCGCGGCGCGACCGGCCCGGCCTGAAGGCGCTGGCCGATGTGGCGCGGATGGATCAGGCACCAAGCGCCTATCACCTGGGCTTCCTGCTTGGCCCCCGGGTCAACGCGGGCGGGCGCATCGGTGCCGCCGATCTGGGCGCGCGGCTGTTGTCCTGCACCGATCCGGCCGAGGCCGAGGCCTTGGCCGCCCGGCTGGACGAGTTGAACACCGAACGGCGCGAGATCGAAAACCGGGTGCGCGACGCGGCACTGGCGCAGGCCGAGGCACGCGGCTTTGACGCGCCGCTGGTCTGGGCTGCGGGCGCAGGCTGGCATCCCGGCGTGGTGGGCATCGTCGCCGCCCGCCTGAAAGAGGCCACCAACCGCCCCGCCGTGGTGATCGGGCTGGACGGCGGCATCGGCAAGGGATCGGCCCGGTCGGTCGCGGGCGTGGATCTGGGCGCCGCGGTGCAGCGTGTCGCGGCCGAGGGGTTGTTGCTGAAAGGCGGCGGGCACAAGATGGCCGCCGGTCTGACCGTCGCCGAGGATCAGCTCGAACCCGCCATGGCGCGGTTGTCCGAACTGCTGGCACGGCAGGGCGCGGGTGCGGGCGGCCCGCGCGATCTGCGGCTTGACGGGTTGCTGATGCCCGGCGCCGCCACACCGCAACTGATCGAGGAAATCGACAAGGCCGGCCCCTTCGGTCAGGGCGCCCCCGCGCCGCGCTTTGCCTTCCCGGCGATGGAGATTCGCAGCCCCCGCCGGATCGGCGAAAACCATCTGCGCTTCACCTTTTCGGACGGGATGGGCGCACGGATCGACGCGGTCAGCTTCGGCGCCTTCGACGGCCCCCTGGGGCCGGTGCTGTCAGATCCGGGCGCCAATCGGTTTCATCTGGCGGGCCGGCTGGAAATCAACACCTGGGGCGGGCGCGCCAAGGTGCAGCTGCGGCTGGAGGATGCCGCGCGCGTCGAATAATCCTTGTCGCAAAGGCGCTTCGTGGGCGCGTGACGACAGTTGCGGATTTCGCGAAAAAACCTCTTGCGCGGCCATCCGGGCTGCCGTATGAACCGCCCCACGCTGCAAGGCTGGCCCGTTCGTCTATCGGTTAGGACGTCAGGTTTTCAACCTGAAAAGAGGGGTTCGACTCCCCTACGGGCTGCCACCTTTGCACGCGCCAGTTAAGTGGCCCGTTCGTCTATCGGTTAGGACGTCAGGTTTTCAACCTGAAAAGAGGGGTTCGACTCCCCTACGGGCTGCCACTTCCATTCCGACAATGCAGAACGCAATACCGCCTTGCCAGAGCGTTGCAATGGTTTGCCCGTCGGTGGTGATTGCGTTCAATGCGCGGCGGCGCGCGCGCGGCCCAGGATCGCGGCATTCCCGCACCAGTCCGGGGCAGCATCGACCCGCTCGGGATGTTCGGACAGGAAGGCCAGACAGCCCTGCGCCCCCGGGCAACTGCGGCAACGCGTGATCATCTCCGCAAAATCCGCCTGCGACAGCAAACCTTCGTGAATCGCCTCGGTCAGGTTCACCCCCATGCGCCGCGCCATGCCGCGCGTGATCCAGAAATGCAGATCAATACTTCCCTGCACACCCATTTGCTCGCTCCTTCGGTTACTCCAGCTCGATGGCCTGACGCAGACGCGCCATCATCAGGCGGTTGTTGCAGTAATCCGGCGCTTCTGCCGCACCCTCGTCGCCGTCATGCCCGGCAAGCCAGTGCTGACAGGCGGTCGGATCGTCACAGCTGGTGCAGCGCACGACCGCCTCGCGCCAGCCTTCGCCAGAAAGCTGCCCCTTGGCCATCGCTTCGGTCAGATCGACCCCAAGCACTTCTGCCATCCGGTTCATCAGTGCCGCATGGCGGTTCAGCGTTCTTGCTCCGAACATCTCGCGCGTCCCTTCTGGTAAAACTGGGGCGAAAGTCGGGGCAAAACCCTCGGGAAGCCATGATTCAGATCAAGCAGGCCGTCACAGGGCCCCAGCATGGGCCGGTTTTTGCCAGATGGCGGCTCAGATCCGCCCGGCGCGCAGTTCCGCGACAGTCTGGCGCACAATATCCAGGCGCAATGCATTCGCCGGATGGCTGCCAAGGAAGGTCTCGCCCGGGTCGGGAATCCGACGGAAGAATTCGGCCCCGCGCAACGGATCGTAGCCCGCATTCCAGGTGATGATCGTGCCCAGACGGTCGGCCTGCAATTCGTAATCCTTGGAATTGGTGCGGCTGCCGACCGAGGCGCCAATATCCTGCGCCCGGGAAATTCCGCTGACATCGGCCCCTGCAACCGCCGCCAGAGTGCCGAGCAGAACGGCACCGCGCAGCGCGTCCTGCTCTTTCGCGGCCAGATGGCCCGCAATGTGATGGGCCGCCTCGTGCCCCATCACGAAGGCCAGCTCGTCGGGGTTCTGCGCGCTGGCGATCAGCGCCAGATTGAAGGCCACCACGGGGCGGCCCTGCCTGTCTTCGGTCTGGAACGCATTGGGATCGGTGCTGGGGCGGTCGTCGACCATGATCTGGTAATCGCAATTGCGCCCGCGGGTGCGCGCATAGCATTCAGCCTCGATCTGCGGCTCCATCCGGCGCACGACCGAAACGAAATTCTCTGCGGCCTGCTCCGGCGAAGGCAGCTCGACCGCGCTGCGCTCTGCCGTCGGCCGGGACAGCACGGCCCCCTGCGGAGCCTCGCAGGCCGCAAGGGCCATCATCCCGACAATCGCCCCCAGGCGCCAGATCCGCGCAGCCATGACCCCTCCGAAATTCGCGCGCGCAGTTTAGCCGCCCGCCCCTGTCTCGAAAAGCCCGGGCCCGCCGCGCTCACCGAAATGTTCCCCCTTTTCCGGCGGCGCCCGTCGCGCTAGCATCACCCCATGTTTACCATCGAGCACGAATTCGACGCCACCGTGATCACCCTCGTCGACGAGGGGGACGATCCGCGCGACTATCTGCAGGAAGACATCACCATCCAGTCATTCGAGGAATGCGTGGTGGTCGAACAGCTCGACGATCAGACCGACATCGTGCAGCACGTCACCTTCTCGCATGCCCAGCTGCGCGAACTGGCCGCGGCGCTGGATCTGCCCGAAGGCGTCTACCGTCTGCGGCAGGTTACCAGGAAATAGCCGCGCAGGGGGCGCTGCCCCCGGCCTGCGGCCTCCCCCGGGATATTTTCTGCAAGGTGAAAGGAACTTTCTGGCCCGGTCATTCACTCTGGTGAAAATATCCCGGGGGTGAGGGCCGCAGGCCCGAGGGGGCAGCGCCCCCTGCCCGGCTCAGTCCAGGCGAAACACCTTGTCCCGCGCACTCTGGCCCCGGATCAGCGTCAGCCGTGATTTCGCGACGCCCAGGGCCTTGGCCAGCAGCTTTTGCACCTCGGCATTCGCCTTGCCGTCTTCGGGCACCACGGTGACATAGGCGCGCAGACCATCCCCGGCGGCCACGATGGCATTGCGCGAGGCTTTCGGCGTGACCCGCAGCGCGATCTCGGCGCCGGGCTTGGCAAGGTGGGTGAGGTCGGTCATGGTCCGATCCATAGCGCCCCCGGGCGCGCAGGAAAAGGATCTCGGCCGATGCGCACCGCTTTCTTTCACGACGAACGCAGTTTCTGGCATGGCGGCGGCAATTACGCCCTGACCCTGCCGGTGGGCGGTTTCGTGCAGCCGGGCGGTGGCCTGCCCGAGAACCCGGAAACCAAGCGGCGGCTGGTGAACCTGCTTCGGGTGTCAGGGCTGCTGGCCGAGATCGACGCCGGTTCGGCGCCCGAGGCCAGCCGCGCGGATCTGGAGCGGGTGCATCCCGCCAGCTATCTGGACGCGTTCAAGGCAGCCTCCGACGCAGGCGGCGGCGAGCTGGGCCTGCGCACGCCCTTCGGGCCGGGCGGCTACGAGATTGCGGCCCTGTCCGCAGGGCTTGCCAAGGCCGCGCTGTTTGCGGTGCTCGAGGGGCGCGCGCAGAACGCCTATGCGCTCAGCCGTCCGCCGGGGCATCACTGTCTGCCCGACTGGCCGAACGGGTTTTGCCTGCTCAACAATATCGCCGTGGCGGTGCGTGCGGCACAGGCTGCGGGGTTGGCGCGGCGGGTGGCCGTGGTCGACTGGGACGTGCATCACGGCAACGGCACCGAGGCGGTGTTTCTGGACGACCCCGAAGTCTTGACGATCTCGTTGCATCAGGAATGGAACTACCCGCTCGATACCGGGGGGGCCGCGACCCGCGGGGCCGAGGGCAGCAATCTCAACATCCCGCTGCCACCGGGCTGTGGCGAGGCAAGCTATCTGCAGGCCTGGGACCGGATCGTGGCGCCCGCGCTGGCGCGGCATGCGCCCGATGTGATCGTGATCGCCTGCGGGTTCGACGCCTCGGCGATGGACCCGCTCGGGCGGATGTTGCTGGGGGCCGAGGGTTTCCGCGCGCTCACCCTGCGCGCGATGGAGGCCGCCGGGCAGCTGTGCGGCGGGCGTCTGGCGATGACCCATGAGGGTGGCTATTCCGAGGTGCATGTGCCGTTTTGCGGGCATGCCGTGCTCGAGGCGCTGTCGGGCAGTGCCATCGCCGTGCCGGACCCGCTGGGCGCGACCATCGCGGCGCGCCAGCCGGACGCGCGCTGGCAAGCGCCGGTGGCCGGGTATCTGGCGGAACTGGCGGCGGAATTCGGGCTCTGAACCGTTGCAATCGCACCCTTGCCCACCGATATGGGGGGCAGACGAATGGAGAGAGCCATGGATAGTGCCCCCGGCACCGTGAACCCCGCAGAACGCAACGACGACGCAATGCGGTTCCTGCTGACCCGGCGGTCGCGTCCACCGAAAACCCTGACCGGCCCCGCGCCGGATCGGGCGGCGCTGCAGGAAATCCTGACCGTTGCCGCGCGCGTGCCCGATCACGGCAAGCTGGAGCCCTGGCGCTTTGTCGTGCTGGAACGTCCCGCGCTGGAGCGGTTGGCAGGCGCGGCGGCGGAATATGCCCGCGCGCAGGCCATTCCCGACGATATGGCCGCCAAGGGCGTGGGCCAGTTCGCGCAAAGCCCGCTGTGTGTGGCTGTGATCGCCGTGCCGCGCCCGACCGACAAGGTGCCCGCGATCGAACAGACGCTCTCGGTCGGGGCGGCCTGCACGCAACTGGTCAATGCCGCGCTGGCCGCGGGCTGGGGGGCCGGGTGGCTTTCGGGCTGGGTTTCGCATGATCCTGGCTTTGCCGCGCCGGCCTTCGGGCTGGCACCGGGGGAATGGATCGCGGGGTTGGTGCATATCGGCACGCAAACCGTGGCCCCTCCTGAACGCCCCCGGCCTGATCTGAACCAGATTGTCACCTGGGTAGACGCATGATCGTGCAAAGTTTTCTTCTGGCCTGGGCCGATGTGTTCCGCCCCGGCGCGCTGAAGGTGCTGGGCCTGGGCGTGGCGCTTTCGCTCGGGCTGCTGGTGGCGATCTATATCGGGCTGGTCAGCCTGATCGGCGCTTTCGTGCCCGATACCTTCACCTTGCCCTGGATCGGCGAGGTGACCTGGATCGACAGTTTCCTCTCGATCGCCTCGCTGGGGCTGATGCTGGTGGCCTCGGTGTTCCTGATGGTGCCGGTTGCCTCGCTGTTTACCGGGTTCTTCCTTGAGGACGTGGCCGAAGTGGTCGAGGACGCGCATTATCCGACCCTGCCCCCGGTGCGCAAACTGACGCTGGCCGAAAGCTTCGGCGATACGCTGCGTTTTCTGGGGGTAATCATCGGTGCCAACATTCTGGCGCTGATGGTCTATCCCTTCGTGATCCCGTTTGCGCCCGTGCTGTTCTTTGCCCTGAACGGGTATCTGTTGGGGCGGGAATATTTCCAGATGGCGGCGTTCCGGCGGATGCACCGCGACGAGGCACTGGCGCTGTATACCCGCAACCGCACGGTGATCTGGCTGGCGGGCGCGCTGATGGCGGTGCCGCTGTCAATTCCGCTGCTGAACCTGCTGGTGCCGGTGCTGGGGGCCGCGACCTTCACCCATATCTTCCACCGCCTGACGCGCTACAGCGCCAGGGCGTGATAGACATCTTCGGCGATCGGCAGCAAACGGGCGCGCGGCAATGCGGCCGACACCGCAAACCCCATGCCCGCGTCGACCCAGGTCAGGCTGGCGGCTTCACTGCCCTGGGCGAAGCGGAACGCCGTTTCGCCCCCCTCGACCGCCGCGACATAAAGCGTCAGTCGCGCCCCGCTCGCATCTTCATACATGAGCTGCGCGGCCGCGCCGGTGCTGCCGGGCAAGAGCCGCCCCCCCACCAGAGCATACCCACGCGCCCGCAGGTCCGGCGCCTGCAGTGTCCGACCCAGCCGTTTGGACAGCCAGGCCATCAGATGGCCTTCGTCGGCCGCCCCCACTTCGACAGGATGCGCCACCTCGACACTATAGACCGCATGGGCCAGTTGTGCCGCCTGCGCAAACCCCGCCACCACCACCGGCTGGGGGCCAACCGCCCCTTGCCTGCCCAAAACCCAGCCGCCGCCCAGCCCCATTGCCAGGATGACAAGCCCCGCCGCCAGCTGCGCCCCGCCCCAGCTTGCCTGCCAATTGCGCGTTGGCCGCAGCGCGGTCGCACGCAGACGCGCAGGCACCGGCTCTGCGGCTTTTGACGCCAGCGCCGCGCGCAAGGCCGCACGGTCGGCGCGCAGGCCCGCAACCCTAGCCGCCAGCACCGCATCTTGCGTCACTGCCGCCTCCACGGCAGCCGCATCCGCGCCGTGCAACCGGCCATCCACCAGAGCCTGAATGTCGTCTTCCGTTACCGCCATCTGCTGCTGCCCCGTCATTTCACCCGCCGCAACGACGCCCCCGTCGCAGGCCCGCTTGCGCTTTCGTTGTCGCCGCTGTCCGGCCCGGGCTCGACCAGCGCGCGCAACCGCGCCCGGCCCCGCGCCAGCCGCGACATCACCGTGCCCTGCGCCACGCCCAGGATCCGCGCCGTCTCGGCATAGCTGAAATCCTCGACACCGACCAACAAGATCACCTCACGCTGTTCCAGCGTCAGCAGATCCAGCGCCGCCAGAACATCCCCCAGATGCGCCGCAGCTTCCGCCCCGCCATCAATGGCGGGTGAAAACGCCTCGTCATAGGCAAGATGCGGGCCCCGTCGCGCACGCGCGCGCATCCCGTCAATATGCAGGTTGCGCAACACCTGAAACAACCACGGTCGCAGCGCCGCCTCGGGACGAAACAGATGCCAGCGCGACAACGCGCGCTCCAGACAATCCTGCACCAGATCGTCTGCCGCCTCGGGGTCGCGCAACAACGCATAGGCAAACCGCCGCAATGCGGGGATTTGCGCCTCGATCACATGTCGCTTCTGCGCTCCGGCCATGGCGAGTTCCGTTCAGCGGCCAGCGGCGCCCCGCAGGGCACCGCCGCCTCAGGATCAAGGTTGCGCGACGTGCCAGGCACCGTCAAGAAAACCGTCGCCGGTGATGTCACCGGGCTTGGCGTCCTTGACCCAGGTGTAAAGCGGCTTGCCCTTGTAGGCCCACTGCGCGCTGCCGTCTTCACGGGTGATCACGCTCCACTCGCCCATCGCCGCGGCGCCCGCCTCGACCATCAGCGGCGGCCAGTTGCCCGCACACGGCCCGTTGCAGGCCGATTTGCCCGCGCTGTCCTTGTCGAAGGTATAAAGCGTCATCCCCGCGGCATCGACCAGCGTCGCGCCCTTTGCCGTTTGCGCAACCGTCGCCGGATCGGCCGCGGCCATCCCCGCCACCAGCACCAGTGCCGCACTCATCAGGATCTGTTTCATCACCAAAACTCCTTGCTGTGATACCAACAGATACGCCCGCATCCGCACCTTATTCCCGCGCGCATGAAAAAAGGCGCGTCGGGGAACCTCGCGCGCCCGTTTCAGTGGCCTGTGGTCTGCTTCCGCCTCAGCGCGGGTTCAACCTGCCGAACCAGTCCAGATCTTCGATCCCGATCACGCCGGACAGGATAATGCCCGCCACCACCGCCCAGATCACCACGGCCACGGCGGTGGTGATCTTCGCCTTGCGGCCGATATTGGCCTCATGCGGGGCGCCTCTGGGCGTGCCGGGCACGACATGCCCGGCCTCGTCCTGGCTTTGAAACCGGATCGGCAGCACGATGAAGAACACCATGAACCAGATCACGGCAAACAGCACGATGCCGCCGGTCAGGTTCATACCTGCTCCAGCTCGACCAGGCAGCCGTTGAAATCCTTGGGATGCAGGAACAGCACCGGCTTGCCATGCGCACCGATCTTCGGCTCGCCCGAGCCAAGAACCCGCGCGCCCGAGGCCTTGAGCTTGTCGCGCGCGGCCAGGATGTCATCGACCTCGTAGCAGATGTGATGGATGCCGCCTGCGGGGTTCTTGTCGAGGAAGCCCTGGATCGGCGAGTTGTCCCCCAGCGGGTAAAGCAGCTCGATCTTGGTATTGGGCAGTTCGATGAACACCACGGTCACGCCGTGGTCGGGTTCGTCCTGCGGCGGGTTCACCTTCGCGCCCAGCGTATTGGCATATTGCGCGGCAGCCGCGGCCAGATCCGGCACGGCAATGGCGACATGGTTCAAACGTCCGATCATGGGGGCCTCCATTACTCCTGACCTTGGCTTTAGGGGCCGGGGGGGCGTGATGCAAGGCCCGCGTGGGGGAGGCTTAACGCTCTGTTAGCCAAATCAGCGCTTAACTCGGACATGACCTGATTCCTTTCGCCCCTCTGCCAAGGTGATGCCCATGACCGATGACCTGACCCAATTCCTGGCCACCCGCCCGGCCACCGCGCAGCGCCCCCTGCTGGGGCTGACGGTGCTGGTGGTCGAAGACAGCCGTTTCGCATCAGAGGCGATGCGACTGCTGTGCCTGCGCTCGGGCGCGCGTATCCGGCGCGCCGATTGCCTGCGCTCGGCGCACCGGCATCTGCAGACCTATCGCCCCGGCGTGGTGATCGTCGACATGGGCCTGCCCGACGGATCGGGCGCCGATCTGATCCGGCACATCCGCACGATGACCCCGCCGGTGCCGGTGGTTCTGGGCACCTCGGGCGACCCGGGGGCCGAAACGGCGGCCCTTCAGGCGGGGGCCGACGGCTTCCTGCCGAAACCGGTCGAAAGCCTTGCGATGTTCCAGCAGGCGATCATCGCCACCCTGCCCGCCGAGGCCCGCCCGAGCGGGCTGCATCTGGTCAGTGACGACACCATCGCCCCCGATCCGATCGCCCTGCGCGACGATCTGAGCCACATGGCCGAGGTTCTGGCCGACGCGCATGATCCCGCCGCCCTGGGCTATGTCGCGCAGTTTCTGACCGGGGTCGCGCGCTCGGCCCATGATGATGCGCTGGAAACGGCGGCGGTGGCGCTGGCCCGCCGCGGGGGCGCCTCGGCGGCAGACATCACCCGGCTTTCCGGGCTGGTGCAGGCGCGTCTGGCGGCGGGGGCGGCGTTCTGAACCGGCCCCCCTACGCCCTTTACAACGCCGCCAGCACCGGGTCGGACGAGACACGCACAAGCTGCGTCAGGTCCGACAGGCGTTCGATCTGCCGTCCCTCGGCATCGAAATTGCCGGGCGCCAGCCAGGCTGCATAGGCTTCGCTCAGCGCGGGCCAATCCTTGTCGATCGCGGCGAACCAGGCGGTGTCGCGATTGCGCCCCTTGTAGACCGTGGCCTGACGAAAGGTGCCTTCGTAGCTGAGCCCCAGCCGTTCGGCCGCGCGCCGTGACGGAATATTCAGCGCATCGCATTTCCATTCGAACCGGCGATAGCCCGCGTCGAAGGCCCAGCCGATCATCAGCATCATCGCCTCGGTCGCGGCACGGCTGCGCTGCAGGCCCGGCGCCAGATTGATATGCCCCAGTTCGATCGAGCCGGACTCGGGCGCGATCCGCAGATAGGACATCACGCCGCCCGGATGGCCGTTGGCCGCGTCGATAACCGCATAAAAATAGGGATCGGCCTGCCCGGCCATGTCCTTGACCCAACGCATGTAACCGACTTCAGAGGCGAACGGCCCGTAGGGCAGATAATCCCAGATCGCGTCACTGTCGGCATTGGCGCGAAACAGCGCATGGGCGTGACGCTCCTCCAGCCGTTCGAGCCGGGCATAGCGCCCTTCCAGGACCGTCGCATCCGGCCTACGCGGCGCGATCCAATTCGTCAGCGCCTCTCCGAACCGCTTTTGCGTCATTGCCGCCCCCCTCCGCTGCGCCCTGTACTGCAGACAGGCTAGCGCGCGGCGCAGCGCGGCACAATCACCTGTGACACATGGGAAAACACCGCGTGGCCCGCGCGAGCGTCGGGCGTTACAGCAGGAATTTCGGGTCACCGCCCAGATCGAGCCCGGGAAAGATCGTGCCCTCCAGCAAGGCCCGGTCGGCGCCGAACATCCCCGCCAGCGCCCAGCCCGCATAGGCGCGGATATCGGCGGTGGGCATCAGGTCGCGCCCGGCATAGAGATCGACCTCGGCCAGACCGGGCCAACGGCCATAGACGCGGCCACCGCGCAGCGCGCCCCCCGCCATCACCATCGCGCCCCCGGTGCCGTGATCGGTCCCGCGCGAGCCATTCTGCCGCGCGGTGCGGCCGAATTCCGTCATCGCCAGCACCAGCGTCTTGCCCCACTCGGGGCCCAGCCCCTGTTTCAGCGTCAGGATCATCGAGGCAAGCCGCGCCGCAGGGCCACGGATCGCCCCCGCCTGCCCGCGATGCGTGTCCCAGCCCGTCAGCGAAAACGCCGCGATCCGGGTCTCCTCGCGCAGCCGGCTTGCAGCGAATTGCGCCAGCGCGTCGGCCTTTTGCAGCGCCCCGGCACCTGTGCCCTGCATTGCGGGCGCCATCATGTCTTGCGCGGCCAGCGCCTCGGCGGCCCGGGTGTCGGTGATCGTCATCGCCTCGGCCGCCGCCTCGCGAAACAGGGCGTCATCGTGATAGACATGTTCCAAAAGCGCCCGGCCTTGCCCGCTCAGGTTCAGCCAGGCATCCGGCGCCCAGGCCATCGCGGGCGCCGCCCCCGCCAGCACCGGCAACTCGTCGGCCCCCACGGAATAGGCGGTCTCGGCCCGGGCGCCGGGCATGGATTGCAGCAACCGGTTCAGCCAGCCGTCGCGGATCATCGCCACCGGCACATCCATGCCGGTGCCCGCCTCCAGCATGTCCTGCCCGTCGAAATGCGAACGCTTGTCGCGGTAAGGCGTTGAAACGGCATGGGTAAAGGCCAGCTCGCCCGCCGCCCACAGCGGCATCAGATCCGCCATCGCCGGATGCAGCGCAAAGAACCCGTCCAGATCGGCGGCGCCGTTCTGAGGGCCGACCGCCAGATCGGGGCGCATCTGCGCCAATAGCGGGTCACCGTAAGGCTGCACGATGTCGAGCCCGTCCATCGCGCCGCGCAGGATGATGACCACCAGCCGCCGGTCGCCCGGCGTTGCGGCCAGTGTCACCGTGCTCAGCAGCGGATGTGCGGCCGCCGAGCACCCCAGAACCGCCGCGCCACGCAGAAAGAAACGACGGGAAATCATGGCATTACCTCCGGTTGAACTCGGGAGAGGCCAGCACCAGCGCGATCCCTTCGGCCCGGCTTTCCGCGCGCGGGACGGCGAAAGAAAGCGCCTCGGTGACCCGCGGCCCCAACGCCTGCGGCAGGAAGTCCCGCGCGTCGGGCAGCGGGCGGCTCAGCTCTTTCGCAATCGCCGCAGGCGCCTTCAGCGCCCAGTTGATCCGGGCCGACAGGGTTTGCGGCGCGATCCAGTCCTCGGCGGCCTCGGGCCAGCCATCGGGCCCGCGCGGGGCAAGCCATTGCTGCCCCATCGAACGCAGCGGCCAATAACCCTGCTTGCGCAGGATTGCCCCCGAAAGGCCCATCACCTCGGCCCCCGATAACCCCAACGCACGCAAGGAGGTGGCGATGAATTCGAAGGGCTGGCGCACCTTCAACAAGTCGTCGCCGCGCGCGCCCGGATGTTCCAGCAGAACCTGATAGACCGGCATCAGCGCCCCGTTCGCGCCCAGATAGGCCTCGGCCATCGCCGCGGTCAGGTCGGGGGCGGGGTCGGGACCGACGAAATGCACCGCCAGCTTGCGCGCCAGATGGCGGGCGGTATCGGGGTGCAGGGCCAGCGCGTCGAGCACCGCGTGAATGTCGTCCAGCCGCGCGGGATCGCCGCCGAAGCTGCGGCCCAAAACCTGCTCGGCGCCCGGCTCGGCCAGATCGGGGCTGAACTGCGTCCCCGCCTCGCCCAGCACCCGCAGCCCGGTGAACAGCTCGGCCAGCTGGCGCACATCGTCCTGCGTATAGGCGCCACCGACCCCCAGCGTGTGCAGTTCGATCACCTCGCGCGCCAGGTTTTCGTTCAGGCCCAAGCCCCGCTCTGGCTTTTTGCGTGCCGCGCGCGAGCCGGGCCCGAAAGAGGACGTCTGATCCAGATAGATCTGCATCATCGGGTGCAGCACCGCCGCGCGCAGCATCGCCGGGAAACTGCCGGTCAGATGCAGGCGCAGGGCCTCGGCATGGCTGGCGGCCAGCGCGTAATCCTCGCGCCGCTTGCCCTGAATCGTGAAATGGTCGCGCCAGAAGGCGAACAGCCTCTCGCGCATCCCGGCCGGGTCGTCGACCGCGCGCGCCAGCGCCAGTTGCAGGCTGTCGACCAGCGCATCGTGCAAGGCCGCCTTATGCGCCTTGAGCGCGGCGGCCGCGCCCGGTTCATCATCGCGTTCGGCCCGTTTCAGCCGCACGAAATCGACCCGCATCTTCAGCGCGACATCGGTCTGCATGCCCGGAAATTGCGCGCCCGCCCCATCGCTGCGCAGCGCGGCCAGCATCTCGGGGACGGTCAGCGGCCCCGCCGCGCGCGGCGACAAGCCAAATCCGAACCGCACGGGGGCGAGCGTGGCAAAATCCATGGGGGCACCTCTTCTGCGCCCGATTGCGCCACAGCATCGGACAAAAGGAAAGGGCGCCGCGGTCTGGCCGGGCGCCCTTTCGCTCACTCTTGCGTGTGAGGACCGATCAGGCCTCTTTCGGCAGCACGCGCAGGCGCAGTTCGCGCAGCTGTTCGTTCAGCGGCTCGGACGGGGCGCCCATCATCAGGTCTTCGGCGCGCTGGTTCATCGGGAACATGATGACCTCGCGGATGTTCATTTCATCCGCCAGCAGCATCACGATCCGGTCGATGCCGGCGGCACAGCCACCGTGGGGCGGCGCGCCGTATTTGAACGCCTTGACCATGCCGCCAAAGCGTTTTTCCACTTCCGACGCCGGATAACCCGCCAATTCGAACGCCTTGAACATGATTTCGGGCTTGTGGTTGCGGATCGCGCCCGAGATCAGCTCATAGCCGTTGCAGGCCAGGTCATATTGATAGCCCAGCACCTTGAGCGGATCGCCGTTCAGCGCCTCGAGCCCGCCTTGCGGCATCGAGAACGGGTTGTGCGAGAAGTCGATCTTACCCTCGTCGTCCTTCTCGTACATCGGGAAATCGACGATCCAGGCGAATTTGAAGCAATCCTTGTCGCTCAGGCCCAGCTCGTCGCCGATCACGTTGCGCGCACGCCCCGCCACCGCCTCGAAGGCCTCGGGCTTGCCGCCCAGGAAGAAGGCCGCATCGCCCTCGCCCAGGCCCAGCTGCACGCGAATGGCCTCGGTCCGTTCGGGGCCGATGTTTTTCGCCAGCGGACCGGCGGCTTCCATCGAGCCATCCTCGGCCTTGCGCCAGAAAATGTAACCCATGCCCGGCAGGCCCTGTTCTTGCGCGAATTTGTTCATCCGGTCGCAGAACTTGCGCGAACCGCCCGTGGGCGCGGGGATCGCGCGCACCTCGGTGCCCTCTTGTTCCAGCAGTTTGGCGAAAATCGCAAAGCCCGAGCCCGCGAAATGTTCGCTCACGACCTGCATTTCGATCGGGTTGCGCAGGTCGGGCTTGTCCGAGCCGTATTTCAGCAGCGCCTCGGCATAGGGAATGCGCGGCCAGTCGGCATCGACGCGGCGGCCCTTGCCGAATTCCTCGAACAGGCCCTGAATCACCGGCTGGATCGCGGCGAACACGTCTTCCTGCTCGACGAAGGACATCTCCAGGTCAAGCTGGTAGAAATCGGTCGGGCTGCGGTCGGCGCGGGGGTCTTCGTCGCGGAAGCAGGGCGCGATCTGGAAATACTTGTCGAAGCCCGCAACCATGATCAGCTGCTTGAACTGCTGCGGCGCCTGCGGCAGCGCATAGAACTTGCCCGGGTGCAGACGCGACGGCACCAGGAAGTCGCGCGCGCCTTCGGGCGAGGACGCCGTGATGATCGGGGTCTGGAATTCGTTGAAGCCCGCATCCCACATCCGGTTGCGGATCGAGCGCACGACGTTCGAGCGCAGCATGATGTTGTTGTGCAGCGTCTCGCGGCGCAGGTCGAGGAAACGATAGGTCAGGCGGGTTTCCTCGGGGTAGTCCTGTTCGCCGAAGACCGGCAGCGGCAGTTCCTCGGCCGGGCCCAGAACCTCGACTTCACGGACATAGATCTCGATCTCGCCGGTCGGGATTTTCGGGTTGATGAGGCTCGCGTCGCGCAGTTTCACGCTGCCGTCGATGCGGATCACCCATTCGCTGCGCACCTTTTCCAGCGCCGCGAACGCGCCCGAGTCGCCGTCGCAGATCAGCTGCGTCATGCCGTAATGGTCGCGCAGGTCGATGAACAGCACCCCGCCGTGATCTCGCACGCGATGCACCCAGCCCGAGAGGCGGACGGTTTCGCCGGCATTCGCGGCGGTCAGCGCGGCACAGGTATGGCTGCGATAGGCGTGCATCGGACTCCCCTTTCAACGGGCTTTGGCGTCAGTCGGCCCGATACACAGCGAGAGCGCCCGGAAGTCAAGCGCGACCCCGCATTTGCACGCCCTGCCGCGGGTGAAAGCGGCCTCCGGGCCGTTGCTTCGCCCGGGCACAACCGTCCCCGGCGTCACAGATCGTGCGCAAGACCCCTTTCACCCTTGCGCCGCGCGTCCGGCTGACTATAACCCCCACCAATTTGCGCGGAGCCTGTCCAGTCTCCGCCTGTCGTGCTGCCGAACAGAATCAAGGGGTCCACCATGCCGAAGAGAACCGACATCAAGTCCATCCTCATCATCGGCGCCGGGCCCATTGTGATCGGCCAGGCCTGCGAGTTCGACTACTCGGGCGCCCAGGCATGCAAGGCGCTGCGCGAGGAAGGCTATCGCGTCATCCTGGTCAACTCGAACCCGGCGACGATCATGACCGACCCGGAAATGGCCGACGCCACCTATATCGAGCCGATCACCCCCGAAGTCGTTGCCAAGATCATCGAGAAAGAGCGCCCCGATGCGCTGCTGCCGACGATGGGCGGCCAGACCGGCCTGAACACCAGCCTTGCGCTGGCCGACATGGGCGTGCTGGAAAAATTCGGCGTCGAGATGATCGGCGCCAAGCGCGAGGCCATCGAAATGGCCGAAGATCGCAAGCTGTTCCGCGAGGCGATGGATCGCCTGGGCATCGAAAACCCGAAAGCCACCATCGTGGCCGCGCCGAAACTGCCCAATGGCAAATACGACATCAACGCTGGCGTCGCACAGGCAATGGCGGATCTGGAGCACATCGGCCTGCCCGCGATCATCCGCCCCGCCTTCACCCTTGGCGGCACCGGCGGCGGCGTCGCCTATAACCGCGACGATTACGAGGCGATCTGCCGTTCGGGGCTGGATGCCTCGCCGGTGGCGCAGATCCTGGTCGATGAATCGCTGCTGGGCTGGAAAGAATACGAGATGGAGGTGGTGCGCGACAAAGCCGACAACGCCATCATCGTCTGTTCCATCGAAAACGTGGACCCGATGGGTGTGCATACCGGCGACTCGATCACCGTCGCGCCCGCGCTGACGCTCACCGACAAGGAATACCAGATCATGCGGAACGGCTCGATCGCCGTGCTGCGTGAAATCGGCGTCGAAACCGGCGGTTCGAACGTGCAATGGGCGATCAACCCGGTCGATGGCCGCATGGTCGTGATCGAGATGAACCCGCGCGTGTCGCGGTCCTCGGCGCTGGCGTCGAAAGCCACCGGCTTCCCGATCGCCAAGATCGCCGCGAAACTGGCAGTTGGCTACACGCTGGACGAGCTGGACAACGACATCACCAAGGTCACGCCGGCGAGCTTCGAGCCGACCATCGACTATGTCGTGACCAAGATCCCGCGCTTCGCCTTTGAAAAATTCCCGGGCTCCAAGCCCGAGCTGACCACCGCCATGAAATCGGTGGGCGAGGCGATGGCGATTGGCCGCACCTTCCACGAATCGCTGCAAAAGGCGCTGGCGTCGATGGAAACCGGCCTGACCGGCTTTGACGAAATCGAAATTCCCGGCGCGCCCGACACCGCCGCCGTGATCAAGGCGATTTCGGTGCAGACGCCCGACCGGCTGCGCCTGATCGCGCAGGCGATGCGGCACGGGCTGTCAGACGACGACATCGTCGCGGCCACCTCGTTCGACCCGTGGTTCCTGGCGCGCATCCGCGAGATCGTCGATGCCGAGGTGCAGATCCGCAAATCCGGCCTGCCGCTGGACGAAAAGGGCCTGCGCGCGCTGAAGATGATGGGCTTCACCGATGCCCGTCTGGCCAAGCTGACCGGCCGCGACGAGGCGCAGGTGCGCCGTGCCCGCCGCAATCTGGGCGTGACCGCGGTGTTCAAGCGCATCGACACCTGCGCCGCCGAATTCGAGGCCCAGACCCCCTACATGTATTCGACCTACGAAGCCCCGGCGATGGGCGACGTGGAATGCGAGGCGCGGCCCTCGGATCGCAAGAAGGTCGTGATCCTGGGCGGCGGCCCCAACCGGATCGGTCAGGGGATCGAGTTCGACTATTGCTGCTGCCACGCCTGTTTCGCGCTGACCAAGGCCGGCTACGAAACGATCATGGTCAACTGCAACCCGGAAACCGTGTCGACCGACTATGACACCTCGGACCGTCTGTATTTCGAGCCGCTGACGCTGGAACATGTGATGGAAATCCTGCGGGTCGAGCAGGAAAACGGCACGCTGCACGGGGTGATCGTGCAATTCGGCGGGCAAACGCCGCTGAAACTGGCCAATGCGCTGGAAGCCGAAGGCATTCCGATCCTGGGCACCACCCCCGACGCCATCGACCTGGCCGAAGACCGCGAGCGGTTCCAGGACCTGCTGAACCGTCTGGGGCTGAAACAGCCGGTCAACGGCATCGCCTCGACCGAGGCGCAGGCGATCCAGATCGCCGAGCGCGTGGGCTTCCCGCTGGTGATCCGCCCGTCCTATGTTCTGGGCGGCCGCGCGATGGAAATCGTGCGCGACATGGACCATCTGAAACGCTACATCGCCACCGCCGTTGTGGTCTCGGGCGACAGCCCGGTGCTGCTTGACAGCTATCTGTCGGGCGCGATCGAGGTCGACGTCGATGCGCTGTCCGACGGCAAGACCGTTCATGTCGCGGGCATCATGCAGCACATCGAAGAGGCGGGCGTCCATTCGGGCGACAGCGCCTGTTCGCTGCCGCCCTATTCGCTGAGCCCCGAAACGGTGGCCGAACTCAAGGTCCAGACCGAGAAGATGGCGCTGGCCCTTGGGGTCGTCGGCCTGATGAACGTGCAATTCGCGATCAAGGACGGCGTGATCTATGTGCTCGAGGTGAACCCGCGGGCCTCGCGCACCGTGCCCTTCGTGGCCAAGGCGACCGACAGCGCGATCGCCTCGATCGCCGCGCGCCTGATGGCGGGCGAGCCGATGGCCAACTTCCCGCAGCGTGCGCCCTACCCCGAAGGTGTGGGTCCGGAAACCGACCTGCCCTTCGCCGATCCGCTGACGCTGGCCGATCCGAACACGCCGTGGTTCTCGGTGAAGGAAGCCGTGCTGCCCTTCGCCCGCTTCCCGGGTGTCGACACGCTGCTGGGGCCGGAAATGCGCTCGACCGGCGAGGTCATGGGCTGGGATCGCAACTTCCCGCGCGCCTTCCTCAAGGCGCAGCTGGGGGCGGGCACCGTGCTGCCGACCGAAGGCCGCGTGTTCTTCTCGATCAAGGATGCCGACAAATCGGCCGAGCTGGCGCAGGCCGCGCGCGACCTGATCGCGATGGGCTTCAGCCTGATCGCCACCCGCGGCACCGCCGCCTGGCTGAAAGAAAACGGCGTCGAGGCCGAAGCGGTGCTCAAGGTCTATGAAGGCCGCCCGAACATCGTGGACCGGCTGAAGAACGGCGACATCGCGCTGGTGTTCAACACCACCGACTCGAGCCAGTCGGTCAGCGACAGCCGCGACATCCGCGCCGTGGCGCTGTATGACAAGATCCCCTATTTCACCACCGCCGCAGCCTCGATCGCCGCAGTCGCCGCGATGAAATCGCGCGAAGAAGGGGAAATCTCGGTCCGCCCGCTGCAGGCGTGATCTTGGGATCGGACATGAAAAGGCGCGCCCGCGGGCGCGCCTTTTTCTTTGTTGCCCGGCGCATCGCGGGCTGCCCCGCCTTGGTCAAATGAACGGGATCAGCGGGATGCCGTTGCCGCAGGCGGCCAGTGCCAGGCACAGACCAAGCGCCACAAGAACTTTCATCGGAACCTCCTGAGTCACGCGTTTTCGGGGCCGAGTCTACGCCCGCGCCCGGCCCATGGACAGCCCCTTTCCTTGGCCGCGACCGCATGGCACAGTCCCGCCATGGAACATGATTTTCTGATTATCGGCGGCGGTATCGCGGGCGTTTCGGCGGCGGCGCGGCTGGCCCCGCTTGGCCGGGTTCTTCTTGTGGAAGGCGAAGAAAACCTTGCCTACCATGCCTCTGGCCGGTCGGCCGCGCTGTATGCGCCGCATTACGGCAATGCCGCGGTGGTGGCCTTGTCGCAGGCCTCGGGCGAGTATTTCCAGGCCTCCGGGACGCTGGCCCCGCGCGGGCTGATGTTCGTCGATGGCCCCGGCCAACGCGCCCGGTTCGAGACGCATCTGCACGACTTCGAGCTGGAGGAACTGAGCCTCGATCAGGCCCGCGCGATGGTGCCGATCCTGAACCCCGAAACCGTGGCCTATGCGGGCCATACCACCCGGACCTGGGACATCGACACCGATCTGCTGATCCAGAATTTCGCGCGCGAGGCGCGGGCACAGGGCGCACAGATACGCACCGCCGCCCCGGTCACGCGGATCACCCGGGACCGGGCGGGTTGGGCCGTGACGGCGGGCGGGCAGGTCCATACCGCGCGGCTGATCGTCAACGCAGCCGGGGCCTGGGCCGACCAGATCGCGGCACTGGCGGGGGTGGCCCCCATCGGCCTGCAACCCTGCCGTCGTTCGATGGCGCGGCTGCCCGCCCCCGGCGGGCATGACGTGTCGGGCTGGCCGATGGTCATTGGCGGCAACGAAGACTGGTATATGAAACCCGATGCGGGCGCGGTGATCGTCTCGCCCGCCGATGCCGACCCGATGGAACCGCACGACGCCTTTGCCGACGACATGGTTCTGGCCGAGGGTCTGGCGCGCTATGAGGCGATGGTGACCGCGCCGGTGACCCGGATGCTGGCGAACTGGGCCGGGCTGCGCACCTTCGCGCCCGACCGCGCGCCGGTGATCGGCCACGATCCGCAGGCGCCGGGATTCTTCTGGTTGGCCGGGCAAGGCGGCTATGGCTTTCAATCCGCACCGGCCGCCTGCCAGCTGGCTGCCGATCTGATCGCCGGGCGCGCGCCCGCACTGCCTCCCGAAACGATCGCGGCCCTGGCCCCGGACCGGCTCAGATAAACATTTGTATACCAGCGGTTAATTGACGCAGGTCAATGCCGCAACGCGGCGCGCGTGACACAACCCACCTCAGATGACGAACAGGAGAAAGCCATGGGCTACAAGGCAAAACTCGATGACGTGCGCAACGAACTGCGCGAAGTTGGCAAAGCGATCCCCGACACCATGAAGGGCTTTGGCGTGCTGTCCAAAGCGGTGAAGGAAAACGGGCCGCTGGATGTGAAGCAGAAGGAATTCGTGGCGCTTGGCATGGCCGTGGTGCTGCGGTGCGAACCCTGCATCATGTTCCACGTCGAAGCGCTGATGAATTCCGGCGCCACGCGTGAAGAGCTGGGCGACGTGCTGGCGATGGCCATTCAGATGGGCGGCGGCCCCGGCATGATGTATGCCGGTCACGCGCTGGCCTGCTGGGATGAGCTGGCCGCCGCCAAGGGCTGAGCCTGCGGCACTTTGACGGCCCGCGGCGGAAGTTGCGGGCTGTCGCGTTTATGCAATCAGATGATTGCAAAGGATCTGGCCATGAAACGCGCCCTCATAGTTGCTGCCGCCCTTAGCCTTTGTGCCGGTCTCGCACAGGCACAGACCCGGCCTTTCGTTCCGGGTGAGGATTTCATGCTGCAATGGGATCTTGACGGTGACGGCAAGGTCACGCGGGCCGAGGCCCGCGAACAGCGCGGCAATATCTTCGTGATGTTCGATCAGGACAGTGACGGCACCTTCTCGGACGAGGAACTGGCCGGGATTGACGAACACAAGGCGATGCAGCTGGAGGCCGGCAAAGGCCCCGGTCACAACCTGCCCGCGGGCACACCGCCGCCCGGCATGGGGCCAGGCAAGGGCCCCGGCAAAGGGCTGGGCATGGGCAAGGGGCCGGTGAATCCGCTGACGGGGCTGGATGTACCCGCAGCGCAGGGCATGCGGCTGTTTGATTCCAACGGCGATGGCACCGTCACCGAAGCCGAATTCATCACAGGCACCGATGGCTGGTTCACGATGCGCGACCGGAACGGTGACGGTGTCCTGACCACGGCCGATTTCGGGCGGCCCTAAGCAAGAAGTTCGGAGGCCCGCTCGTCCCTCGCGGGTTTCCGCCAAAAGGCCCGGTTGTCTGGTGACAGCCGGGCTTTTTGGCGCGATGCTGCACAGGCGAAACAGGGGGATGCGATGCGCAGATCACGGCTTATTTCGGCAATTGCAGTCCTGGCCCTGGCCCTGGCGGGCTGTGGCGGTGACAGCGGCCCGAAACAGGGCACCTTGATGGCCCCTGCCCTGCTGGACCCTGCGGCCTATCGCGCCGAAGGCATCCCCGGGCAATTCGGCGACACCGCGCCGCATGACTGGGCCGGGATCACGCCCGCCTATCACGGCGTGCATGGCATCGACGCGGCCCGCTATCAGGGGCTGATCGACTGGCCCCGTGCGCGGGCCGCGGGCGTATCCTTCGCCTGGCTCAAGGCCACCGAAGGCGGCGACCGCATCGACCCCGGCTTTGCGCCCAACGCCCGGGCCGCACGCGCCGCCGGGGTGCCGGTGGGGGGCTATCATTTCTTCTACTTCTGCCGCACCGCCGCCGAGCAGGCCGAATGGTTCATCCGCAATGTCCCGCGGGTGAAGGGCGATCTGCCGCCGGTGCTGGACATCGAATGGAATCACACATCGCCCAGCTGCCAACTGCGCCCCGATCCGGCCAAGGTCCGCGCCGAGATGCGCACCTTCCTGGAAATCCTGCGCGCGCATTACCACGTCACGCCGGTCATCTATACCACGGTGGATTTCTGGGCCGACAACGATCTGGGCCAAATGCGGGGCTATGATTTCTGGCTGCGCTCAGTCGCGGACCACCCCTCGGTGCGGTACCCGGGCGCGAGTTGGACCTTCTGGCAATATACCGGCACCGGGGTTGTGCCGGGCATCGGCGGAACGGTCGATCTGAACGCCTTTGCGGGCGGTCCCGCGGAATGGGCCGCTTGGCTTGCCGCGCGGCGGCAGAACTAGCGGGCCGCAGGGGACAGACGCGCGGGGGCGCTGCCCCCGCACCCCCGG
The DNA here is from genome assembly GCF_029222945.1 of Paenirhodobacter sp. CAU 1674. Lineage (NCBI taxonomy): Bacteria > Pseudomonadati > Pseudomonadota > Alphaproteobacteria > Rhodobacterales > Paenirhodobacter > Paenirhodobacter sp. CAU 1674. The sequence continues at coordinate 66,623 of NZ_JARHUH010000005.1, read as the reverse complement.
AGTATTTTCGCCAAGAAGAAGGGGGCCGAAGCCCCCTGCCTCAGCCGTCCTGCCGGATACGGGCGTTGCTGGGGTCGTGCGGGCTGTCCTCGGTCACCACCGCATCCCATTCCTGCAACTGCATCTTGACCTTCAGCTTCGTGCCCACTTCGGCCAGATCGGGGCGGACATAGCCCATGCCGATCTGCTTGCCGAACGCGACCGAATATCCGCCCGAGGTCAGGCGCCCGATCTTCTTGCCGTCAAGGATCAGTGCCTCCTTGCCCCAAGGGTCGGCGTCGGCCGGCCCGTCGATCAGCAGCGTGACGCATTTCGCGCGGATCCCGGTTTCAAGCATCTTGGCCTTGCCGCGGAATTCCTTGTCCAGATCGACGAAACGGTCGAGTCCGGCTTCCAGCGGGGTGGCATCGCGGCCCAGTTCGGTGCCGAAGGCGCGATAGGATTTTTCCTGCCGCAGCCAGTTCTGCGCCCGCGCGCCTACGGGTTTGAGCCCGTGTTTCTCGCCCGCCTTCAGCAGCAGATCCCACAGATAGCGGCCCATCTCGATCGGGTGGTGCAATTCCCAGCCGAGTTCACCCGTGTAGGCCACGCGCACCGCGCGCACCGGGCACATGCCCAGTTCGATGTCGCGATAGCTGAGCCAGGGGAAGCGCTTGTTGCTCAGCACGGTTTCCGGGAACGCATCCTTCACCACCTCGTTCAGGATCGCGCGGGCATTGGGACCGGCCAGCGCGAAGACGCCCCATTGCGTGGTGATGTCGTGGCAATCGACATGCGCCCCGCCCGCCGCGATGAAATCTTCGATGGATTTCATCAGGAAATCGCCATCATAGGCAGTCCAGGCCCCGGCCGAAATCAGGTAATATTCATCATCCTTCAGCCGCACGATCGTGTATTCGGTGCGCGTCGTGCCCGCATCGGTCAGCGCATAGGTCAGGTTGATGCGCCCCACCTTCGGCAGCTTGTTGGTGGTGAACTGGTCCAGGAACGCCGTCGCGCCGGGGCCACGCACCAGATGCTTGGTGAAGGCCGAGGCGTCGATGATGCCCGCGGTTTCGCGGATCGCGCGGGCCTCGGCTTCGGCATATTGCCACCAGGCGCCGCGGCGGAAACTGCGCGAATTGTGGTCGAAATCGGCAGGCGCATCGAGGGGCCCATAATAGTTCGGGCGTTCCCAGCCGTTCACCTGCCCCATCTGGGCACCAAGTGCCAGCTGGCGGTCGTAGGCGGGCGCGGTGCGCAGCGGACGGCAGGCTTCGCGCTCCTCATCCGGGTGATGCAGGATGAAGACATGCTCGTAGCATTCCTCATTCTTGCGCGCGGCATATTCGGTGGTCATCCACGACCCGTAGCGTTTGGGATCGAGGCTGGCCATGTCGATCTCGGCCTCGCCCTCGGTCATCAGCTGCGCAAGGTAATAACCGGTGCCGCCCGCCGCGGTGATGCCGAAGCTGAAGCCCTCGGCCAGCCACATGTTACGCAGGCCGGGTGCGGGGCCCACCAGCGGGTTGCCGTCGGGGGTGTAGCAGATCGGGCCGTTGAAATCGTCTTTCAGCCCCACGGTTTCCGAGCTGGGCAGACGATGAATCATCGACATGTATTCTTCTTCGATCCGCTCCAGATCCAGCGGGAACAGATCGGCGCGGAAGGTTTCGGGCACGTCATAGAGGAACCGCGCCGGAGCCCCGCGCTCGTAGGGGCCAAGAATCCAGCCGCCGCGTTCCTCGCGCACATACCATTTCGCGTCGGCATCGCGCAGCACCGGGTGTTCGGGGTTGCCCGCCGCGCGCCAGGCCTGCAGCATCGGGTCGGGCTCGGTCACGATGAACTGATGCTCGACCGGGATCGCGGGGATCTTGATACCCAACAGCCGCGCGGTGCGCTGCGCGTGGTTGCCCGTGGCGGTCACGACATGCTCGGCATGCACCTCGACCAGCTCGCCCGAGCCGACCAGGTTGCCGCCCTTTTCCACCATCTTTTCCAGCGTGACGACCCATTCACTGCCGGTCCAGCGATAGGCGTTGACCTGCATCCTGCGCACGATATCCACGCCGCGCTGGCGCGCGCCCTTGGCCATCGCCTGGGTCACATCGGCGGGGTTGATATAGCCGTCCTGCGGGTGGAACAGCGCGCCTTTCAGATCGTCGGTGCGCATCAGCGGCCAACGTTCCTTCATCTGCGCGGGGGTCAGGAATTCGTGGTAGACATCGGCGGTTTCCGCCACGCTCGAATAGAGCATGTATTCGTCCATCCGCTCTTGCGTCTGGGCCATGCGCAGGTTGCCGCAGATCGAGAAGCCCGCGTTCAGCCCGGTTTCGGCCTCCAGCGTCTTGTAGAAATCGACCGAATACTTGTGGATATGGGTGGTGGCATAGCCCATGTTGAACAGCGGCAGAAGCCCAGCCGCATGCCAGGTCGAGCCCGAGGTCAGCTCGTCGCGTTCGACCTGCATCACCTCCCATCCGGCCTTGGCCAGATGATAGGAAATGCCGCAACCGACGGCACCACCGCCGACGACCAGAGCTTTGACATGGGTTTTCATCGGGCCACTCCTGCAAGGACTTTTCCCCGTTCTGACAGGTTGGGCGCGCTTCGGGCAAACCGTCCCGACATTCTCGGGCAAAAAGCGACATCGGCGGCGCAAAGCAAAGGGCCCGGAAAACGCATCGCGTTTTCCGGGCCCTGTTCAGACAGACGCGGGGATCACACCATCCCCGGCACCACCAGATCCGGCGGCCGGTGGCCATCGGCGAAGGTCTTGATGTTGATGATGACCTTCTCGCCCATTTCGATGCGGCCCTCGATGGTGGCCGAACCCATATGCGGCAGCATCATCACATTGGGCATCGCCACCAGTTCGGGGTTCAGCTCCGAACCATGCTCGAACACGTCCAGACCGGCGCCTGCGATCTCGCCCGCCTTGAGGCCCCGCACCAGCGCGTTCTCGTCGATCACTTCACCGCGCGAGGTGTTCACGATCACCGCCGTGGGCTTGAGCATCTTGAGCCGCCGGGCGTTGAGCAGGTGGAAGGTCGAGGGTGTATGCGGGCAGTTGACCGAGATCACATCCATCCGCGAGACCATCTGATCGAGGCTGTCCCAATAGGTGGCGTTGAATTCGGCCTCGGTCTCTGGGCGCAGACGGCGACGGTTGTGATAGTGAACCTGCATGCCGAAGGCTGCCGCCCGCCGTGCGACCGCCTGACCGATGCGGCCCATCCCGATGATCCCGAGCCTGCGCCCGCCGATCCGCCCCCCCAGGAAGGCCGAGGGCGACCAGCCGGCCCATTTGCCGGCCTGAATCGCCGCGATCCCCTCGGGAATGCGCCGGGTCACACCCAGAATCAGCGCCATCACCATATCGGCGGTGTCTTCCGTCACCACCCCGGGCGTATTCGACACCAGAACCCCGCGGCTGCGCGCCGAGGTCACGTCGATGTGGTCAATCCCCGAGCCGTAATTGGCAATCAGCCGCAACCGGTCTCCGGCGGCGGCCAGCATGTTTGCGTCGATATGATCGGTCAGCGATGGCACAAGCACATCGGCACGCGTCATCGCCGCGATCAACTCCTCGCGGGTCATGCGCGCATCTTCGCTGCGCAGCTCCACATCGAACAGCTCCTTCATCCGGGTTTCAACAACCTCGGGCAACCGTCGCGTCACGACAACACTCAGCCGCGGTGCGGGCATGGTGGGGCTCTCCTCTCTTCCAATGGCCTCATCTTGGGTGCAAAGTGACCTCCAACGGGGCAAGACACAAGGCCCTGACCGAGCAATAATGGCGTTTTTTGGCGTGTTAGCGCAATTTTCTTGCGTGACCGTTTTGAGACTACGTCCAAAAGCGAACATTTGGGGCAAAAATGATGAGACGGGCGATGCGCAACAGCTGGATGCTGGCGATAATTCTGGGTCTGGGGCTGGCCGGTCCCGGACAGGCGCAGGAAGAAGAAGATGGCGCCCCCCCCGATGACATGGCCGTGGCCGCCGCGGTGGCCGCGCAAACCGGACGCGGGCCTGTGACGAATCTGCCGTTGCCGCGCTATGTCTCGCTCAAGGGCTCCGAAGGCAACGCGCGGCGCGGCCCTTCGCTGAGCCACCGTATCGACTGGGTCTTCACCCATGCCGGCATGCCGCTGCGGGTGACGGCCGAATTCGGCCACTGGCGCCGGGTCGAGGACCGCGACGGTGCGGGCGGCTGGGTGCATTACTCGCTGATTTCCGGGGTGCGCACCGTGATCGTCGAAGAGGACATGACCGAACTGCATGTGCGGGCCGATCCCAGTTCGGCCGTGGCCGCACTGGCCGAGGCCGGGGCGATCGCGAAACTGGGCGACTGCACCCGCGACTGGTGCGAAATCAGTGCCGACACTGCCGACGGATGGGTGCCCAAAACCGCGATCTGGGGGGTTTCCCCCGAGGAACTGCGTGACTAACCCCGCCTCAGGGGGTAGGCAAAAGCGCCTGCGACTCAGGAGCCGATCATGCCCTATTCAAACAGTGACACCCGCCTGAATCTTTCGGCGGGGCTGGCCTCGGTTACGGTGGCAGGGCTGCTGGTCGGTCTGAAACTCTGGGCGTTCTGGCAGACCGGCGCACTCTCGATCGCCGCATCGCTGGCCGACAGCGCGATGGACCTGCTGATTTCGGGGGCCGGGCTGGGCGCGATCATCTATGCCGCGCGCCCGGCAGATGACGATCACGCCTTCGGTCACAGCTCGGTCGAGGATCTGGCCTCGCTGGGGCAGGCGCTGTTCATCCTGGGCTCGGCCGGGGCAATTGCCGCAGCCGCCATCGGGCGGCTTCTGGCCCCCGCCCCCGCGCCCCTGGAAGCGCAGAGCATCGGCATTGCGGTGATGGCGATTTCCGCGCTGGTCACGGCCGGGCTGGTCGGTTGGCAATACCGCGTCGCCCAACGCACGGGAAACCGGGTCGTGGCCGCCGATATGCTGCATTATGTGGGCGATCTGCTGCCGACGCTGGGGGCGATTGCGGCACTGTGGATGTCCGTGCGCTTTGGTTGGACCAAGGTGGACAGCCTCGTGGCCCTGGCCGCCGCCGCGATCATGGCGCGCGGCGCGATCCATATCGGGCTGAGCGCTTGGGACGCGCTGATGGACCGCGCAGCCCCGCAAGAGATCATCGACGGCATCGCGGAAATCGCCGAAATCTGGCCCGGCGTGCGCGGCTTTCACGATCTGAAGACCCGCACCGCCGGAGCGCGGATCTTCGTGCAGCTGCATATCGAACTGGACGGCGCGCAGAGCCTGTCGGCGGCCCATGCCATCGCCGCCAGCCTGAAACGCGCGATCATCGAGGCCTATCCGCAGGCCGATGTGATCATCCACAAGGATGTCTGGCACGACTGACCCCCGCGCCGGGGGCCCTGCCCCCGGACCCCCGGGATATTTGAACCAAAGTGAAAGGCCTGCGTTTCTCCTGGTCCAAATACTCCCGCCGGAGGCGATTTCAGGCAGGCTCCAGCAGCCCGCGCCCTTTCAGCAGCGCCTCGACCCCCGGCATCTGCCCCCGGAACGCGGTGTAAAGCGCATCCGCTGGCTGCGAGCCCCCCGCCGAAAGGATGAATTTTTCCAGCTTGTCGGCCATCGCCGGGTCGAACACATCCCCTGCCTCTTCAAAGGCGGCAAAGGCGTCAGCGTCCATCACCTCGGACCACATGTAGCTGTAATAGCCCGCCGAATAGCCGTCGCCCGAAAAGATATGCGCAAAATGCGGGGTCGCATGGCGCATGCGAATGGCCTTGGGCATGCCCAGATCGGCCAGAACCTGCGCCTGCATCGCCATCGGATCGGCGGGGGCTGCGCCTTCGTGGAAGGCCAGATCGACCAGCGCCGAGGCGACATATTCCACCGTTGCAAAGCCCTGATCGTAGGTTGCCGCCGCCAGCAGCTTGTCACGCAGTGCCGCGGGCATCGCCTCGCCCGTCTGCCAGTGCCGCGCGTGTTTTTCCAGAACCGCGGGCACCTCCAGCCAATGTTCGTAAAGCTGGCTGGGCAGTTCGACGAAATCGCGCGCAACACTGGTGCCCGAGATGAACTGATAGGTCACATCCGACAGCATCTGGTGCAGCGCGTGGCCGAATTCGTGAAACAGCGTGCGCGCGTCATCATAGCTCAGCAGTGCGGGCTCGCCCTTGGTGAAGTTGCAGACATTGACCACGATCGGCCGGGTCTCGCCGCCCAGTTTCTTTTGCGAGCGCATCGCCGAACACCACGCGCCCGAACGTTTCGAGGCACGCGCGAAATAGTCGCCCAGGAACACCGCGATGTGACGCCCCTTGCGGGTCACCTCCCAGCCGCGCACGTCGGGGTGATAGAACGGGCCTTCGATTTCGCGGAATTCCAGCCCAAAGAGCCGCGTGGCCGTGTCGAACATCGCGCCCAGCATTGCGTCGAGCGACAGATAGGGTTTCAGCGCCGCCTCGTCGAAATCATGTTCGGCCACGCGGCGTTTTTCGGAATAATAGCGCCAGTCCCAGGCCTCCAGATCGCCGTTGACGCCATCGTCATGCATCATCTGCGTCAGGATCGCGGCATCGGCTTCGGCGCGGGCGCGGGCCGGGCCCCAGACCCGCATCAGCAGATCGCGCACCCGGGCCGGGCTGCCCGCCATTTCGGGTTCCAGCTTGAAAGCCGCGAAACTGTCGAAGCCCAGCAATTTCGCACGCTCTTCGCGCAGGGCCAGGATTTCGGCGGCATGGGCGCGGTTGTCGGTCTCGCCGCCATTGGCGCCCCGCGCGACCCAGGCCTCATAGGCGATTTCGCGCAGATCACGGCGCGGGCTGAATTGCAAAAACGGCACGATGAGCGAACGGTTGAGCGTCAGCACTGGCCCGGGCTGTCCGCGCTCGGCCCCTGCGGCGCGTGCGGCAGCGATCACGAAGTCGGGGAGGCCTTCCAACTCGTCTTCGCCGAGCGGGCGGAACCAGTCGCGTTCGTCGGCCAGCAGGTTCTGGCTGAACGCGGTGGACAGCACGGCGAGCCGTTCCTTGATCGCGGCCATCCGCGCCGCCTCGGCCCCCGTCAGCGCGGCACCGGCGCGCACGAACATCTGGTGATACAGTTCCAGCACGCGCGCCTGTTCGGGGCTCAGGCCCAGCGTTTCACGCGCCTCCCACAAGGTGCGGATACGCCCGAACAGCGCCGCATTCATCGTCACCTCGGACGAGAACGCCGCCATCTTCGGCGCCAGATCGCGCATCAGCGCCTCGCGCGCAGGCGTGCTGTCGGCACCGGCCAAGTTGTAGAACACCCCCGACACCCGATCGAGCAGCGCCTCGGCCTGTTCCATCGCCTCGATCGTATTGGCGAATGTCGGCGGCTCGGGCGCATCGGCAATCGCGTTGATCGCGGCGCGGGCCTCGGTCAGGGCGGTGTCGAAGGCGGGGGCGAAGTCCTCGTCGTGGATCGCGGCAAAGGGCGGCAGGGCAAACGGGCCGGTCCAGTCGGACAAAAGCGGATTGGTCATCGGAACTCTCCTTTGCGCCCAAGCTAGGGCCCCGGCGCGCGAAGGAAAAGGGCCAATGCCACGCCCCGGCTGCGGCCTCAGTGCGCGCCGCCGCAGACCGCGCAATCGGGCCGTCTGCGCACCGCGATTTGCCGGCTTTCGCCCCAGAGCGCGTCATAAATCATCAACCGGCCACGGGCCGAGGCCCCGGCGCCGGTGATTTCCTTGATTGCCTCGGCCGCCATCATGGCGCCGATCACCCCGGGCAGCGCGCCGACGACGCCCGCCTCGGCGCAGCTGGGCGCCAGCCCCGCAGCGGGGGCCTGCGGAAACACGCAGGCATAGCACGGCGCGCCGCGCGCCGGATCGTAAAGCGACAGCTGCCCTTCCCATTGCGCAATCGCCCCCGACAAAAGCGGCTTGCCCGCCGCGACGCAGCCCGCGTTCAACAGATAGCGCGTGTCGAAATTGTCGGTGCCATCCAGCACCAGATCATAATCTGCCACCAGCGCCGCCGCATCCTCGGCCTGCAGGCGGCGGTTATAGGGATGCACCGTGATGAACGGGTTGAGCGCCAGCATCGCCGCCTGCGCCGAAAACACCTTGGGCATGCCGATATCGGCATCGCGGTGGATCACCTGCCGCTGCAGATTGGAATTGGACACCACATCGTCATCGACAACGCCGATCGTGCCGACCCCGGCCGCCGCCAGATACAGCAGCACCGGAGAGCCCAGCCCCCCTGCCCCCACCACCAGAACGCGGGCGGCTTTCAGCTTCTTCTGCCCCGGTCCGCCGATTTCGCGCAGCATGATGTGGCGGGCGTAACGGTCCAGTTCAGCCTCGGAAAAGCTGCCGGGTTTCGACGTGGCCTGCACGGGCTCGACCGCCCGCGCGCGCAGCCGCGCCAGCAGCGCGCGATAGGCCAGCACCAGAACCGCCACAGCCCCAAGCCCCAGCCACCCCGGCAGGCTGCCGCCAATGGCGTCCTTCACCGGGTGCGGCGCGGCAAAGAACAGCAGATGCACCCCCGTGAACCCGAGCCACAGGATGCCCAGCATCACCGCGATCAGCCGCGCGGGCACCTTCATCAGCAGACCAAGGCCCACCACCCCCGCCATCAGCACCAGCCCAAGCATGGCCTACCCCTTGCCGGTCGACCCGAAGCCGCCCGCACCGCGCGCGGTGTCGCTCAACCCCTCGACGATCTGATAGCGGGCCTGAATGACCGGCGCGATCACCGCCTGGGCGATCCGCTCGCCATGCTGGATGGTATAGGGTTCGTGCCCGAAATTGATCAGCAGAACCCCCAGCGGCCCGCGATAATCGCTGTCGATGGTGCCGGGCGTGTTGGGCAGGCCGATACCATGCTTGAGCGCCAGCCCCGAACGCGGCCGGATCTGCATCTCGAACCCCTCGGGGATTTCCACGCGCAGCCCGGTGGGCAGGATCGCGCGCTGCATCGGATACAGGGTAAATCCCTGCAGGCGATCCTCGGGGCGCAGATTGGCGCGCAGATCGGCCCCGGCCGCGCCATGGGTTTCATAGGCAGGCAGCGCAATGGCCGGATCGGCCCAATCTTCGCGCAGCACCTTCAGAACCGGACTGTTCATCGTTTCGATCCTTTCAAACGGCCCGCCCGGGCCACTCTGCGGACGCTCCGCGGGGGATATTTTTGCCAGAAAGAAAGCAGCTTTCTCTTTGGTCGAAATATCCCCGCCGGAGGCTGCGCCCTGTCACACAGTACCCAAAGCGGCGGCGATACGCGACGCGAGCTTGCGGGCGACCGCATCCTTGCCCATCCGCGGCCAGGCCTCTGCCCCGGCCGCATCAATCACCGTCACTGCATTTTCGCTGCCGCCCATGATGCCGGTGGCGGGGCTGACATCATTGGCCACGATCCAGTCGCAACCCTTGCGCGCGCGTTTGGCGGTGGCGTGGGCCTCGACCTCGTGGGTTTCGGCGGCGAACCCCACCACGAGGCCGGGCCGCCCGGCTTTCATCTGGCTGACGGTGGCCAGAATGTCGGGGTTTTCGGCAAATTCCAGCGCGGGCAGGCTGCCGGTGCCGTCCTTCTTCATCTTCTTGTCGGCGGCATTGGCGACCCGCCAGTCGGCCACGGCCGCGGCGAATACCGCGGCATCTGCGGGCAAGGCCGCCTGCACGGCCGCCAGCATCTGCCGGGCGGTTTCGACCCGGATCACCCGCACACCCGCGGGCGGCGGCACCGTGGCCGGGCCGGTGATGAAGCTGACATCGGCCCCCAGATCGCGCAGCGCGGCTGCCAGCGCCGTGCCCTGCGCCCCCGACGAGCGGTTGGCGATATACCGCACCGGGTCGATCGGCTCGTGCGTCGGGCCAGAGGTCACCAGAACATGCCGCCCCTTGAGGGGGCCGTCGCTCAGCGCCGCCTCGATCGCCGCTAGAATTTCAGAGGGTTCCGACATCCGCCCCGGGCCGAACTCGCCGCAGGCCATTTCGCCCTCGGCGGGGCCGACAAAACGGATACCGTCGGCGGCCAGCTGCGCGCGGTTGCGTTGCGTGGCCGCGTGCTGCCACATCCGAACATTCATCGCGGGCGCGATCAGCACCGGCGTGTCGGTCGCGAGCAGCAGGGTCGAGGCCAGATCATTGGCAAGCCCCGCCGCCATCTTCGCCATCAGATCGGCCGTCGCAGGGGCGACCACCACCAGATCGGCGGCGCGGGATAGCTGGATATGGCCCATCTCGGCCTCGGTCGTCAGATCGAACAGATCCTGATGCACCGCGTGCCCCGCCAATGCGGAAATGCTCAGCGGCGTGACGAATTCGGCCCCCGCGCGGGTCAGCACCGGCACCACCGCGGCGCCCTGCGCGCGCAAGCTGCGGATCAGTTCGGGCGTCTTGATCGCCGCAATCCCGCCGCCGATAATCAAAAGGATCGTCTTGCCCGCCAGCATTGTCTGCCCTCCCCGGTTTCCCAAAGGTTTAGGGGCCGGGGGCGTGGCACGCAAGCGCCCTGCCCGCCTTGGCAGCTAGCGAAATGCCGCGCAGGGGTCGTCCCGCGGGGTGGGTGGCGTCACGATCCACCAATCGAAGGGCTGATCTGCGGGCAGGGCCTCGTCCGGCGCGGCCTCCAACTGGCCCAGGCTCGCGACCCGCACGCCGGGATTGGCCGCACGGATCATCGCAGGCACGGCCAGGTCATTGCGTGCGTGTCCGGTGCCGGTAATCACCGCCACCCGCCCTGCCGAGGTCTTGAGCGCCCGCAACGCGGCACGCGCGAAAGCCGCGTCCCGCAGTCGCTGCGCGGCCACCATGCCGCCCAGCATCTCGGGCGGCAGCGCCCCGCAGTGATCGGCCTGCGACTGCGCCTCCAGTTCGGCCTGCAATTCGGCGGGATAGGGCTGATCCAGCCCGTAACGCGAGGCATCCGGGCCGAAGACGCGCGCCAGATCCTCGGTCATCGCGCGGCGCACCTCTTCGCGCGGCAGGGCGGCGCCGACGATCAGCGCATCGGGGGCCGCCGCAAAGATCGGCGCGTAAAGCGCAAAATCGGGCCAGCCCGCCTCTGTCCAGCCAAGCGCCTGCCCCAGGGCCACCGGGTCCGTGCGCAAGGCCGGGGTCACCCGCGCCGCCTGATCGGGGGTCAGCATTTCAAACACCAGCGCCCGCGGGGCAAAGGCCGCGACCGCCGCCGCCTGCGTCAGGTGATGGGTGGCGTTGTCATGCACCTCGCCCAGCACCAAAATCTCGACATCGGCCTGTGCAATGCGTGCAGGCAGATCGGCGGCGGTGATTTCCTCGGCGCTGACCGGACAGGTCAGCGCCGCAGAGGTCAACAGGGCGGCAAGCATCTTCATGCGAAGTAGCTTTGGACCTCGGGGCCATGGGTTTCAAGGGTCTTGCGCAGCTTGCCGAAGGCCTGGGCCTCCAACTGACGAATGCGTTCCTTCGACAGGCCCAGTTCTTCACCCAGGCTTTCAAGGGTGCGCGGCGCCTCGATCAGGCGGCGCTGCGTGACAATATACCGCTCCCGATCCGACAGCTGGCCCATTGCCTCGACCAGCCAGCCGCGCATCAGCGCGCCATCATGCGCCTCGGCCACCTGCTCTTCGGGGCCCGCGCTGTCATCTTCCAGCGCCTCGACCCATTCGCGGCCCTCATCCTCGGTCGATTGGGTGGCGTTGAGCGAAAAATCCGATCCCGCCAGACGCCCCTGCATCATCTCGACATCCGCCAGCGGCACACCGATCACCTCGGCCAGACGCTGACGCATCTGCGCGCCATCCAGGGTCTGCCCTTCGGCATCGGCCTCGCGCTCGATCTGCGCCTGAACCCGCTTCATGTTGAAGAACAGCGACTTCTGCGATGAGGTCGAACCGGTGCGCACCATCGACCAGTTGCGCATCACGAATTCCTGGATCGAGGCCTTGATCCACCACACCGCATAGGTCGAGAACCGCACGCCGCGGTCCGGGTCGAACTTGTCGGCGGCTTTCATCAGGCCAAGACTGGCTTCCTGGATCAGGTCGTTCATCGGCGCGCCATAGCGGCGGAACTTGGCGGCCATCGAAATCGCCAGCCGCATATAGGCCGTCACAAGCCGATGCATCGCGGCCTCGTCGCGCCGGTCGCGCCAGGCGCGGGCCAGCTCGGCCTCGGTTTCCGCATCCAGATATTCCGCGCGCATCGCCTGCCGCGGCAGCGTGTCGTCGTTCATACCATCGAGTGCCATGGCAGTCTCCCGGGTCTCCCACCCAACTGTTGGCGTGCTCTGCCGTGCAACTATGAAACAGTTTTGTCAGGTTGTCCCGGGCGATGTTAGCGATCTCACGAAATTGTTCACTCCAAGATACACCATTGGCAAGCCGTGCAGCGATGCTAGCTTTGTCCTCCGGGAATCGAACACAGAGCGAGGGCGCGATGGGCTATCATCTTGCGATCGGGGATCGCAGTTACTCCAGTTGGTCTTTGCGCGGCTGGTTGCTGTTTGCACATGCCGGGCTGCCGGTGAAGGTGGCTCTCGGACGGCTTTACTCCGATGATTTCGCACGGCTTCTGGCCGATTTCGCCCCGGCGCGCCTGGTGCCCGCGCTGCGCCTGCCCGATGGCACGCTGGTCGGCGAAACGCTGGCGATTGCCGAAACCCTGGCCGAACGGCACCCCGAAGCCGGGCTCTGGCCTGCCGATCCGGCCGCGCGCGCAACGGCACGCTGGCTGGCGTCGGAAATGCATGCGGGCTTTGACGCGCTGCGCAGCCATTGCCCGATGAACCTGCGCGTCAGCTATTCCGATTGCGAACCGCCTGCGCCGGTGCTGCAGGATCTGGCGCGAATCGAACAGCTTTGGGCGATGGCGCGGGAAAAATTCGGCGCGGGCGGGCCGTGGCTGTTCGGGCGGTGGAGCATTGCGGATGCCTTCTTCGCCCCGGTGGCGGCACGGATCGCGGGGTATAACCTGCCGGTCGGCCCCGAAGCTGCGGCCTATGTAGCCACGCAGCTAGCGGACCCGCATTTCCGCCGCTGGCGCGCGATGGGCGCGGCCGATGGCCCCGATCAGCCCTTCTACAAACGCGACTGGCCGACCCGCCCCTGGCCCGGCCCGGCCCCGCGGGCCGCGCGCGTGGCCGCTGGTCCGTCGGTCAACACGGCCTGCCCCTACTCGGGCGAGCCGGTCACCGATTTTCTGGAAATGGACGGGCGCGTCTGGGGCTTTTGCAACGCCTTTTGCCGCGACAAGACGCTGGCCGATCCCGAAGCCTGGCCGAAATTCATGGAGATGGTCGCCGCCACGCCCGCCTGAACAGGCCGCGTTAACGATTCTTAAACGCCTGCCCGCTAGCCGTTAACCATAGCGGTGGGGCGGCGATGGTGGCAAAAACCTACACAGTGGCTTTCGAAGGGGTCGAGGCGCGCCTGGTCGAGGTTCAATGCGCCCTGGCGCAGGGCATGCCGTCGTTCTCCATCGTGGGGCTGCCCGACAAGGCGGTCAGCGAAGCGCGCGAGCGCGTCCGCGCAGCACTTGGCGCGCTGGCCATCGCGCTGCCGATGAAGAAAATCACCGTCAACCTGTCGCCTGCCGACCTGCCGAAGGAAGGGTCGCACTTCGACCTGCCGATCGCGCTGGCACTGCTGGCAGCGATCGGAATTCTGCCGCCCGAAGAGATCGAATCGCTGGTGGCGATTGGCGAACTGGCACTGGATGGACGGCTGACCCCGGTCGCGGGCGCCCTGCCCGCCGCAATGGCCGCCGCCGAAGACAACCGCGCGCTGATCTGTCCGCGCGGCTGCGGCGCCGAGGCGGCCTGGGTCGGCGCGACCCCGGTCTTCGCCCCCGCCACGCTGAACGAGGCGCTGCGCCACATCACCGCGCAGGCGCCCCTGCCACAGGCCACCCCGGGTGAGGTCGCCTCGGCCCCGCAGGCCCGCGACCTGCGCGACGTGAAGGGCCAGGAACGGGCCAAGCGCGCCCTGGAAATCGCCGCGGCCGGGCGTCACCATCTGATGATGGTCGGCGCGCCCGGATCAGGCAAATCCATGCTGGCCGCCCGCCTGCCCGGCATCCTGCCGCCGCTGTCACCCGTCGAGGCGTTGGAAACCTCGATGATCCATTCGCTCTCGGGGTTGCTGTCCGAGGGCGGCATTTCCCGAACCCGCCCGTTTCGCGAACCCCATCACACCGCCTCGATGGCGGCGATGATCGGCGGCGGACGCAGTGCCCGCCCGGGCGAGGTGAGCCTGGCGCATAACGGTGTGCTGTTCATGGACGAGTTCCCGGAATTTCCCCGCGCCGTGCTGGAAACCCTGCGCCAACCGATCGAAACAGGCGAGGTGGTGGTGGCGCGCGCCAATGCCCATGTGCGCTATCCCTGCCGGTTTTTGCTGATCGCGGCGGCCAATCCCTGCCGCTGCGGCTATCTGGGCGATCCGGCGCGGGCCTGCGCCAAGGTGCCCAATTGCGGCAGCGATTATCTGGGTCGGATCTCGGGGCCGCTGATGGACCGTTTCGATCTGCGCATCGAGGTGCCACCCGTGGCCTATGCCGATCTTGACCTGCCCAGCCGTGGCGACAGTTCCGCCACGGTCGCAGCCCGGGTGGCCGAGGCCCGCGCCCGGCAAAGCGCGCGTTTCGCCAATCACCCCGCCGTGCGCGTCAATGCCGAGGCAGAGGGCGCGCTGCTCGAAGAGATCGCCAGCCCAGATGCCGAAGGCCGCGCCCTTCTGGCCCGCGTGGCCGAGCGCATCGGGCTGACCGCGCGCGGCTATCACCGGGTGTTGCGCACCGCGCGCACGATTGCCGATCTGGACGGGTCGGACAGGGTGCGCAGCCCGCATCTGGCCGAAGCCGTCAGCTATCGCCTGACGCTGACGACAGCCTGAGCATTGCCCGCATCGCCCGCGCCGCATCTTGCAGCGCGGCGCGCGCCTCGGGGACATAGCCGTCGAACATGTGCCAGACATGAGGCGCCCCGACCCAGGTCTGAACGGTGACCCGCGCCCCGAATGTGCGCAACCGATCCGCCATCCTCAGCCCGTCGTCGCGCAGGATTTCACTGTCGGACAGCTGGATCAGCACCGGCGGACAGTCGGGAAACCGGGCAAACAGCGGCGAGGCCCCGGGATCATCCGCCGCGGCGCCCTGCAGATACATCTGCGCGGTTTCCGGCAGACGGGCAGCGACCAGCATCGAATCGCTGT
Source organism: Paenirhodobacter sp. CAU 1674 (assembly GCF_029222945.1). Taxonomy (NCBI): domain Bacteria; kingdom Pseudomonadati; phylum Pseudomonadota; class Alphaproteobacteria; order Rhodobacterales; genus Paenirhodobacter; species Paenirhodobacter sp. CAU 1674. Next base: position 51,480 of record NZ_JARHUH010000005.1, on the reverse strand, counting down.
TGCGGTTTTCCCAAATCGACGCGCCCGCCCCGGTCAGATCGGTCCAGGGGCTGAAGGCCACCAGACCGGCAGGCGGCATCGCCCGCGCACAAAGCCGCGCAAGCAACGCCAGCGCCAGCCCGCCCCCCGCACTGTCACCGATCAGCACGATATTTTCGGGCGCATAGCCTCGCGCCAACAGCGCGCTCCACGCAGCCTCTGCGTCCTGCAAGGCGGCGGGGAAGGGATGCTCGGGCGCAAGCCGATAGTCTGGCGCCACGATCTCGACCCGCGCCAGACCGGCCAAGCGGCCCAGCAACGGCAGATAGGCCCGCGGCGACCCTGCAATATAGGCCCCGCCATGCAGATAAAGCCCGACAGTGCCGGGCCGTTCGACCTGCCCCGCGCGCACCGACAACGCAGCCAGCCCCGCGCCCAGATCCAATTGCAGGGCACACAGGAACGGTGGGCGGCGCAGAACCCCGCCCCCGACCCGCTCGACATCCCGGCGGATGACATCCAGCGCGCGCAACCTGGTCAGGCGTGGCTTGGCGAACCAGCGCAACGCCAGGTTCAGCCCGCGCAGCCGCAGGCTCATCGTGCCGCCCGTTTGGCCTCGATCACCTGCCAGATCTTTTCGGCGATGTTCACCCCGTCGAAACGCTCCAGCTCCTGAATGCCGGTGGGCGAGGTGACGTTGATCTCGGTCAGCCAGTCCCCGATCACGTCGATCCCGACGAAAATCTGGCCCTTCTCGCGCAGGACAGGGCCGATGGCGGCGCAAATCTCGCGATCGCGCGCCGTCAGGCCAACCTTTTCAGGCCGTCCGCCGACATGCATGTTAGAGCGCGTCTCGCCCGCCGCAGGGACCCGGTTGATCGCCCCCACCGGCTCACCATTCACAAGGATGATCCGCTTGTCGCCCTTGACCACGGCCGGCACATATTTCTGTGCGATCAGCGGCTCGCGGTTGATGCCGGTAAACAGTTCGTGCAGCGACGAAAGGTTGCGGTCGTTCGGGTCGAGCCGGAACACCCCCGCCCCGCCATTACCGTAAAGCGGCTTCAGGATGATGTCGCCATGCGCCTCCTTGAAGGCGCGGATCGTCGGCAGATCGCGCGCGATCAGCGTGGGCGGCGTCAGGTCGGGGAAGTTCAACACCAGCAATTTCTCGGGCGAGTTGCGCACCCAGAACGGATCGTTGACCACCAAAGTCGCCGGATGGATACGATCCAGAATATGCGTCGTGGTGATATAGCCCATGTCGAAAGGCGGGTCCTGACGCAGCCAGACCACATCGTAATCGGCCAGATCGACTTCCGCCTCGGCACCCAGCGTGAAATGATTGCCGCGCTCTCGCCGCACCGTCAAAGGCCAACCGCGTGCCAAAACGTGACCTTCGCGATAGATCAGCTTATCGGGCGTGTAGTAGAAAAGCGTATGCCCCCGCGCCTGCGCCTCCTCGGCAAGGCGGAAGGTGCTGTCGGCGTCGATATTCACCGCACCGATCGGGTCCATCTGGATCGCAACTTTCAAGGCCATTGAGCGCCCCCTTTCGTTGCCCTCTTGATGCCCCGCCCAGCCCCGCGATGCAATCTGGACCTTTGCGCATCCCGCACAGCCCCCCTGCACAGGCGCACAAACCTGACCAGGGGCCTCTGACTGCCGCGATCAGTCGCCGTGATAGGCGTTCTCGACAATTTCGATGCGCCCGGCCGCATCGACCAGCGCAAGGTCGAAACGCACATCCAGATTGGCGAATTCAGGATCAGACGCCATGAATTCCTCGACGGAAATGCAGATCCGCCGCATCTGACGTTGTGAGAGCCGTTCGGCAGCCCAGGCATGGGTTTTGGCACGCTTCACTTCGATAAAAACGACCTGATCCCCTTCACGGGCGATCAGATCAATCTCGCCACCATACCGCCCGCGCCAGCGATGCGCCGCGATACGGCGACCGGACCGTTGGTAATGGGCCGCGACCTGATCTTCGGCCGCCAACCCCGCATAATAGGAAACCGCACCGCTCATTTGTCTTTCTCCAGCGCCAGAGCCGCCTGATAGACCTCACGCCGGGGCAGACCCAGCGCTTCGGCCACCTCGGCCGCCGCATCCTTCACACTCATCCGCCCCAAACGATCGCGCAACGCCGCATCCACATCTTCGGGGCCGAATTGCCGCCCCCGCGCCCGGTCGACGAGCACGACAATTTCGCCCTTCACCGACTGGCCGGAAAATTCAGCGGCCAGATCGCGCAATGTTCCGCGACGCACCTCTTCGAAGCGTTTGGTCAATTCACGGCAGACAACCGCCAGCCGCTCCTCTCCGAACTCTGTCACGCAATCTGCTAACATTTCGCTAACGCGCTTGGGGGATTCATAAAATATCAGGGTCGCGGGCACCTGTGCGACCTCGCGCAGCCATTTGCGGCGGGCGCTGGCCGTATTGGGCGGGAAGCCAGCAAACAGAAACCTGTCCGAAGGCAGCCCCGAGACCGTCAGTGCGGCCAGCACCGCAGATGGGCCCGGCGCCGCAAAGACGGGATGTCCCACCGCAATCGCCGCGCGCCCCAACTGGTAGCCCGGATCCGCAACCAGCGGCGTGCCCGCCTCGGAGGCATAGGCCACCGATTTGCCTTCGGCGAGGGCGCGCAGCAGCTTGGGCCGCGCGACCTCGCCATTGTGATCGTGATAGGCGATCAGCGGCCGGTGCCCCAGCGCCACGCCGTGGATCTCCATAAGGTGCCGCAGGGTGCGCGTATCTTCCGCGGCGATCACATCCGCCGCCCCCAGAATATCAAGCGCCCGCAAGGTGATATCGCGCGCCGCCCCGATCGGGGTTGCCAGAAAATAGAGCCCCGCCTCCAGCGGTTTTCCCACCCGCCGTCCGCCGGGATTCGGCGCAGTTCCGCCCAACGCTTCGCCTTGTTCCATCCTGATACCTTTCCCGCATCCAGCAAAGTTTACTTCGCACCGGGAAACGCCTAGGGTTCGCCCGTCTTTACACCCCTGCTCCCAGAACAGAGGACGCTGTTATGTTTGCCACTTTACGCTCCCCCCGCAACCCGTTGCTTCGAATCGGCGTGCTGCTGTCGGCCTTTTGGCTGGCCGCCTGCGAGCCGATGGCAACGGTGGGCGGCAATACCGGCCAGCGGATCGACACCTCTGCCCCGGTGCCGGTGGCGCTGCTCGTGCCGGGCGGGTCGGCCAATTCCGGCGATGAAATGCTGGCGAAATCCCTGCGGCAGGCGGCAGAACTGGCGATTTCGGATCTGCAGGGGGTCAAGGTCGATCTGCGCGTCTACAACACCGGCGGCACCCCTGCGCAGGCGGCCCAGGTCGCATCCAAGGCGGTCGACGACGGCGCCAAGGTGATTCTGGGGCCGGTGTTCGCCGAGGCCGCGAATGCCGCGGGCCTTGCCGTTGCCAGCCGCAATGTGAACGTTCTGTCGTTCTCGAACAACACCGACATCGCAGGCGGTAACGTCTTTGTGCTGGGACCGACCTTCCCCAATACCGCCAACCGGCTGGTCAGCTATGCCGCGCGGCAGGGCAAGCGGCGGATCATGGTCGTGCATGAGCAGACCACTGCGGGCGAAATCGGCGCGCGGGCGATCGAATCCGCGGTTGCACGCAGCGGCGCGGTGGTGGCCGGCAAGGCCGCCTATCCATTCTCGCAGCAGGGGGTGGCCAGCGCCGTTCCCGCGATTGCCAGCCGCGTGAAGGCGGGCGATATCGACGCGCTGTTCATGACAGCCGACACGGCGGGCGCACTGCCGCTGCTGGCGCAACTGTTGCCCGAACAGGGCGTGTCCCCGGATATGGCCAAGTTCATCGGCCTGACCCGCTGGGATATTCCGCCCGCCACCCTGTCGCTGCCGGGGGTGCAGGGCGGCTGGTTCGCGATGCCCGATCCGGTCATGAACCAACAGTTCCAGAGCCGCTATCAAGCCGCCTATGGCGAGATGCCGCATCCGATCGCCGGGCTGGCCTATGACGGGATCGCCGCGATCGGCGCGCTGGTCAAATCGGGCAACCCCAATGCGCTGACCCGTGCGGGCCTGACGCAGGGCTCGGGTTTTGTCGGCGTCAACGGCATCTTCCGGCTGCGCCCCGATGGCAGCAACGAGCGCGGCCTGGCCGTGGCCGAGGTCCGCAACGGGCAGGCCGTGGTCATCGACCCTGCGCCCAGATCCTTTGGTGGCGCCGGGTTCTGACCCGGCGCGCCCCCACCCAGCAGACCCAAACGGGACATGGCGAGCAAGTGACAGATACGACCCCCTTCGCCCCGGATCTGTCCGGGGCGCCCCTGCTTCTGGACCCGCCCGCGCTGAAGGCTGCGCTTTCCAGCACGCTGGCCACGCTGAACGACGAGCGTGAGATCCGCACGGAAACCGTGCGCTTTCTGGCCCAGGCGCGCGACGCCGCCACGCCCTGGATCGAGGCCGCCTTTTCCGCCCATCCCCGCGTCGCACGCGAAACCGTTGCGCATTATTCGCTGATGACCGACGGCATCGTGCAATCGGTGTTTCAGGTCGCGACCGAACGGCTGCACCCGTTACCCCGCCCCAGTGACGCCGAACGGCTGGCGGTGCTGGCCGTGGGCGGATATGGCCGGGCCGAGATGGCGCCATCCTCGGATGTCGACCTGCTGTTCCTGACGCCCGCGCAACTGACCTCACGGGCCGAGAACGTCATCCAGTCGATGCTCTACATGCTGTGGGATCTGAAGCTGAAGGTCGGCCACAGCTCGCGCAGCATCGAGGATTGCATCCGGCTGGGACGCGAGGATTACACGATCCGCACCGCCCTGCTGGAGCATCGCTTCATCGACGGCAACGCAGCCCTGGCACATGATCTGACCGAGCGGCTGCACAGCGATCTGTTCCGCAACACCGCACCAGAGTTCATCGAGGCCAAGCTGGCCGAACGCGCCGAGCGGCACAAACGCCAGGGCGGGCAGCGCTATGTGCTGGAACCCAACGTCAAAGAGGGCAAGGGCGGGTTGCGCGATCTGCAGACGCTCTACTGGATCGCGAAATACCTGCATCAGGTGAATCGGGCGGCCGAACTGGTGCCGCTGGGCGTCTTCACCGCCGAGGAATACCAGCATTTCCGCGACGCCGAAGATTTCCTCTGGGCGGTGCGCTGCCATCTGCATCTGATCGCCGGGCGCGCCGCCGATCAGCTGACCTTCGACATGCAGGTCGAGGTCGCCCGGCGGATGGGCTATACCGACACTGCCGGGCGCCGCGCGGTCGAGGTCTTCATGCAGGACTATTTCCGCCACGCCACCCGTGTGGGCGAGGTCACCCGCATCTTCCTGACCGCGCTGGAGGCCCAGCACGTCAAGCACGCGCCGATGTTGCAACGCATCTTCCGCCGCAAGCGCAAGCTGCGCGCGCCCTATATCGACGACAACAACCGCATCAACGTGTCGGACGCCAAGGCGTTTCTGGCCGATCCGGTGAACCTGCTGCGGATCTTCGAGGAAGGCCTGCGCACCGGGTTGCTGATCCATCCCGATGCGATGCGTCTGGTTGCCGCCAATCTGGACAAGTTCGACGACAATCTGCGCGAAAGCCGCGAGGCGCGGCGGATCTTCCTGGATCTGCTGCTCAAGCACGGCAACCCCGAACGCGCGCTGCGACGCATGAACGAGCTGGGCGTGCTGTCGGCCTTCATCCCCGAATTCGAACCGATCGTGGCGATGATGCAGTTCAACATGTATCACCACTACACCGTGGACGAGCACACGATTCAGGTGGTCTCGGCGCTGGCGCAGATCGAACGGCACGAACTGGTCGAGGAACTGCCGCTCAGCTCGCACATCTTGGACGAAGGGCTGAACCGCCGGGTGCTGTATGTGGCGCTGTTGCTGCACGACATCGGCAAGGGCCGCCCCGAGGATCATTCGATCCTGGGCGCCCAGATCGCGCGCAAGGTGGCGCCCCGGCTGGGGCTGAATGCCGAGGAATGCGAAACCGTCGAATGGCTGATCCGGCATCACCTGCTGATGTCGGACGTGGCGCAGAAGCGCGATCTGTCCGATCCGCGCACGATCCGCGACTTTGCCAAGCTGGTGAAGACCAAGAAGCGGCTCGATCTGCTGACGGTGCTGACGGTGTGTGACATCCGCGGCGTGGGCCCCGGGGTGTGGAACAACTGGAAGGCCACGCTGCTGCGGCGGCTGCATTCGGATACCGCGCGCGCGCTGGAACACGGGCTGGAGGCGCTGAACCGCGAACAACGCACCGATGAGGCCAAGCGCGCGCTGCGCGAGGCGCTGGCGGGGTGGGAAACCAAGGATCTGCGCACCGAGGCCGCCCGCCATTACGACCCTTACTGGCAGGGCCTGTCGACCGAGACCCATGTGATCTTTGCCAAGATGCTGCGCGATCTGGGCGATGACGAGATCCGCATTGACCTGCACCCCGACCCCGACCACGACGCGACCCGCGCGGCCTTCGCGCTGGCCGACCATCCGGGCACCTTCTCGCGGCTGGCGGGCGCGCTGGCGCTGGTGGGCGCGAACGTGGTCGATGCGCGCACCTATACCTCGAAGGACGGCTATGCGACCGCCGTCTTCTGGGTGCAGGACGCCGAGGGCCACCCGTATGAATCGGGTCGGCTGGAGCGGCTGCGCCAGATGATCCTGAAAACCCTGAAAGGCGAGGTCGTGGCGCGCGAGGCGCTGAAAGACCGCGACAAGATCAAGAAGCGTGAACGCGAGTTCAAGTTCCCGACCCATATCACCTTCGACAATGAAGGATCGGATATCTACACGCTGATCGAGGTCGACACCCGCGACCGCCCCGGTCTGCTGTATGACCTGACCCGCGCGCTGGCCTCTGCCAATATCTACATCGCCAGCGCGGTGATCGCGACCTATGGCGCGCAGGTGGTCGATACCTTCTACGTCAAGGACATGTTCGGGCTGAAACTGCACGCCAAGGGCAAACAGGAAGCGCTGGAAAAACGCCTGCGCGATGCCATCGCCTCGGGCGCGCAAAGGGCCAATACCTGATGCAGCCCATTCGTCTGGTGAAGGGGTTCCTGACCGTCGGCCTGTGGACCTTTGCAAGCCGCCTTCTGGGCTTCGTGCGCGACATGATGATCGCGGCCTATCTGGGCTCGGGCCCCGTGGCCGAGGCGTTTCTGGTGGCGTTTTCGCTGCCCAACATGTTCCGCCGGTTCTTTGCCGAGGGCGCCTTCAACATGGCCTTCGTGCCGATCTTCGCCAAGAAATTGGAAACCGGCGAGGATGCGGGCAAATTCGCGCAGGATGCCTTTGCCGGGCTCAGCGCGGTGCTGATCGCCTTCACCGTCATTGGCACCATCGCGATGCCGGGGCTGGTGTGGCTGATGGCCTCGGGCTTTGCGGGCGATGCGCGCTTCGACATGGCGGTGCTGTTCGGGCGGATCTCGTTTTCCTATATCCTGTTCATCTCGCTCGTGGCGTTGCTGTCGGGCGTTCTGAACGCCTTCGGACGGTTTACCGAGGCCAGCCTGGTGCCCGTGCTGATGAACCTGATGTTCATCGTGGCGCTGTGGATCGCGGGGATCGCGGGCTGGGATTACGGGCTGACGCTGGCCTGGACCGTGCCTCTGACCGGCATCGCGCAACTGGCCTTCACCTGGTTTTCCGCGCGCAAGCTGGGCTACAGCCTGCGTCCCGGCTGGCCGCACATGACCCCCGATCTGAAACGCCTGCTGGTGATCGCGGGACCTGCCGTGCTGGCAGGCGGCGTGGTGCAGGTCAACCTGCTGGTCGGGCGTCAGGTGGCCTCGTTCACCGAAGGCGCGGTGGCCTGGCTCAGCTATGCCGACCGTCTGTATCAGCTGCCGCTTGGCGTGGTGGGCATCGCAATTGGCACCGTCCTGCTGCCGACGCTGTCACGCCAGCTGCGCGCGGGCGATCATGCGGCCGGGCGCGAAAGCTTTTCCCGCGGGGCCGAGTTTGCCCTGTTCCTGACCCTGCCTGCCGCCGTGGCGCTGGTTGTCATCGCGACCGAGCTGGTCTCGGTCCTTTACGGGCGCGGGGCGTGGACCGCGCAGGATACGCAGGCGACCGCGCTGGCGCTGGCGGCCTACGGGCTGGGCCTGCCCGCCTTCGTACTGCAAAAGGTGCTGCAGCCGCTTTACTACGCGCGCGAGGATACCCGGCGGCCCTTCCACTTCGCGCTGGTGTCGATGCTGGTGAACGCGGGCTTTGCCGTGGGGATGATGCCGCTGATGGGCTTCATGGCGGCGGCGCTGGCCACGACCGTCTCGGGCTGGGTGATGGTCGCGCAACTGTGGCTCGGCGCGCGCAAGATGGGCGATGCCGCCCGCCCCGACGCGCGGTTCTGGCGCCGGTTGTGGCGGATCGTTCTGGCCTCGGCACTGATGGGGCTGGTGCTGTGGGGCGCGGCGCAAGGGCTGCACGAGGCGCTGATCGCGCGGGGCACCCGCTGGGGCGCGCTGGCGCTGCTGTGCGGAGCCGGGATCGTAACCTATTTCGGCCTTGGCGCCGCCTTGGGCGCCTATCGCACCGGCGATCTGGGCAAGATGCTGCGCCGCAAACGGGGCTGATACGCGGGATCAGCGCTGGCGGATACGCGCCAGCGCCCGCCGCCAACCGCCGGGGCCGACCAGAAAGCTCAGCCCGAACCCTGCCACGAACCCCGACAGATCGGCGATCCAGTCAGGACGCCCGCCGAAGAACACGCTGAAAAGCAACTGAATCGCCATCAGCATCCCGATCAGCGAAAACGCGCGCGCGCGGCTCGCCTGCGCGGCCCCCAGCCGCGTCCACAAGATCCAGGTGAAGGCCCCGATCAGCCCATAGGCGCCCGGATAGCCCCCATAGATCGCAACCGTGGTGAAGGGCAGCGCCGCATAAACCACGGCACCGGCGATCGTGGCACCGAAGAACACCGCCGCCACAGCCCAGCCGGAAAACAGCTCTCCCACCATCTTGCCCAGTGCCAGAACGAAGACCAGAACCATCAGCGCATGGGTCAGCGAGGCATGCACGAAACCGTAGCTGATCGTGCGGATCACATGCGTCCAGGGCCAGGTGTTCTGCTCGACCATCGCACGCGCGATCCCGGGATCGAAGGCGAAGCGCTGCAACATGTCCAGCCGCAGCCCGATATTCTGCGGCCCCAGAACCCCCGCCTGCCCCAGCCCGAAGGCGATCTCGCCGATCAGGATCGGCGCCGCCAGCAGCCAGACCACCGCCGGCAAGGGGTTGATCGGGTGTTCGTTATAGCCTTCGTGCATCCCTGCCTCCTTTGGCGCTCCGGTTGACGCCCCGCGCGCTTTAGCGATAAGCCCTCGGGGACCGGAATTCCAGCCTGCCCGCAGGAGCACAAGATGAGCGACGCCGCGCAAACCCCCAATGCCAAATTCAAACCCCGGATCTTTTCGGGGATTCAGCCCTCGGGCAACCTGACGCTGGGCAACTATCTGGGGGCGCTGAAACGCTTTGCGCAGAAACAGGACGAGGGGATCGAGACGATCTATTGCCTCGTCGATCTGCACGCGATCACCGTCTGGCAGGAACCCGAAGCCCTGAAACGCCAGACCCGCGAGGCCGCCGCGGCCTTCATCGCCGCGGGGATCGACCCGGCGCGCTCTATCCTCTTCAACCAGAGCCAGGTATCGGCCCATGCCGAACTGGCCTGGCTTCTGAACTGCGTCGCGCGGATCGGCTGGATGTACCGGATGACCCAGTTCAAGGACAAGACCTCGGGCAAGAATGCGGAAAACTCGTCGCTCGGGCTCTTGGCCTATCCCTCGCTGATGGCCGCCGACATCCTGCTTTATCACGCGACCATGGTGCCGGTGGGCGAAGATCAGAAGCAGCATCTGGAACTGACCCGCGACATCGCGGCCAAGTTCAACCACGATTACAAGACCGATTTCTTCCCCAGCCCCGAGCCGCTGATCGAAGGCGCCGCCACCCGGGTGATGAGCCTGCGCGACGGGTCGAAGAAGATGTCGAAATCCGATCCTTCGGATGCCAGCCGGATCAACTTGACCGACAGCGCCGACACGATCGCGAAAAAGTTCCGCAAGGCCGTGACCGACCCCGCGCCGCTTCCCGAGACGCTCGACGGTCTGGCCGAACGCCCCGAAGCGCGCAATCTGGTGAATATCTATGCCGCCCTGGCCGACAAGACGGTCGAGGACGTGATTGCGGAATACGGCGGTCAGGGCTGGGGCGTGTTCAAACCCGCGCTGGCCGATCTGGCGGTGGACAAGCTCGCGCCGATCTCGACCGAAATGGCGCGTCTGATGAACGATCCGGCCGAGATCGACCGCATTCTGGGCCAGGGCGCGGCCAAGGCCGACGAGATCGCGCAGCCGATCCTGGCTAAAACGCTCGACATCATGGGGATGGTGCGCTCGCGCTAAGCGCCGGGGGCGCCGCCCCCGGACCCCCGGGATATTTATGGCAAGGTGAAAGACATCCCTTCACCTTGCATAAATATCCCGGGGGGAATTTTCCGCAGGAAAAGGAGGGCAGCGCCCCCTAGCCCCTGCCCGCTTTCGCCTCGGCCCGGGGATAAAGCCGCGCCATGCTGACCCCGCGCGTCGCATTGAGCACCATCAGCGCGGCCCAAAGCCCGTGGTTGCCCAAAGCTGGCAACAAGACGGCCAGCGCAAGCGCATAGACCGCGACCGAAACCAGCATCGCATTGCGCATCTCGCGCGTCAGGGTGGCACCGATGAAGATGCCGTCGAACATCCAGCTGGCAATGCCGATCAGCGGTGCGATGGCCAGCCAGGGCAGATAGATCCGGGCGGTCTCGCGCACCTCGGCCGAGGCGGTCATGGTGTCGATGATCGCGGGCCCGGCAAGAAAGAAGACGCCCCCCAGAAGCGCCGCGCCCCCCACGCCCCATTGCGAGGTCAGCACAGCCGCCCGGCGCAGACGCGGCACCGAGCGCGCGCCCACCGCCTGCCCCACCAGCGTTTCCGCGGCAAAGGCGAAACCATCGAGCGCATAGGCGGTGATTTCCAGAAACTGCAGCAGCACCTGATTGGCCGCCAGTTTCACATCGCCCTGCCCCGCGCCCAGAAACAGGAAAGCGGTGAAACTGGCCTGCAGCGCGACCGAGCGGATCATGATGTCGGTATTCACCCGCGCCATCTGGCCCAGCCGGGCGCGGTCGAGGATCGCGCGCGCACGCCACAGGTTGCCCGCGAAGGCCCCGCGTGCCAGCCAGATCGCCAGTGCCAGCCCCGTTGCCTCGGCAATCAGCGTGGCACTGGCGACGCCAGTCACGCCCCAGCCCAGCCCCAGCACAAACCACAGATCCAGGCCCACATTCAGCCCGTTCATCCACAGCTGCAACACCAGCACGGCGCAGGTGCGTTCCAGCGCGATCAGCCAGCCGGTGAAGGCGTAAAGCGCGATCGTCGCGGGCGCGCCCCAGATACGGATCGACAGATAGGCGCGCGCCAACGTCTCGACCTCGGCCGAGGCGGGCGCCAGCCGGAACGCCGCCCAGAACAACGGCCCCTGCAACGCGATCAACCCCAGCCCCGCCAGCCCCGCGACGATCAGCGCGCGCATCAGCCCGGCCGAAACCTCGGCGTGATCCCCGGCGCCATGGGCTTGCGCCACAAGCCCGCTGGTGCCCATCCGCAGGAAGCCGAAAATCCAGTAGAGCGAGGCGAGGATCACCGCGCCGATGCCCACCGCGCCAATCGGCGCGGCTGCGCCCAGTTGCCCCACCACGCCGGTATCTACCGCGCCCAGGATCGGCACCGTCGCATTGGACAGCACGATCGGCCCGGCAATCGCCAGCACCCTTCGGTGCGAAAGCTCAGCCATTCCCCGGATCGGGCATCACGAAATGCCCGGTCGCCTGCGCGAACATCCGGGTGCGATTGTCCTGCCAGGCCTCGACATGCACACTGGCATAGCGCCGCCCCGAGCGGTTGACCCGCGCCCGCGCGTAGGCATCGCGCGGCAGGCCCGAGCGCAGATAATCCACCGAGAAGTCGATCGTCTTGGGCAGGCGCGGCAGGTGCATGGGATCCAGCGAGGTCAGGTCGATCCGCCCGGCCTCGACATCTTCCCACAACAGCGACCAGCTTAGTTCAATGATCGCCGTGACTTCAAGGAAGGCGGCGGTCACCCCGCCATGCAGCGCGGGCAGCAGCGGGTTGCCGATCAGCTTTTCGTCGAAGGGCAGGGTCGCGGTCAGCTCGTCGCCGCGGCGGTCGAATTCGATGCCCAGAAACTGAATATAGGGCACGCCGGACACCAGCGTGCGCAGGGCCGCATCCCGGCGTTGCTTGACGATCTGCACGGGTTCGGGTTTCGGGCGGCTCATTGCGCATCCCCTTTCGGGCGTTCGACGGTAAAGGCGCCGGTGGCCGACGCCACGGGCAGGCCCGCCTCTTCGTCATGCGCGGTCGCGCGCACGAAGGCGACCGAGCGGGTGATGTGATAGCATTCGGCGCGCGCGGTGATCCGCTGGCCGGGGGTGGCCGCGCGCATGTAGTCGATCCGCAGGTCGATGGTCGCGGTGCCGGCCGGGGCCTCGGGATGGCTCATTACCGCCGCCCCGCAGCAGGTATCCATCAGCGCCGAGACCGCACCGCCGTGGATCACGCCCGAGCGCGGGTCCCCCACCAGCCGCAGGTCGTAAGGCATCGAGATCACGGCGGCGCCCCCGCCAATGGCGTCGACCCGCATGCTCAGCGCGCGGCTGTGCGGGATCTTTTCGATGAACTGACGCGCCAGTTCCAGCTTCTGCGCGTCGCTCTCTTGTGGGGGGGGCGTCGGGGTTCCGCTCATGTCTGACTCCAGTTCTTTCGCTGACTATCCGGCGCGGCGCGCAGCAACGCAAGGGGTGGATCACGCCGCCCCGCCGCCCGCCCCGGCAAATGCCGCAACGACATTACGGCCGCATATGGTGCCCTGCCCGCGCGCAAAGCGTGTTGAAGCCCGCGCCCCGGCGCGCTAGCTTGCGCCGCGAAGAGGAGGCCCGAATGCCCGATATTCTGAGCTTCAAGGAAATGTGCGCGCGCTTCGACGTGACCCCGCGGACGCTGCGCTATTATGAATACATCGAATTGCTGGCCCCCCAGAAAGAGGGCCGGTCGCGGTTTTACGGCCCGCGCGAGATTGCCCGGATGACCCTGATCCTGCGCGGACGGCGTTTCGGCTTCAGTCTGGAAGAACTGCGTCAGTGGTTGCAGATCTACGATCAGCAGGGCACCGAAGAGCAGAACCGCGTCTGGGTCGAACTGGCCGACCGCCAGCTGAATGTGCTGGAAACGCAGCGCGCCGAACTGGACAGCACCATCGACGACCTGCGTCATTTGCGCAATCAGGTCGCGAAAATGCTTGATTCCTGACCTTCAAAACGCTTCGAATCGCGCCTGAGCCGTGCCGCCCCGGGGCACGGCTGCCGATGTGCGTGCGATTGTTCGGTTACAAAATTGCTTTACCTTTAGGTCAATTTTTTCTGACATTACGTCAGCGGACTTGTGACGCCACGTTACGGTGACGCGCACGTCAACTTTGCTTGTAATGTAGAGGCGGAAAGTGTGTCTGCCGCCTCGCATTACGCAACGACAAGAGAGGCAGATGCATGAGTGAAGATGTGATGACGATCCGGGAGATGTGCGATGCGTTCGACGTGACGCCGCGGACGCTCCGGTTTTACGAGAGCAAGGAGTTGCTGTTCCCCATCCGCGAGGGTCAGAAGCGGCTGTTTACCCGGCGGGACCGGGCGCGGTTGAAACTGATCCTGCGCGGCAAACGTTTCGGGTTCAGCCTGGAGGATATCCGCCAGCTGCTGGACATGTACACGATGGGCGACCAGCGCAAAACGCAACTGGCCGAGACGCTCAAGCTGGCGCGTCAACGCCTTGAGGAAATGACCCGCCAGCGTGACGAGCTTGGCCAGGCGATTGCCGAACTGAGCGACCAGATCAACTGGGGCGAGCAGGAGCTGATCCGCAAAGAGCAGGAGACGCCCACCGCCTGAGACGAGTTTTAGGGAGAGAGACATGCCGACCTACACCGCCAATACCAAGGACATGCAATTCGTCCTGCACGATGTGCTGAACGTGTCCAGCGCCGGCCTGCCGGGCTACGAGGACATGGACCGCGACTTCACCGAAGCGGTTCTGGACGCCGCGGCCAAGGTTTCCGCCGAGGTGCTGGCGCCGCTGAACACGGTCGGCGACACCGAAGGTTGCGTTCTGGAAAACGGCGTCGTGCGCACGCCGACCGGCTTTGACCGCGCCTTTGCCGCGATGAAGGAAGGCGGCTGGACCGCGCTGGATTGCGACCCGGAATATGGCGGTCAGGGCATGCCCTATGTGCTGGCCACGGCGGTGGGCGAGATGTTCGTGTCGGCCAACATGGCCTTCAACATGTATCAGGGCCTGACGCACGGTGCCTATTCGGCGATCCATGCCCATGGCACGCCCGAGCAGAAGGCAAAATACCTGCCCAAGATGGTCAGCTGCGACTGGACCGGCACGATGAACCTGACCGAACCGCATTGCGGCACGGATCTGGGCATGATGCGCACCAAGGCCGAACCGCAGGCGGACGGCAGCTACAAGATCACCGGCCAGAAGATCTTCATCTCGGCGGGCGACCACGACCTGGCCGAAAACATCATCCATCTGGTGCTGGCCAAGGCGCCCGGCGGCGGCGAGGGCACCAAGGGGATTTCGCTGTTCATCGTGCCGAAGTTCCTAGTGAACGACGATGGCAGCCTTGGCGACCGCAACCCGGTCTCGGTCGGCAAGATCGAAGAGAAGATGGGCATTCACGGCAACTCGACCTGCGTGATGAACTATGACGGGGCGACCGGCTGGCTGCTGGGCGATCTGCACAAGGGCATGCGCGCGATGTTCACGATGATGAACGAGGCGCGTCTGGGCGTGGGCCTGCAGGGCTATGCGGTGGCCGAGGCCGCCTATCAGAACGCGCTGGCCTATGCCAAGGACCGCCTGCAGGGCCGTGCCGTGACCGGCGCCGAAAACCCGAATGGCCCGGCCGATCCGCTGATCGTGCATCCCGACATCCGCCGCAACCTGATGGACCAGAAGGCGTTTCTGGAAGGCGCCCGTGCCTTCACCTTCTGGGGCGCGCATCTGATCGACCGCGGCCACAAGGCCGGCGACGCCGCTGCCGAAGGGCTGGTCGGACTGATGACGCCGGTGCTCAAGGGCTTCCTGACCGACAAGGGCTTCGAGACCGCCGTTGCCGCGCAGCAGGTCTATGGCGGGCACGGCTATATCGAGGAATGGGGCATGAGCCAGTTCGCCCGCGATGCCCGGATCACCATGATCTACGAAGGCGCGAACGGGGTGCAGGCGCTGGATCTGGTCGGCCGCAAGCTGGCGCAGGATGGCGGCAAGCACGTCATGGCCTTCTTCGAAATGGTCAAGGCCGAGTGCAAGGCGCATGAGGGCGACGAGCGGATGAAGCCCTTCACCGACGCGCTGAAGGTGGCCTCGAAACAACTGCAGGCGGCGGGGATGTTCTTCATGCAGAACGGCATGAAGAACCCGAACGCGGCGCTGTCGGGCAGCTATGATTTCATGCATCTGATGGGCCATGTCTGCCTTGGCCTGATGTGGACCCGGATGGCCAAGGCCGCCCATGCGGCGCTGGACGCGGGCGCCACCGATACCGCCTTCTACGAAGGCAAGATCGCGACCGGCCGCTACTACATGGCGCGCCAGCTGCCCGCGTGCGGCATGCACCTTGCGCGCATCGAAAGCGGGGCCGAGCCGGTCATGGCGCTGAGCGTCGATCAGTTCTGATCGCACTCGAAACCCGAAAAGACACGAAAAGGGCGCGGGAAACCGCGCCCTTTCTGTTTGAACGGTGCCTGCGGTTCTCCGCATATCGGCAGACTTGTCATCGTGGCGATTTCCCTGCGGGCCTGTCGAAATACGGCGGCGTTTGGTCGCAAGCATCGCAGGCATATCCGGTTTCACGACTAATCTGGCCACGCAGGGTGCCGCTGGGAACCGTGGAACCGGGATGCCGGGACGATGCCATGACGGCGCCGCCCCACAAACCCGATCCGCGCCCCGGAAAACCGGCCCTGCATCACGACGTCAAGCCGCGGTGGGCGGTGGGCGATGCGTTCGCGCCGGGCCTGCCCGGAGGTGCCACGCAGCCCCGGCCTCCGCTTCATGCAGATCGCCCGTGCGGGGAGGCACGGGCCAGCGAGGACAAAGATGCTGAGCCAGCCCCAGATCGCCGCGGAACTTGCCGCGCGGCAACAGAATTTTTCGCTTCCCCGGGCTCTTTACTGCGATCCGGGCGTGTATCAGGCCGATCTGGAACAGATCTGGTACAAGGAATGGCTGTTTGCCCTGCCTACGGCAGCGCTGCAGAAGGCGGGCGATTACCAGACCGTGCAGGTCGGCGCCTTTCCGGTGATCGTGGTCAAGGGCGGCGATGGTCGGGTGCGCGCCTTCCACAACGTCTGCCGCCATCGCGGGCAAAGGCTGTGCTCCAAAACCGCGGGCAACACGCCGAAACTGGTCTGCCCCTATCACCAGTGGACCTATGAGCTGGACGGCAAACTGCTGTTCGCGCGCGACATGGGCGAGGATTTCGACGCCGGCAAATACGGGTTGAAGCGCGTGCATTGCGTCGATCTGGGGGGCGTCATCTACATCTGTCTGGCCGAGGTGCCGCCGCCGATCGCCGATCTGGCGAAGGCCGCCGCGGCCTATCTGGCGCCTTCGGGGCTGGCCGACGCGAAGGTGGCCTTCACCTCGACCATCGTCGAAAAGGGCAACTGGAAACTGGTGATCGAGAACAACCGCGAATGCTATCACTGCGGCGGCTCGCACCCGTCGCTGTGCCGGACCTATTCGGACAACCCGAAGATGACCGCGATGGATGGGCCGGATTCTGCCAGCGCCGACATTCTGGCGCATTGGAAGCGTTGCGAAGAGGCGGGGCTGCCCTCGCGCTTTGTGAACCACCCCGATTACCAGTGGCGGCTGGCGCGCATCCCACTGCTGAACCACGCCGAAAGCTACACGATGAGCACCAAGGCCGCGGTGGCGCGGCGGATGGGCACGATGCCCTTCAACGATGCCGGCAGCCTGCTGATGTTCCACTACCCGAACACCTGGAACCACTTCCTGCCCGATCACGCGATCACCTTCCGCATCCTGCCGATCAGCCCGACCGAGACAGAGGTGACCACGACCTGGCTGGTGCACAAGGACGCGGTGGAAGGCGTGGATTACGACCTGAAAACCCTGACCGAGGTCTGGATGGCGACCAATGACGAAGACCGTCAGGTGGTCGAGGAAAACCAGTATGGCATCCTCTCGCCCGCCTACGAACCCGGCCCCTATTCGCCGGTACAAGAGGAAGGCGTGGTGCAGTTCGTCGACTGGTATTGCGCCACCATGGCCGCGCGGCTGCCCGGCCCCGCCCCGCTGGCGGCGGAGTAGGCCATGGCGCAGGTCAACTGGACGGCAAAACCCTGGTCGGACACCGAGGCGCTGGAATGCGCCATGGTCGTGCCGGAAAACGCCGACACCGCCACCTTCACCTTCCGCGCGCCTTCGGGCGCGTGGTTCGACTATCAGCCGGGGCAGTTCCTGACGCTGGACCTGCCGGTGCCGGGCGGCAACGTGCAGCGCACCTATACCATCAGTTCCAGCCCCTCGCGGCCGCTGTCGCTGTCGGTGACGGTCAAGGCGCAGCCCGGCAGCATCGGCACGCGCTGGATGCTGGATCACCTGAAGCCGGGCATGACGATCCGCGCCTATGGCCCGAACGGGGTCTTCTCGTCGCATCGCCATCCGGCGCGGAAATACCTGTTCATCTCGGCCGGATCAGGGATCACGCCGATGATGTCGATGACGACCTGGGCGTGGGATTCGGGCGACATGCCCGACATCGTCTTCGTGCATGCCGCCCGCCGCCCGTCCGAGATCATTTTCCGCGAACGGCTGGAACAATTCGCCAATCGCGTGCCGGGGCTGAAGCTGCGGTTCACCGTGGAAGAACCTGATCCGTTCCGCACCTGGCACGGGTTCGAAGGTCGGCTGAGCCAGATCATGCTGGGCCTGATGGCCCCCGATTATCTGGAACGCGAAGTGTTCTGCTGCGGGCCCGAACCCTTCATGCAGGCGGTGCGCGACATGCTGAACGCGCTTGGCTTCGACATGGAGCATTACCATCAGGAAAGCTTCGGCGCGCCGGTCAAGACCGAGGCCGAGGCCCCGCCGATCGACGATGTGGTGCCCGATGCCGACACCGGCGCCGAGATCACCTTTGCCGCCAGCGGCATCACCGCGCGCTGCGCGCAAACCGATACCGTGCTGGCGGTGGCGAAACAGTCGGGGCTGAACATCCCCTCGGGCTGCACCTTCGGTCTGTGCGGCACCTGCAAGGTCAAAAAGACCAGCGGCGAGGTGCACATGGTCCACAACGGCGGGATCAGCGACGACGATGTGGCCGAAGGCTTCATCCTCGCCTGCTGTTCGCACCCGATCGGCAAGGTCAGCGTCGAGGTGTAACGACATGCGGGCCCGGGGCGTATCCCGGGCCCGCGCGATTTCAGCGCCCGGCTCAGATCACCCCCAGCACACGCCACCACAGGAAGTCCAGCGGCAGCAGAACCAGCACGGTGATCGCGAACAGCGCCAGCGTGACCTTCAGCAGCGGCCGCGTGCTTTCCCCGGCCAGCCCCATCGCAACGATCAGCGGCCCGACCTGATACGGAAAGACCACGGTCGAGAAGCCGATCACCTGCGTCATCAACACCGCGTTGAGCGAAAAGCCCGTGGCCTGTGAAAGCTCGGGCGCGAGGGGCGTCAGAACCGCGGGAACACCGGCCATCGTCGTGAAGACCGAGGTGGAGGTCCCCAGAAGCGAAAGCGAGATAAAGTTCACGAAATCCCGCCCCGGCGCGAACGGCAGTGCGGCGAACAGCTTGCCCGCAATGATCGCACCCAGACCGCTGGCATTGGCCACGGCGCCAAGGGTCAGCGCCCCCGCCACGAACAGCAACATCGAGAAATCCACCGCCGAGCGGAACACCGGCGGCGGCACGAAGCCGAGTTGCGGCACCATCAGCAGCAGCGACGCGCCCAGACCGATCCAGGCGGCATTGATGCCATGCACTCGGTCGGTCGACCACAATGCCAGAACCCCCAGCAGCACCGCCAGCAGCATCAGCTGACGCCGTGCCGAGCCGGGAACCGTGACCGGGGTCATATCCCCTGCGGCCACACGTCCGGGAAAGAACGCCAGCACCAGTGCCACGATGACCGCCGATTTCAGCAACCCCAGCACCGGATAATGCAGCAGCAGATAATCGGCATAGCTGAAATGCGCGCCCAGCGATTGCTCGGCCACGCCCGACAGGATGACGTTGGGAATGTTCGACGGCAGGATCGCGAAACTGGGCATGTTGGTGCCGATCGCGATGATGACCGCCACACCCGTTCGCCCCGGCGAGCCCTTCGCCAGACCCAGCGCATCGGCCAGCGCCATGCCCACCGGCACCAGCACCGCCGCACGGCCCAGCGATGACGGCATCACGAAGCCAAGCGCCATGCCCAGCACCATCAGCCCGCCGATCAGCGCGGCATAGCTTTTCGACAGATGCGGCCGCGCCAGCGCGCCCAGCCGGGCCCCCAGCCCCGAATGGGTGATCGCCGCCCCGATCACGAAGCCCGCAACCACCAGCCAGATCGCGGAAGATGCGAAACTGGCAAAGACCTGTTGCGGTGGCGCCAGCCCGGTCAGGATCAGCGCCGCAAACAGGAAGGTCGAGGCGACGTAACCCGGCACCAGCCCGGTGCCCCACAGCGACAGGGTAATCAGCATGATGCCGAAGGTCAGCGCCTGATCCGCGGTCATTGCGGCAGGCTGCGCGACGGCGGCCCAGGCCGCCAGCACCAGCGCCAGGGCAAAGATGATCTCTCGCAGGCGGGTCATGGTTTTCCTTTCACTCCGGTCCGGCCCCGGACTATCCCTTCGGGCGGGGATGTCATAGAATGACAACATGACAAATGATGTCGAATTTCCGCCAGATGACGGCCAGCCGGTAACGGCCTGGTCCGGGCATCTGGACAAGGGCGCCCGCTGGGCCGCCCGTGGTGATGACCGGGCCCAGGTCATGTTCTGTTTCGACGGGCTCATGCGGGTGGAAACCGGCGCGGACCGCTGGTTCATCCCCGACAGGTTCGGGATCTGGCTGCCCCCCGGCACCGCGCCGCACGTCACGCTCGCCCATCGGATCGAATTCCAGATCTTCCTGCTGCACCCGCGGTTCTGTCCCCGGCTGGGCCTGCCCGGCCACCCAACCGTGCTGCGCGCAACGCCCCTGATACGCGGAATCGGGCGGCGGCTGATGTCCTCTGCCCCCCTGCCCGCCGCGGAACGCCGCCGTCTCGGCTGGGTCGCACTGGACGAGATCGCGCGGCTCGAGCGGCCCGACCTGCATCTGCCGGGCAGCGGCGATCCACGCCTTGCCCGCGCCATGACCCACCTGCTGGACCGCCCCCGTGACGCGGGCAATCTGGCGCGGCTTGCGGCCGATGTGGGCAGCAGCGAACGCACCCTCAGCCGCCTGTTTCAGAACGAAACCGGCATGAGCTGGCGCGCGTGGCGCGACAGGATGCGCTTCGTTCTGGCGCTGGAGGGGCTCCAGCTTGGCCGCTCCAGCACTGACCTGGCGGCGTCGCTGGGCTATTCGTCCCCCTCGGCCTTCGTTGCGGCCTTCCGCCGTCAAAGCGGAATGACTCCCTCCGAGTGGCGCCACCGCCGCTGAGGCGCCCAAGCGGTCAGCGGGTTTGAAACGCGTTGAGCGGCAGTTTCAGATAGGACCGGCCATTGTCCTCGGCTTCGGGCAGCCGGCCGCCGCGGATATTCACCTGCAATGCCGCCAGCATCAGCCTGGGCAGCGGCAGGGTGGCGTCCCGCGCATCGCGCAGGGCGCGATATGCGGCCGCGTCCGGGGCGTTCTGCCAGTGAATGTTGCGGGCGAGATGATCGGCCACCGTCGCCTCGCATTGCGCGGCCCGGCCCGGCGCATAATCATGGCCCACGAAAACCCGCGTCTGCGGCGGCAGCGCAAGGATCGCCGAAATGCTGTCATAAAGCGCGGCGGAACTGCCGCCCGGGAAATCGGCGCGCGAGGTGCCGCTGTCGGGCATCATCAGCGTATCATGCACGAAGGCCGCATCGCCCGCGACATAGGTGACCGAGGCCAGCGTATGCCCGGGCGAAAACATCACCCGCACCGGCACGTTGCCCACCATGAACCGGTCGCCATCGGCGAACAGGCGGTCCCACTGGCGGCCATCGGTCGGGAAATCCGCGGGCAGGTTGTAGATGTCCTTCCACAGCTTCTGCACCTCGGTCACCTTTTCGCCGATCGCCGTGGGCACGCCGGTCTGCGTCTTGAGCCACTGCGCCGCCGAGAAATGATCGGCATGGGGGTGGGTATCCAGAATCCAGACCAGTTCGATCCCGGTTTCGCGCACATAGTCCAGCAGGCGTGCGGCATTCGTGGTCGCAGTGGCCCCGGCCAGCGGGTCGAAATCAAGCACCGGATCGACGATCGCGCCCTTCATCGTGTCCGGGTCATGAAAGACATATTGCCAGCTGCCGGTCGGTTGGTCCCAGAAACCTTTGACAATGGGATTGGTCATCTCTGTGCTCCGTTTCGTTCTTCTGTGCATCGGCGGCCGCGGTCGTCCCCGGCCGCGGGGTCAGCGCATGCTGGCCTTCATCATCCAGAGTTCCTTTTCGTGCCATTCCAGCCGATCGGTCAGCATACCGGCAGAGACCTCGTCGCCGGCTTCGCCCGCTGTGGCGATGGCATCGCGCAGGGTCGCACAGATCGCCTCGTGCCCGGCGACGAGTTTCAACACCATGTCCCCTGCAGATTGGGCCGGCGTCTCCTCGTCTCCGGCCTGCGCCATCAGCGCGGCGACACTGCCGGGGGCATAAGCGCCCTGAATGCGGATGCGCTCGGCGATCTCGTCCAGCGCGGCCCACAGGTTCTGATACTGACCTTCGAACAGCGCGTGCAGCTGACGGAAATTCGGCCCTTCGACATTCCAGTGATAACCGTGCGTCTGCACATAAAGGCGGAAAGTCTGCCCGAGCACGGCATTCAGGGCGGCGATATTGGCGTGGGTCGTGGGGGTCATGGGACTGTCTCCTGTTCGGGGGATCGGGGCGGGCCTTGTGCGGCCCGCCCGGTCAGATCACAGAGCGCGGGTCGAGAAATACCAGTCGACCGTGTTGTAGCCTTCGCCCGCGCGGGCCAGGGCGGCCTCGGGCGTGGCGGGGGTGGGCACGATCACCTCGTCGCCGGGTTTCCAGTTCTCGGGCATCGCGCATTTGTTCGCATCCGCCACCTGCAGCGCCACCAGCAGGCGATAGATTTCATCGACCGAACGCCCCGCGACCATCGGGTAATAGACCATCGCCCGCAGTTTACCCTCGGGGTCGATGATGAAGGTCGCACGCACCGCCGCCGTATCCGAGGCCCCCGGCTGGATCATGCCATAGGCATTGGCCACCGCCATGTTCAGATCGGCGATGATCGGGAAGCGCACATCGACGCCGAACTTCTCCTTGATGTTCAGAACCCAGGCGATGTGGCTGTAATGGCTGTCGATGGACAGACCCAGAAGCTCGGTATCGAGGGCGGCAAAGTCATCCTGGCGCTTGGCGAAGGCGATGAATTCGGTGGTGCAGACCGGCGTGAAATCCGCCGGGTGGGAAAACAGGATCAGCCACTTGCCGCGGTAATCTTCCAGCGTCTTGCGACCATGGGTGGTGGGGGCGTCGAAGGCCGGGGCTGCTTCGTTCAGACGGGGCCCGACGGCTTGGATCTCTTCGGTCATTTCTGCGGTCCTTTGTGTCAGTGTTTCGATGACCCACAGATAGCGACTGGATATTTATAGTTGAAATTGAATATAACGTTCAAAATTATAGAAGGAATCTATCAATGGTAACGCTCCGCCAGCTGCGTTTCCTGACCGCCGTCGCCGAGACGCTGAATTTCTCGCGCGCCGCGGACCTTTGCTTTGTCACCCAGCCGACCCTCAGCGCCGGGATCAAGGAGCTGGAAGACCGTCTTGGCGTGCAGTTGATCGAACGGACCCGGCGCAGCGTCATGCTGACCCCCGTCGGCACAGAGATCACCGCCCGCGCCCGGCGCCTGTTGCTGGATGCCGCCGAAATCGAGACGCTGGCGCAGACCCATCGCAACCCGTTCGAGGGTGATCTGAAGCTCGGCTCGATCCCCACCATCGGACCTTACCTGCTGCCGCGCGCACTGCCCGCCATCCGCCGCGCCTTCCCGGATCTGCGCGTCTACCTGCGCGAGGAAATGACCGAGAGCCTGATCGAGGGCCTCAATGCGGGGCGGCTTGATCTGATCCTGATCGCCCTGCCCTTCGAGACCGGCGCGCTGGAAATCCTGCCTTTGTTCGAAGATGGCTATCATCTGGCCTCCCCCGCGCACTGGCCCGCCCCGCAAGGGGCCGACGCGCTGACCCAAAGCGGGCAGCTCATGCTGCTGGAAAAGGGCCATTGCCTGCAGCGCCACGCACTCGAGGCCTATCCGGGGCGCATCGTGACCGCCGAAGACAGTTTCGCCGCAACCAGCCTGACCACCCTGATCGCCATGGTCTCCGAAGGGCTGGGGGTCACGCTCTTGCCCGACCTCGCAGTGACCGCCGGGGTGGCCGGGGCAGAGCAGGTGCGCCTGACCCCCCTCCCCGATGCCTGCCCCCGTCGCGTGGTCCTGGCCTGGCGCCCCGGCTCCGCGCGCGCAGAGGTGTTTCGAAAGCTCGGCGCCCTGTTGCAACGCCGGCAACGGGCGGCCCTGGCGGAGAACGGCCCCCTTGCCGATCCGGCCTGAGCCCCCCGCCGATACGGATGACGGCAGGCAGATCCCTTTCCTCTGGTGCAACCCCGCGCAGCGCCCTAACCTGCCTGAAAACCGGAGGCCCCGATGCGCCGCTTTGAACGCGATTACCCGCAGGCCCGTGGCGGATGCCAGTGCGGCGCCGTGCGGTTCACCATCTCTGCTGGCCCCGCCGATTACGGGATCTGCCATTGCCGGATGTGCCAGCGCGCCACCGGCAACGCCTTCGCACCGCTGTTTCAGGTGCCTGCGGATCGCGTGACCTGGCATGGGACACCCCGCGAATGGGCCAGTTCGAACCTGGCCTGGCGCGGGTTCTGTCCGACCTGCGGCACACCGCTCTATTACCGCGACGCCGAAGGGATCGAGATCATGGCGGGCTGCTTCACCCCCGACTTCCGCCCCGAACCATTGTTCGAGACCGGCGCGGAATCCCGCCTCGGCTGGCTTGACCATATGACCGACCGGCCCCGGTTCGAAACCCAGGCCGCGCTGGTCGCCCATGTCACCTCATACCAATCCAGGGAAGACTGATGCCCAAACGCCTGCGCCTGACCCGCCGCTTTCCGGTAGCCCTGACCAACGACGCCTATCGCACATTGCACCGTTTCGCGACCGAGGCCGGGATCAGCACCGACGAGGCGCTGACCTTCCTGTTCGAACATTTCAACTCGGTCACCCACCACGAAAACCTGACCGCGCGGCTACGGCTGTTCAAGGCGGAACTGGACGCGCGCAAGGCCTGAGGGCGGCGCGGGCGGCCATGCGGGCCTGAGTATTTTTGCCAAGAAGAAGCCCGATGCGCCCCGGCAGCGGGGGCCACGCGGACCCATTATGAGAGCTTCACTCCGCCGCCGGGGCGACTTCTCCTTGGGCGGTCATCGGCTCTCCAGCCTGTTCCGCCCGGTAAGCCTGGCAGCACATGGTTAATTCTTCGTATCGCCCTAACTTCTTCTTGGCAAAAATACTCAAATCCCCACGATGGACGCAGCGGCACACCGTCGTGACGTTGCGCAACGAAGGCCCTGCGCCCCTTACGCGCGCGTCAATTCGTGCCAATATGACTCTGATCTTGGGAGGGATCCAATGACCGCACAGCTTTACTGTTTCGGGGAATCGGGCAACGCCTACAAGGCGGCGCTGACGATGGCGCTGACTGGGTATGACTGGCAGCCGGTCTTCGTGGATTTCTTCAATGGCGCCACCCGCAGCCCCGATTATCTGGCGCTGAACGAAATGGGCGAAGCGCCGGTTTTCGTCGAGGGCGATCTGAAACTGACGCAATCGGGCGTGATCCAGTTGCATGTGGCCGAGGCGACGGGGCAGTTGATGGGCGCGCCCGAAGACCGCGCCGAGGTGATGCGCTGGCTGTTCTGGGACAACCACAAGGGCAGTTCGCAATTCGGCGCGCTGCGTTTCATGATGAATTTCCTGCCCGAGGAAAAACGCCCTGCCGAGGCGATCAAATGGCTGTCGGGCCGGGCGCAGGCCGCGCTCAAAACGCTCGACGCACATCTGCAAGACCGCGACTGGATGGTGGGCACGGGCCCGACCTTGGCCGACATCGCCTGCTGCGGCTACCTGTATTACCCCGAGCCTTTCGGGTTCGACCGTAACCAGTTCCCCGCCATCAGCCGTTGGCTCGACCGCATCGCGGCGCTGCCCGGCTGGAAGCACCCCTATGATTTGATGCCCGGCAACCCGTCGGACCGGGCCTGAGGAGGACCAATGACCGAAGCCTATATCTATGACGCCTGCCGCACCCCGCGCGGCAAGGGCCGCCCCGATGGCAGCCTGCACGAAGTGACCTCGGTCGCGCTGTCGGCGCGGCTGCTGAATGCGGTGAAGGCCCGCAACGGTCTGGAAGGCCATGCCGTCGAAGACGTGATCTGGGGCAACGTCACCCAGGTCGGCGAACAGGGCGGCTGCCTCGCGCGCTCGGCCGTGCTGCTGTCGGATCTGGATGAATCGATCCCGGGGCTGGCGATCAACCGCTTCTGCGCCAGCGGGATGGAGGCGGTGAACATCGCTGCCAACCAGGTGAAGGGCGGGGCCGGTCAGGCCTATATCGCGGGCGGCGTCGAGATGATGGGCCGCGTGGCGATGGGCAGCGACGGTGCCGCGATCGCCGTGGACCCGAGCCTGGCGATGAAGACCTATTTCGTGCCGCAGGGCATTTCCGCCGATATCATCGCCACCGAATACGGTTTCACCCGCGAAATGGCTGACGCGCTGGCCGTCGAAAGCCAGAACCGCGCCGCCGCCGCCTGGGCCGAGAACCGCTTTGCGAAATCCATCGTGCCGGTGGTCGACCAGAACGGCATCGTCATTCTGGACCGCGACGAATTCATGCGCCCCGGCACCACCGTTGACAGCCTCGGCGCGCTCAAGCCCAGCTTCAAGGACATGGGCGAGGTGATGCCCGGCTTTGACAAGGTCGCGATGCTGAAATACCCGCATCTGACCGCGATCAATCACATCCACCACGCCGGCAACTCCTCGGGGATCGTCGATGGCGCGGGCGCCGTGCTGATCGGCAACAAGGAATTCGGCATCGCCCACGGGCTGAAGCCGCGCGCGCGCATCCGCGCCACCGCGAAAATCGGCACCGATCCGACGATCATGCTGACGGGCCCGGTGCCGGTGACCGAAAAGATCCTCAAGGATTCGGGCATGTCGATCAACGATCTGGACCTGTTCGAGGTGAACGAGGCCTTCGCCGCCGTCGTGCTGCGCTTCCAGCAGGCCTTCGATGTCGACCCGGCCAAGGTCAACGTCAACGGCGGCGCCATCGCCATGGGTCACCCGCTGGGCGCCACCGGGGCGATCATCATCGGCACGCTGCTGGATGAGTTGGAACGCCGCGACCTGTCTTGTGGTCTGGCCACGCTGTGCATCGCGTCCGGCATGGGCGCCGCCACCATTATCGAACGCGTCTGAGGGAGGGCGACATGACCGATTTCACCTATGCCGTAGGCGCCGATGGCGTCGCCATCATCACCTGGGACGTTCCGAACAAGTCGATGAACGTGATGAGCCTGGAAGGCTTCGCGTTGCTCGATTCAATGATCGACAAGGCACTGGCAGACGAGGCCGTGAAGGGCGTCGTCATCACCTCGGGCAAGAAGGACTTCGCCGGGGGGATGGATCTGAACGTCATCGCGCAGATGCGCGAAGGCGGGGCCGAGGCGATCTTCAACGGCGTGATGCAGATGCATGCCGTGCTGCGCAAAATCGAACGCGCGGGCATGGACCCGAAGACGCTGAAAGGCGGCAAGCCGATTGCCGCCGCCCTGCCGGGCACCGCACTTGGCATCGGGCTGGAACTGCCGCTCTCGACCCACCGGATCTTTGCCGCACCGAATGAAAAGGCCAAGATCGGCCTGCCCGAAATCATGGTCGGCATCTTCCCGGGCGCGGGCGGCACCACCCGGCTTGTGCGCAAGATGGGCGCGATGGTCGCAGCCCCCTTCCTGCTGGAAGGCAAGCTGTCGAACCCGAAGGCGGCCAAGGCCGCAGGCATCATCGACGAAGTGGCCGACGATCCGGTGGCCGCGGCAAAGGAATGGGTGCTGAATGCCAAGGATGCGGACCTGGTGAAACCCTGGGATGCCAAGGGCTACAAAATGCCTGGCGGCGCGCCCTATCACCCGGCAGGTTTCATGACCTTCGTCGGCGCCTCGGCGATGGTGCACGGCAAGACGATGGGCGTCTATCCGGCGGCCAAGGCGCTGCTGTCGGCGGTCTATGAGGGCGCGCTGGTGCCCTTCGATCAGGCGCTCAAGATCGAGGCGCGCTGGTTCACCAATGTGCTGCTGAACCCGTCGTCAAGCGCGATGATCCGCTCGCTCTTCATCAACAAGGAAGCGCTGGAAAAAGGCGCGAACCGGCCGGCCGTCGGTGACGAGACGGTGAAGAAGGTCGGCATCCTCGGCGCGGGCATGATGGGCGCGGGCATCGCCTATGTCTCGGCCATGGCGGGGATCGAGGTGGTGCTGATCGACGCGGCACAAGAGGCCGCGGATCGTGGCAAATCCTATTCGACCGCGCTTCTGGACAAGGCGATCAGCCGCAAGAAATCGACCGAAGAGAAGAAGGCCGAAGTTCTGGCCCGCATCACCGCCACCACCGATTACGCCGCGCTCGCGGGCTGCGATCTGATCGTCGAGGCGGTGTTCGAGGACCCGAAGGTCAAGGCCGAAGTCACCGCCAAGACCGAGGCGGTGATCCCCGCCGATGCGATCTTTGCGACCAACACCTCGACCCTGCCGATCTCGATGCTGGCCCGCGCCAGTGCGCGGCCCGAACAGTTCATCGGCATCCACTTCTTCTCGCCCGTCGACAAGATGCTGCTGGTGGAAATCATCAAGGGCGAACAGACCGGCGACCGGGCCGTGGCCAAGGCGCTCGATTTCGTGCGCCAGATCCGCAAGACCCCGATCGTGGTGAACGACGCGCGCTTCTTCTACGCCAACCGCTGCATCATCCCCTACATCAACGAGGGCATCCGCATGCTGGCCGAGGGCGTGAACCCCACGCTGATCGAGAATGCCGCGAAACTGGTCGGCATGCCGCTGGGGCCGCTGCAACTGGTAGATGAAACCTCGATCGACCTGGGCGTGAAGATCGCCAAGGCGACCAAGGCCGCGATGGGCGATGCCTACCCCGACGGCGCGGTGGACGAGGTGCTGTTCTGGATGGCCGATCAGGGCCGGATGGGCAAGAAGGCCGATGCGGGCTTCTACAGCTATGCGAACGGCAAGCGTGGCGGGCTGTGGGAGGGTCTGGCGGCGCAATACCCCGAGGCTGAAACCCAGCCCGAGCTGCACGAGGTCCAGCACCGTCTGCTGATGGCGCAGGTTCTGGAAGCGGTGCGCGCCTTCGAGGATGGCGTTCTGACCGATATCCGCGAAGGCGATGTCGGCGCCATTCTGGGCTGGGGCTTTGCGCCCTGGTCGGGCGGCCCGTTCAGCTGGCTCGACATCATCGGTGCGGCCCGCGCGACCGAGATCTGCGATGCGCTGACCGAAAAACACGGCGCCCGTTTCACGACCCCCGCCCTGCTGCGCGACATCGCGACCAAGGGCGACAGCTTCTATGCCCGCTTTGGCGGCGGTCAGGCGGCGAAAGCGGCCTGATCCCGGACCATCCGTCGGAATTCGAGTATTTGGACCAAGAAGAAGACACCATTTCTTCTTGGTTCAAATACTCCCGCCGGAGGCAAGAAAATCAGAACGCCGGGCGCCGCCGCGCCCGGCGTTTTTCGTGTTTTCGTTCAGAAGGCATAGCCGAAGCGCGCCACATCCTCGGCACAAAGCTGCCCGACGAGCGCGGCATCGGCATCGCAGTAGTAGGGCCGCCAGTCCCGCCCGCGGGCCGAGGCATTGGCGCGCGGCAGCGGGGTGATCCGAAAGCCCAGATGTGCCTCCAGCGGGGCGGCATCTTCATCCAGATGTTCCAGCCGCAGGAAGGCGCGCGCCTGTTCCTGCCCGTCCGCCAGCCGCAGATAGCTGCCATAAGGCGCCGCACCGATGCTGGCCTGCGTCTGTGGCGCGCGCAGGAAGGCGCTGAACTCCAGCGCCTGCGCCAGGGCCACCGCCGGGTGGTCAAAGCGTTGCCCCCGCAGCCAGTGGTAATAGCTGACCAGCCTGTCCCAGGGGTTCCGCACCAGGGTGAAGGTGAAATAATCGCGCGCCTCGGCCTCGGTATAAAGCCCGATCCCCTCGGCCAGGGTGGCGTGCTTCCACAGCCTGCCAGCCGTCCGCACCCCCTTCAGCCGTGTGCGGCGGCGGCGTGCCTTGGGGGTGTCGCCCACCAGAATGTCGTCGGCCATCGCCCGTGTCTCCAGCGCCAGTGCCAGCGCGGTGCCGCCGGTTTTCGGGATATGGACGAAGATATAACGGCGGCCGTGCGATACGATCATCCCGACAGCCTAGCGGGCGCGCCAGATAATCAAAAGCCCCGCCAGAGTGATCAGCGCCATCCCCGCCCAGTCGCGCAGGCCCGGCACCTCGGCCCACAGCAGCCAACCCCAAAGCGCCGCGGCCGGCAGCACGACATATTCGAACACCGCCACCCGCGAGGGATCGGCCAGCTGATACCCCCGCACCATCAGCCCGACCCCGACCAGTGACCCCAAGGCCTGCACAAAGACCCAGAAGACCACCGTGCCCGAGGGCGACACCGGCCCGCGCAGGATGAAGCCCGCAGCACCCGGCGCCGCCTCGGGCGCGATCCAGGTCGCCAGCCCCAGACCGATCGCCCCGAACAGCCCCAGCGCGGCAAAGAACCCCGCCGTCAGCGTCACCGCGCTTTCTCCCGCACACCAGGCGCGCGTCGCCACATTGCCCAGGGCATAGAGCGCACCGCCCAGCACCGGAACCAGGGCCGCAGGCCCGATCGGCGCCTGGCTGCCCGGCCCCAGCACCAGCAAGATCCCGGCAAACCCCAGCGCCACCGCCGCGATCCGGTAGCGCCCGATCGGTTCGTGATAGACCAGCCGCGTGATCAGCAGCACGAAGATCGGCGCGGTGAACAGGCCTGCGGCGACCTGCGGGACGGGCAGAAACCCCAGGCTGCCGAAATAGCACAGCATCGCCGCCCCATGCACGCCCGAGCGCGCCACGACACCGGCCCAACGCCGCGGCATCAGCCGCAGCCCAAGCGCCGGAGCCGCCAGAGCCAGTATCCCCGCAACCATGACCGAGCGCATCAAGTGAAACTGCCACAACCCGATTTCGGCCGCGATCACCCGCACATAATTATCGGTGAACCCGATGATGAGCGCATAGCCGCAGATCGCGGCAGCCGCCTGCAAGGTGGCATTTCTGAAAAGCATGACGTAACGTAATCCTCGGTTTCCGGGCCCTGCCCCCCCTTTCCTTTCCTCTGTGTCAGATCGAATATCGCGCCCGGAAACGACATGTTGTCCGAAATATGCATTTGGACTGAGGAGGAACGCGATGGGTTGGCTTGCTGATGAAACGGGTCTGGAGAAATGCGCGGCGAACTATGTGCCGCTGACGCCCCTGTCGCACCTGAACCGCGCCCTCGAGGTGTTCCCCGAACGCATCGCGATGGTCTATGGCTCCACCAAACGGACCTACGTCGAATTTCACGCCCGTGTCAGCCAGCTGGCCTCGGCGCTGCAGCAGCGCGGCATCAAATCCGGCGATGTGGTGGCGGCGATCCTGCCCAACAGCGGCCCACAGCTTGAGGCGCATTTCGGCGTGCCCGCCTGCGGCGCGATCCTGAACGCGATCAACACCCGGCTCGACGTCGACACCGTCGCCTATATCTTCGAACATTCCGAGGCGAAGATGGTGCTGGTCGACACCCAGTTCCTGAAACTGGCCGAAGCCGCGATCAAGCAGATGCACGGCACGCCGCCGCAGATCATCGAGGTGGCCGATCCCGAACATGGCTTCCCGGCGGGCGGGCATTATCTGGAATACGAGGATCTGGTCGCGATGGGCGATCCGATGTTCGACTGGATCATGCCGAAGGACGAATGGGAAAGCATCGCGCTGAACTATACCTCGGGCACTACGGGCAAGCCCAAGGGCGTGGTCTATCACCACCGCGGCGCCTATCTGGCGACGATGGGCAATGCGATCTCGTGGCAGATGCGGATGTATCCGGTGCTGCTGACCATCGTGCCGCTGTTCCACTGCAACAGCTGGACCCACCCCTGGATGATGCCGATGCTGGGCGGCACCACGGTCTGCTGCCGCGACGTGACCGCCAAGGCGATCTATGACGCGATCGCGGACGAAGGCGTGACCCATTTCGCCGGCGCGCCGATCGTGCTGAACACCATCATCAACTGCAAGGACAGCGACCGCCGCCCCTTCGATCACATCGTCGAGGTGTTCACCGCCGGCGCCCCGCCGCCCGCCGCGACCCTGGCCGCGATCGAGCCGCTGGGCTTCAACGTGACCCAGGTCTATGGCCTGACCGAGGTCTACGGCCCCGCCACCACCTGCTACTGGAAACCCGAATGGGACGGCATCACCGGCGACGAACGCGCCACGATCAAGGCCCGCACCGGGGTTCTGATGCCGATGATGGAAACCATCACCGTGCATGACCGCGGCCATGAGGTCGCCCGCGACGGCGTGCATCTGGGCGAGATCGTGATGCGCGGCAATGCGGTGATGAAAGGGTATTTCAAGAACCCGCAGGCCACGAACGAGGCCTTCGAGGGCGGCTGGTTCCGCTCGGGCGACATCGCCTTCATGCATCCCGACGGTTACATCAAGATCACCGACCGCGCGAAGGACATCATCATCTCGGGCGGCGAGAACGTCTCGTCCGTCGAGGTCGAGGGCGTGATCGCGTCGCACCCCGCCGTCTCGCTGTGCTCGGTCGTGGCCAAGCCCGACGAGAAATGGGGCGAGGTGCCCTGCGCCTTCGTCGAACTGAAAGACGGCGCCGAGGTCACCGACAAGGAAATCATGGCCTATTGCCGCGAACGTCTTGCAGGTTTCAAGACGCCCAAACGCGTCGTTTTCGCCGATCTGCCGAAAACATCGACCGGCAAGATCCAGAAGTTCGAACTGCGCGCCGTGGCAAAGCTGCTCGACTGATCGGGCGGCCGTCTACCCGGTGGAAACATCCCCAAAGGCCGGAGGGCAGGCAGCCCCCCGGCCTTTCCATGTGCACCGCGGCTTGAGCCGCGATTGACCCCGGGGCGCCCGATCCCTATCGTGCCATCGACACGAGCAGCCCAAAGGTCCGAATGACCGCACTCCCGCAATATGACCGCCTCGAAGCCCCCGGCATCTGGCGCGAAACCCCCGATGCGCAACGGCAGGAAGTCATCGTCTCGTTCGGCGATGCCACGCTGGTGATCGCCGATGACCGCTCGGTGCGGGCACTGGCGCATTGGTCGCTGCCGGCGATGATCCGGCGCAACCCCGGCAAGCGGCCTGCGATCTATGCGCCCAGCGAAGAACCCGGCGAAGAGCTGGAACTGGACGACGACACGATCATCGACGCGATCGAAAAGGTGCATCAGGTGCTGGAGTCGCGCCGCCCGCATCCGGGGCGGCTGCGCGGCTGGCTCAGTGGCGGGGCGGCGGCGCTGGCGGTGGGGCTTGGGCTGTTCTGGCTGCCCGGCGCCCTGATCGAGCACGCGGCCCGGGTCGCACCGCCGGCAAAGCGGGTCGAGATCGGCCATCAGGTGCTGGCCGAACTTGCCACGCTGACCGGCGCGCCCTGCCGCACGGCCGCGGGCAGCAAGGCGCTGGACGCGCTGGCCGAACGTCTGTCGGGCCCGGAAGAAATTGCCGTGCTGCCGCAGGCGCTGAGCGGCGCACGCCGCCTGCCCGGCCGGATCGCGGTGATCGGCCGCGACATGGTCGAGGCGCCCGACACGCCCGAGGTGGCCGCAGGTCATATCATCGCGGCAGAGCTGGCCTCGGCCGATCGGGACCCGCTGCTGGCGCTGCTGCACTGGGCGGGCATGGGCGCGGCCTTCAAGCTGCTGACCACCGGCGATCTGCCGCCCGGCGCGCTGAAAGGGTATGGCAAGGAACTGCTGGATCATCCGCCCGAGACCCCCGCGACGGAACCGCTGCTGGCCGCCTTCGCCGCCGCGGGTGTCAGCGCCACGCCCTATGCCTATTCGCGCGACCCGAGCGGCGAAAGCGTGCTGAGCCTGATCGAGGCCGATCCGTTCAAAGGGGCCCCCGCACCCCGCCCGGTGCTGGAAGATGCGCAATGGATCGCGTTGCAGGAAATCTGCGGCGGCTAAGCCCCATGTGAAAACAGCGGCCGTGCGGCCGCTGTTCTGGACTGCGCCGGGAATGAGTCCTCAGCGCAGGATCGCGTCGCCAAAGCCTGCGGCCCGCGCGCGGGCCAGCGCAGCGGGCGCATCCGCACCGCGCAGCGGCCCGGCATAGACCACCACGAGCTTGCCCGCCCGCCCGGTCGAGACCGGCAGACCGAGCGCCCGCAACCGCGCCTTGGCGCCTTCGGCATTGGCGGGCACACCGAAGCTTCCGACCTGCACGAAACGCGCGCCTGCGGCCTGCGGAACAGAGGTCGGCGCGCTTGCCTTGATGTGCGGCAGGGATTTGCTCGACACCCGGGCCTGTGCCAGAACCTGCTGCCCCTGAGGCGCGGAGGTTTGCGCCGCGACCAGCCGCGCGGGCACCTGATTGGTCCAGATCTGGCCCTGCATCGCATCGCCCATCGCCCCCCGCGGACCGCGATAGGGGTTCAACCGCCCGTCCTCGAACGCGGGCCTGTAGGCCCCGGTCGGCGATTTCGTCGACACGGTCACCGGGGTCAGCGTGGTCGTCCCCGTGGCCGGATTGCGGACATAGACCTTTTGCGGGACCGCATAGGGGCTGGTGGCGGCATAGGCCTGCTGCGGCGTCATCCCGACCGGTGCCGGGGCAGCCATCGGCATCGCACGCGGCGCCACCGCAGGCACCGGCGCGCCAGCCACCCGCAGCCCGGGAAGCCCCGCACTGTTGATGAAACCCGCAGGGTCATCCGTCTGCGGACCACAGCGCACCACGCGGCGCCCATCCGACAACATGTAGCGTTGCGCCACCGGCGAAAGGTTCGGGCAGACGGTCACGCCCCCCGCCACCGTTTCGACCCGCACGATCATCACAGGGGCCGCAGCCACGGCAACCGGCGCCGGGCTGTGCACCACCGGCGCGGGCGCCCCGTCCAGCGCATAAGGCGAAACATAACGCCCCACAGGCGCCGTCGGCGCGGGCACAGCGGCCACCGGCGGCGCGGCCGGAACGGGCGGCATCGGCGCCACAGGACGGGCCGCCGCCAGACCGATCCGCGGCGGTGTCGTGGTCGAGGCGATCGTGGCCATCGGGCGCCCGACACCCGGCGTTGGCGCAAAGGGCGTGGTCACAGCCGGGCGCGGCGCGGCCACGGGGGCGGCCGCGACAGTGACGGGCTTGGCGGCGACAGGCTTGACCGCAGGTTTTGCGGGCGCGGCAGGGGCGCTCCGCGCCACGTCCAGCACTGGCGCCCCAGGCGCCAGCGTCGGTTTGTAGCCGCACAGTTGCTTGCGATCGCGGGTCACACGCGGCACCCAACGCACCGCATCGCCATAGCCCGCGCGCACAAACACGCAGCCCGCGCTGTCGACGTATTGGCGCCCCGTGAACGAGGCGGGCGGCACATCGGCAGGCCCGTTGATGCTCAACTCGGCCCAAGCCCCGGTCGCGCCCATCACAGCCATCAGCAATGCAGACGAAAGAACCCGACCCAACCGCATTATTGCCCCCTTGTCACCTATAGGCAAAAATGCAGCAATATTGTCGCTGAGTAAAGGAGAAACGGCCTATTTTGTGCCGAACATCCGGTCGCCCGCATCCCCTAGGCCGGGGACAATATATCCATGGTCATTGAGGCATTTGTCCACAGCCGCTGTCACGATCGGCACATCGGGATGGGCCTCGCGCATCCGCGCAACCCCTTCGGGCGCGGCCAGCAGACACAGGAACCGGATATTTTTGGCGCCCTTTTCCTTCAGCAGATCAATCGCCGCGGCCGAACTGTTGCCGGTGGCCAGCATCGGGTCGACCACAATCACCATCCGGTCTTCCAGCTCGCCCGGCACCTTGCAGTAATATTGCACGGGTTTCAGCGTTTCCGGGTCGCGATACAGGCCGATGAACCCCACACGCGCGGCCGGAACCAGTTCCAGAATACCATCAAGCAAACCGTTGCCCGCCCGCAGGATCGACACCAGCGCCAGTTTCTTGCCCTCCAGGATCGGGGCGTCCATCGGCTCCAGCGGGGTCTCGATCCGCTTGGTGGTCAGCTCCAGCCCGCGGGTGACCTCATAGGCCAGCAGCAGACTGATTTCGCGCAAAAGCTGCCGGAACGAGGCAGTCGAGGTATCCTTCTCGCGCATCAGGGTCAGCTTGTGCTGCACCAGCGGGTGGGTGACGACGGTCAGATGCTCTGTCATGGTATGTCCCTGTTCTTCGTGTCTTGTTCTGTCAGAAAACTGCGTCCGGGCCCCTGGGCCGGCACCCCCAGATGGGCCGCGACCGAGGCCCCCAGATCGGTGAAACCCACCTGCCCCACCGCGCGCACGCCCACACCCCAGCCCAGCACCGGTACCCGTTCTCGGGTGTGGTCGGTGCCGCTCCAGCTGGGATCGTTGCCATGGTCGGCGGTGAAGATCGCCAGGTCACCGGGCCGCAACCGGCCCAGGAAGCGCCCGACCCCGGCGTCGAACCATTCCAGCGCGCGGGCATAGCCCGCAATGTCGCGCCGGTGGCCGTAAAGGCTGTCGAATTCGACGAAATTGGCGAAGGTCAGGCTGCCTTCTTCGGCCTCGTCGGCCAGGCGCAGCAGATGCTCCATCAGATCCGCATCGCCCTTGCCCTTGTGCAGATGGCTGACGCCGCGATGGCTGAAGATGTCGCCGATCTTGCCGATGGCATGGGTCACCCGGCCCGCGCCCTGCACCCAGTCCAGCAAGGTGGGCGCCGGCGGTTCGATGGCGAAATCGCGCCGGTTCGGGGTGCGGGTAAAGGCGCCCGGGCGCCCGGTGAAGGGCCGCGCGATGACCCGGCCCACGCGCATGTCATGCAGGATCGGCGCCACGTCGCGGCACAGCTGCAACAGGCGGCCAAGGCCGAAGCTTTCCTCATGCGCGGCGATCTGGAACACGCTGTCGGCCGAGGTGTAGCAGATCGGCCAACCGGTGCGGATATGCTCGGCCCCCAGATCCGCGATGATCTGCGTGCCCGAGGCATGACAATTGCCCAGCGTGCCCGCGGTCCCCGCCGCCTGCGCCACCGCCGCCAGCAGATCGGGCGGAAAGCTGTTTTCCGTGTCGGTGAAATAATGCCAGTCCCACGGCACCGGCACGCCCGCCAGTTCCCAATGCCCCGAGGGCGTGTCCTTGCCGTTCGACACCTCGGTCGCCGCCCCCCAGAGCCCGCGGGGCACCGCCCCCAGCCCCGGCGCGCGCAGGCCCGAGGCCAGCTCGACCGCCGCCCCCAGCCCCAGCGCATCCAGATGCGGCAAGCGCAGCGGGCCCGCGCGCCCGATGTCGGCACGCCCCGCCGCGCAGGCCTCGGCGATATGGCCCACGGTATTTGCGCCCGTATCGGGGCGGCCCTCGTTGAAGAAGCGCGCGGCATCGGGCGCGCCGCCGATGCCCACGCTGTCCATCACGATCAGGAACGCCCGGCTCATTTCACATCCTCCGGCCCGATCCGTTCGTGGATCAGTGCGGGCTCGTCGGGCATCGCCTCGCTCAATGTATAGGCGGCCAGCACCGCCGCCACCGCCGCCTCTGCCTTGGCGTCGGAACTGGCATGGACCATCGCCAGCGGCTCGCCCGCGGCCATTTCCTCGCCGATCACCGCCAGACCGGACAACCCGACCGACGGGTTGATCCGGTCGCTGCCCACCAGCCGCCCGCCGCCCAGATGCACCACCGCATCGCCCAGAGCATGCGCATTGACGCTGGCGACATAGCCCGCGCGCGGGCTGGGCACCATGCGAAACACCGGGGCCGAGGGCAGCCGGTCGGGGAAGCGTTCGACGAAATCCACAGGCCCGCCCAGGGCCGCGACCATCCGCCCGAAACATTCCGCCGCGCGTCCGGTTTCCAGCGCGGTGTCGATCATCGCGGCCCCGGCATCCATGTCGTCCGCCTGGCCCGCCAGCAACAGCGCCTCGCCGCCCAGGGCCGCGGTCACATCCCACAAGGCCTCGTTCACAGATGCACCAGTCAGGGTCTCCATCACCTCCAGCACCTCAAGCGCATTGCCCGCCGAATGCCCCAGGCTCTGGCTCATGTCGGTGATCAGCGCGCTGGTGCGGCAGCCCGCGCCATTGGCGGTTTCCACCAGTGAGCGCGCCAGCGCACGCGCATCCGCCATATCCTTCATGAAGGCGCCGGAGCCGACCTTGACATCCAGAACCAGCGCATCCAGCCCCGCCGCCAGCTTCTTGGACAGGATCGAGGCGGTGATCAGGTCGATGCTTTCGACCGTGCCGGAAATGTCGCGGATACCGTAAAGCCGCTTGTCGGCAGGCGCGATCTCTTCCGTGGCGCCGACGATGGCGCAGCCGACCTCGGCCACCACGGCGCGCAGCTTCTCGATCCCCGGCAGGGCGCGATAGCCCGGGATCGACTCCATCTTGTCCAGCGTGCCGCCGGTATGGCCAAGGCCCCGCCCCGAAATCATCGGCACATAGACCCCGCAGGCCGCAAGCGCGGGCGCCAGCAACAGCGACACACTATCCCCGATGCCGCCGGTCGAATGCTTGTCGACCACGGGCCCCGGCAGATCCCACGCGATCACCGAGCCG
Organism: Paenirhodobacter sp. CAU 1674; assembly: GCF_029222945.1. Taxonomy (NCBI): domain Bacteria; kingdom Pseudomonadati; phylum Pseudomonadota; class Alphaproteobacteria; order Rhodobacterales; genus Paenirhodobacter; species Paenirhodobacter sp. CAU 1674. The sequence continues at coordinate 13,271 of NZ_JARHUH010000005.1, read as the reverse complement.
GAATCGCGCATCGCCTGCGTCAGTGCCACGCGCCCGTCGGGGCCGATGCCCTTCAACAGCACCGCCATTGCAAAGGCCCCGGCCTGCGCATCCGACACCGAGGCATCGGCCAACCCGCGCGCGAACCATTGCGCGGCCTCGGGCGCCAGCCCCTTGCCGTCGCGCACCCCAGCGATGATCGTGCGGGCATCCATCAGCATTTGTCCATGTGGCTGGCGTCAAACCGCCCCGGCAACAGATCGCCGATCGTGGTGTCCAGCCGCGCGCCCTCGGTCGTGGCGAGTGTCACCGGAACCTCGGCGCGGCCGAATTCCGCCAACTTCTGCCGGCAGCCCCCGCAGGGCGGCACCGGCGTCGGGCTGTCGGCGATCACCGCAACCTCGATCAGCTCGGTCTCGCCCGCCGCAACCATCGCCGCAATCGCCCCGGCCTCGGCGCAGGTGCCTTCGGGATAGGCCACGTTTTCCACGTTCACACCCTGATAAATCTGCCCGGACTTGCCGCGCACCGCCGCGCCGACCTTGAATTTCGAATAGGGCGCATAAGCATTTTCGCGCACCGCGCGTGCAGCTTCCAGAAGCGACATGACCCCGGCCTCCTGCCTGATTTGTCCAACCGTTCAGTTTTCCCGATCCTGCGCCGGGCGCGCGCCCGATGCAAGCGCGGCCATGCGCCCACCGCAACCTGCTGTTGCGATCCGTGCGCGACCAGCCTATTCCAACCGCAAAACAATTAGTTTAAAGCTAAACCAGTTTCAGGGAGGATCTTATGGAAGAGCCACGGCACGACACCGCGCGCCACCCGGCGCTGGATTATCACGAATTCCCCAAGCCCGGAAAGCTGGAGATCCGCGCCACCAAGCCGCTGGCCAACGGGCGCGACCTGAGCCGTGCCTACAGCCCCGGCGTGGCCGAGGCCTGCCTGGAAATCAAGGCCAACCCGGCCGATGCCGCCCGCTACACCGCGCGCGGCAACCTGGTGGCGGTTGTGACCAACGGCACTGCGGTGCTGGGGCTGGGCAACATCGGCCCGCTGGCGTCAAAGCCGGTGATGGAAGGCAAGGCCGTCCTGTTCAAGAAATTCGCCAATATCGACTGTTTCGATCTGGAGCTGAACGAACCCGACCCGGTCAAACTGGCCGAGATCGTCTGCGCGATGGAGCCCAGCTTCGGCGCGATCAACCTTGAGGACATCAAGGCCCCCGACTGCTTCATCGTGGAAAAGATCTGCCGCGAACGGATGAACATTCCGGTCTTCCACGACGACCAGCACGGCACCGCAATCGTGGTGGGCGCGGCGGCCACCAACGCGCTGCGCATCGCCGGCAAGAGCTTCGAGGATATCAAGATCGTCTCGACCGGCGGCGGCGCTGCAGGGATCGCCTGCCTGAACATGCTGCTGAAACTGGGCGTGAAACGCGAGAATGTCTGGCTGTGCGACGTGCACGGCCTGGTCTATCAGGGCCGCGAGATCGACATGAACCCGCAGAAGGCCGCCTATGCGCAGGCATCTGACAAGCGCACGCTGGACGAGGTGATCGGCGGCGCGGATATGTTCCTGGGCCTGTCGGGCCCCGGGGTTCTGACACCGGACATGGTGGCAAAAATGACCCCGCGCCCGATCGTGTTCGCGTTGGCTAACCCGACGCCGGAAATCCTGCCCGACGCGGTGCGATCCGTCGCGCCGGATGCGATCATCGCCACCGGGCGCAGCGATTTCCCCAATCAGGTCAACAACGTGCTGTGCTTCCCCTTCATCTTCCGCGCAGCGCTGGATGTGGGGGCCACGACGATCAACGACGAAATGCAGATCGCCTGCATCGAGGGGATCGCGGCGCTTGCCCGCGCCACCACAAGCGCCGAGGCCGCCGCCGCCTATCGCGGCGAGAAGCTGACCTTCGGCCCCGAGTATCTGATCCCGAAACCGTTCGACCCGCGGCTGATCGGCACGGTCGCCAAGGCCGTGGCCAAGGCGGCGATGGCGACCGGCGTCGCCACCCGCCCGATCACCGATCTGGACGCCTACAAGCGCCAGCTCGACGGTTCGGTGTTCAAATCGGCGCTGCTGATGCGTCCGGTGTTCGAGGCCGCCGCCACCGCGACGCGCCGCATCGTCTTTGCCGAGGGCGAGAACGAACGCGTGCTGCGCGCCGCCAACGGCATGATCGAGGAAACCACCGACCGCCCGATCCTGATCGGCCGCCCCGAGGTGATCGAGATGCGCTGCGAACGGGCCGGCCTGCCGATCCGTCCGGGCAAGGACTTCGAGATCGTGAACCCCGAAAACGACCCGCGCTATCGCGATTACTGGGAAACCTATCACCGGCTGATGGCGCGGCGCGGCGTGACGCCGGATCTGGCGCGCGCGATCATGCGCACCAATACCACCGCCATCGGCGCGATCATGGTGCACCGCGACGAAGCCGACAGCCTGATCTGCGGCACCTTCGGGCAGTATCTGTGGCACCTGAACTACGTCCGTCAGGTGTTGGCGCGCGGCGGGCTGCATCCGGTCGGCGCGCTGTCGCTGATGATCCTGGAAGACGGGCCGCTGTTCATCGCCGACACCCATGTGCACCCCGAACCCACGCCCGAACAGATCATGGAAACCGTGATCGGCGCCGCGCGGCATGTGCGCCGCTTCGGGCTGGTGCCGAAGGTGGCGCTGTGCAGCCATTCGCAGTTCGGCAACCTCGATACCGACTCTGGGCGGCGGATGCGCACGGCGATGCAGCTGCTGGAACGCCGCGAAGTCGATTTCGCGTTCGAGGGCGAGATGCATGTCGATGCCGCGCTCGATCAGGCGACGCGTGAACGGCTGCTGCCCGATGCGCGGTTCGAGGGCACCGCGAATGTGCTGGTCTTTGCCAATAACGACGCGGCCTCGGGGGTGCGCAACATCCTCAAGATGAAGGCCGGCGGGCTTGAGGTCGGGCCGATCCTGATGGGCATGGGCAACAAGGCGCATGTCGTCACGCCCTCGATCACCGCGCGCGGACTGCTGAACATGTCCGCCATCGCGGGCACGCCGGTGGCGCATTACGGCTGAGCCCTGCCCCACGGCGCAGAGCGGATATGACGGGGCTGCGAGGGACACACCCCTTGCAACCCTGCAAATGGCAAAAAATTTGCAAACCCCGGCGCGAAGGTCCGCATACTGTATAATTGCGAGGGATTTGCAAAAGTTTGCGCATCTCCGACACGTCTTTCTGCAAATAGTTTGTGCCAAAATGTCTCTGTGGGCGGTAACAATCTTGCGGGAATCTTTCAGGCTTCCTAACAAGCGTTCAAGCTTGGAGGAGGCATGCTATGGCATACAAAGAGGTTTACGAGGCCTGGAAATCGGATCCGAACGGGTTCTGGATGCAGGCGGCCGAGGCGATCGACTGGAACAAACAGCCCTCGAAGGCGCTGTTCGACGATAACGCCCCCCTCTACGAATGGTTCTCGGACGGCATGGTCAACACCTGCTGGAACGCCGTCGACCGCCATGTCGAGGCCGGGCGCGGCGATCAGATCGCCATCATGCACGAAAGCCCGATCACCCATTCGACCAAGGGCATTACCTACAAGGAACTGCAGACCCGCGTGGCCAGTTTGGCCGGCGCGCTGCGGATGCGGGGCGTCGAAAAGGGTGACCGCGTCATCATCTACATGCCGATGATCCCCGAGGCGCTGGAGGCGATGCTGGCCTGCGCGCGTCTGGGCGCGGTACATTCGGTCGTGTTCGGCGGCTTTGCCGCGCACGAACTGGCCGTGCGGATCGACGACTGCACGCCCAAGGCGATCATCGCGGCGTCTTGCGGGTTGGAACCCAACCGTGTGGTGCATTACAAGCCGCTGCTGGACGCCGCCATCGAGCAGGCCAGCCACAAACCGGAATTCTGCGTCATCTTCCAGCGCGAACAAGAGGTCGCGAAACTGGTCGAGGGTCGCGATTTCAGCTGGCATGGCTTCCAGTATGGCGTGAAACCGGCTGAATGCGTGCCGGTCGAGGGCAACCACCCGGCCTATATCCTTTACACCTCGGGCACCACCGGGCAGCCGAAGGGCGTGGTGCGCCACACCGGCGGCCATCTGGTCGCGCTCAGCTGGACGATGAAGGCGATCTACAACATCGAGGCGGGCGATCGGTTCTGGGCCGCGTCCGACGTGGGTTGGGTCGTGGGCCACAGCTATATCTGCTATGGGCCGTTGATCGCCGGTGCCACGACCGTGGTGTTCGAGGGCAAGCCCGTGGGCACGCCGCACCCGGGCGTGTTCTGGCGCATCATCCAGAACCACCGCATCAAGTCGTTCTTCACCGCCCCCACCGCGCTGCGCGCGATCAAGCGCGAGGACCCGACGGGCGAATGGATCAAGCGCTACAAGCTGCACGATCTGCAGGCGCTGTTCCTGGCCGGCGAGCGTGCCGACCCCGACACCGTGAAATGGGCGCAGGAACATCTGGGCGTGCCGGTGGTCGACCACTGGTGGCAGACCGAAACGGGCTGGGCCATCGCTGCCAACCCGATCGGGATCGAGGAACTGCCGACCAAGATCGGCTCGCCCACGGTGCCGATGCCGGGCTATGACGTGCAGGTGCTGGACGAAGGCGGCCACCCGGTCGAGCCGGGCACGCTCGGCGCCATCGCGATCAAGCTGCCGCTGCCGCCCGGCACGCTGCCGACGCTGTGGAACGCCGAGGCGCGCTTCAAGAAAAGCTATCTGGAGCACTTCCCCGGCTATTATGAAACCGGCGATGCGGGCTACATGGATGAAGACGGCTATGTCTACATCATGGCGCGCACCGATGACGTGATCAACGTCGCCGGCCACCGCCTGTCGACCGGCGCGATGGAAGAGGTTCTGGCCAGCCATCCCGACGTGGCCGAATGCGCGGTGATCGGGATCGCCGACGATCTGAAAGGCCAGCAACCGCTGGGCTTCCTGTGCCTCAACAAGGGCTGCACCCGCCCCGAGGCCGAAATCGTCAAGGAATGCGTGAAACTGGTGCGCGACCAGATCGGCCCGGTCGCGGCGTTCAAGCTGGCCTGCGTCGTGGACCGCCTGCCCAAGACCCGCTCGGGCAAGATCCTGCGCGGCACGATGGTCGCCATCGCCGATGGCAAACCGTTCAAGATGCCCGCCACGATCGACGATCCCGCGATTCTTGACGAGATCACCGCGGCCCTGAAAACGCTGGGCTTCCCGGCCGCCTGACACCAGTGCCCCGGGGCGGAAACCGTTTTCGGCCTCCGCCCCGGCCAGTTCCCCAACGTTATTGTGCATTCGGGTAAAATGCGCGGCATTTGTCACGCACAGCTTGCAATGGAACCGCACAGCCGGGATGATCCGGCAAAGGTTTCATCATGAACAAAACTATACAGCCGTCAGATCCCCTTACGGGCGCCTCTGAAGATCAAGCGCTCCGCGCCCGTATTTCGCTTTTGGGCCATGATCTTCGCGCCGCCGTTTCCGATATTCTCGGCGGGCTGCGGCTGGTTGCGCCCGGCGCGCTGGACGATCATTCCCGCCTGCAGTTCGAACGCGTCCGCGCCGCGGGCGAGGTGATGGCCCGGCTGCTGGAAGAGGGGCTGCTGCTGGTTGCCGAGCAAACCGGCGCGGGCGAAGGCACTCCGGTGCCGGTGGCGCGACTGCTGTACGATCTGGAAATGCGCTGGACACCGCGGGCGCAGGAAAAGGCGCTGGATCTGCAGATCGCCCTGTCCCCCGATGTGCCGCCGGTTCTGGTGCTGGATCGGATCGCGCTGGAGCGGGTGCTGGCCAATATCATCTCGAATGCGATCAAATACACCGACGCTGGCGCGGTGCGGATTTCCGTCACACTCGACAGTTGCGACGAGATGCGCGTCACCGTGACCGATGACGGCCCGGGCTTCGCCCCCGAGGTGCTGGAGCGCCTGTTCCAGCCCGGCGCCCGCCACACCGGGGCCGACAAACCCGGTCAGGGGCTGGGCATGTTCATCGCCAAGGACATGACGGCCCGGCTGGGCGGCACCGTCGCCGTCGACAATCTTCCCGAGGGGGGCGCCCGTGTGACCTTGGCGCTGCCGGTGCGGCGGCCGGTTCCCAACGACCTGCCGCATGCCCAGCCTCTGCCCGATCTGAACGGGCAGCATGTGCTGGTCGCCGAAGACAGCGAAATCAATCAGGCGGTCATCGGTCATATGCTGACGGCGATGGGCGCAACCTTCGATCTGGCCGCCGATGGCCGCGAGGCGCTGACGCTGTTACAGCACCGCCCCTTCGATCTGGCGATCATCGACATTGAGATGCCGCGCATGTCCGGGCTGGAACTGGTGCGCCTGCTGCGCGCCGGCGCGGCCCCTCAGGCGGATCTGCCCATTGTCGCCTGCACCGCCTATGTGCTGCGCGCCAACCGCGAGGCAATCCATGCGGCGGGGGCCGATTCCATCGTGGCCAAGCCACTGGTCGGGATCGAGCCGCTGGGCAACGCGATCACCCGCGCCCGGGCCCGGACGGCTCAGGGAACGGACGCGGAGCTGACGCCCGCCCCCCGCGACGCAGTCGAAATGAATGAAGCGCTGTTCAATCGGCTGATGGAGGTTTCGGGGCGTGATGGCGCGCTGGAACTGCTGTCGCGACTGATCGCGGATCTGGCCCGGATCGAACGCGGTCTGGTCACCGCCCTGTCGAAACCCGACTTCGACACGATCTGCGCCGACACCCATGTGTTGATCGCAATCTCGGGCGCGCTTGGGGCCGAGCGGCTGCAAAAACAGGCCGAGGCCCTCAATCAGGCGGCGCATGGCCACAATCGCCATGACACCGAAATCCTAGGCCGGGCGGTGCTGGCACAAGTGGACCGGATGATCCATTTCGCCACCAATGAGGTGGCCAGCCGCAGGGATGGCCGCGCATGACCGGCCCGATCCCGCGTCCAGATCCAGGCCCGGCGCCCGACATCCTGCTGGTCGAGGACACGTCGAGCCTGCGGGCGATCTACGAGGCGCATCTGCGCGGCCTCGGGCAGACGGTGCTGTCGGCCGCGACCGCTGCCGAGGGGCTGGCGCTGTTTGGCGAATATGGCGCCTCGGTGGTGCTGCTGGATCTGATGCTGCCCGACCGCGACGGGATCGAGCTGCTGACCGACATGCTGGCGCTGCGCCCGGGCACGGCAATCGTGGCCATCACCGCCGATCGCTCGATCGACCGGGCGGTGGCGGCGATGCGGGCGGGGGCGCAGGATTTTCTGGTCAAGCCGGTGAACGAGGCGCGGCTGATGGCCGCGATCGAGAATGCCCGCCACTCGGCCCAGCGGGCCCTGCCGCCCGACGCCGCAGAAACCCGCCACCCGATGGGCGATTTCATCGGCGATTCCGAACCGATGCAGACGGTCTATACCCGCATCCGCTCGGCCGCGCGTTCGATGGCGCCGGTCTTCATCACCGGCGAAAGCGGCACCGGCAAGGAAATGTGCGCGCAGTCGATCCACGCGCTGTCACCGCGCGCCAGTGCGCCGTTCATCACGCTCGACTGCGGGGCGATCCCGTCCGACCGGCTGGAATCCGAGGTGTTCGGCCATTTGCGCGGCTCTTTCCCCGGGGCGGTTACCGACAAGCCGGGCGCCGCGCTGCTGGCGGATGGCGGCACGCTGTTTCTGGATGAAATCGGCGGGCTCGATCCCGGGCTGCAAACGAAATTGCTGCGCTTTCTGCAAACGGCGCAGATCCGTCCGCTGGGTGCCGCCGAACCGCGCAAGGTCAATGTCCGCATCATCAGCGCCTCGAGCCTGCCGCCCTTGCAGGCCGTGCGCGAAGGGCGGCTGCGCGAGGATCTGTATTACCGCCTGCATGTCGTGCCGATCCACATGCCGCCGTTGCGTGCCCGGCGCGAGGATATCCCCGCCCTCGCCCATGCCGCGCTGCGCCATTACGCCATACTCGAGGCGCGCAGCTTTCGCGCGATCAGCCCGCAGGCCGAAGCCGTGTTGCGCGCGCAGGACTGGCCGGGCAACGTGCGTCAGCTGATGAACGTGCTGCGTTCGGCCATCGTGATGCATGACGGAACCGAGCTGAGCGAAACCATGCTGCCGCCCGACCTGTCGCAGGTGGCCAGCGCCGAAATGCCCGCCGAACAGCCCGGCCCTGGCCTGCAGGCCCTGGCCGGGCGCACGCTGGCGGACATCGAGCGGATCGTGATCGAGGATTCGCTGGCGCGTCAGGGCGGCTCGGTGCCGCGGGCCGCGCGCGAACTGGGCGTTGCCCCCTCGACCCTTTATCGCAAGATCGAAGGCTGGAAAGACGCCTGAGCCCTCAGGCGAACTGCTCGCGCATCAGCCGTTCCTCCAGGCCGTGGCCGGGATCGAACAGGATACGATGCGTCACCGAAGGTTCGGACCGGATCTCGACCCAGAGCACCGGCTTGACCGAGCGACTGTCGGCATCGGCCATCACCGGGCGTTTCTCGTCCTCCAAAACGTCGAAGCGCACCACCGCACTGCGCGGCAGGATTGCGCCTTGCCAGCGCCGCGGCCGGAAACTGGCAATGCCCGTCAGCGCCAGCACATCCGAGCCGATCGGCAGGATCGGCCCGTGCGCCGAATAGTTGTAGGCGGTCGAACCCGCCGGCGTCGACAGGATCACCCCGTCGCACAGCAATTCGGGCATGCGGACCGTGCCATTGACGGAGATCCGCAGCTTGGCGGCCTGCGGACCGGCGCGCAGCAGCGCCACCTCGTTGATCGCCAGCGCCTCGTGCAGCCGCCCGTCGGCGGTTTTCGCCCGCATTGCCAGCGGGTTGATCAGCGCCTCTTCGGCGGCGGCCAGCCGCGCGGGCAGGTCGTCGGGCGAATAGTCGTTCATCAGGAAGCCGACGGTGCCGCGGTTCATGCCATAGACCGGCAAGCCGGTGCCTTCGTGCAGGCACTGCAACATGAAGCCGTCGCCCCCGAGCGCCACGATCACGTCGGCCGCATAGCGCGGAACCTGCCCGTAACGCGCGATCAGATCGGCCTGCGCCTCTTGTGCGATCTCGCTTCCAGAGGCCGCGAAATGGATATGGTTCGGTTTGTTCACGCCCGCACCCTTGGTTTCCCCAAAGGTGTGGCAAGCGCCGATAGGAAACACAAGCACCAATCGCCGCCCCATTGTGCCGCGCCAAATTGCCTTTTGGTCGTTTTGAGCGCTTCCGGCGTGCGAACTTCTGCGATAAACGGGCGGCGATGACCCATTGAGGAGACGCCCATGACCGCCCAACGCGACGAAGGCTTTTTCACCGAACGCCTTGCCACCCGTGACCCGGAACTCTTTGGCTCGATCCAGAACGAGCTTGGCCGCCAGCGCGACGAGATCGAGCTGATCGCCTCGGAGAACATCGTCTCTGCCGCCGTGATGGAGGCGCAGGGCTCGGTGATGACCAACAAATATGCCGAAGGCTACCCGGGCAAGCGCTATTACGGCGGCTGCCAGTTCGTGGACGTGGCCGAGAACCTGGCCATCGAGCGCGCGAAACAGCTGTTCGGCTGTGAATTTGCCAACGTGCAGCCGAACTCGGGCTCGCAGGCCAACCAGGGCGTGTTCCAGGCGCTGGTGAAACCGGGCGACACCATTCTGGGGATGAACCTTGCCTCGGGCGGTCACCTGACCCATGGCGCGGCGCCCAACCAGTCGGGCAAATGGTTCAACGCCATCCAGTATGGCGTTCGCAAGCAAGACAGCCGGATCGACTATGACGAGGTGCGCGCGCTGGCCCGCGAACATCAGCCCAAGCTGATCATCGCCGGCGGTTCGGCAATTCCGCGTCAGATCGACTTTGCCAAGTTCCGCGAGATCGCGGATGAGGTTGGCGCCTACCTGATGGTCGACATGGCCCATTTCGCCGGTCTGGTCGCGGGTGGCGCGCATCCCTCGCCCTTCCCCTATGCCGACGTGGCGACCACCACCACGCACAAGACCCTGCGCGGGCCGCGCGGCGGGATGATCCTGACCAACAACGAAGAGATCGCCAAGAAGGTGAACTCGGCCATCTTCCCGGGCATCCAGGGCGGGCCGCTGATGCATGTCATCGCCGCGAAAGCCGTGGCCTTCGGCGAGGCGCTGCGCCCCGAATTCAAGGTCTATGCCAAGCAGGTCATCGCGAACGCACAGGCGCTGGCGGACGAGCTGATGAAGGGCGGTCTGGACATCGTCACCGGCGGCACCGACACCCATGTCATGCTGGTCGACCTGCGCCCGAAAGGCGTGAAGGGCAACGCCACCGACAAGGCCCTGGGCCGCGCGCACATCACCTGCAACAAGAACGGCATCCCCTTCGACCCGGAAAAGCCGACCGTGACCTCGGGCATCCGTCTGGGCACGCCCGCCGGCACCACCCGCGGCTTCAAGGAAGAGGAATTCCGCCAGATCGCGCGGATGATCGTCAAGGTCGTCGACGGGCTTGCGGCCAATGGCGAGGATGACAACGACGCCGTCGAGGCCGAGGTCCGCGCCGAAGTCGCCGCCCTGTGCGCGCGCTTCCCGCTCTATCCGAATCTGTGATCTTCAACCGAGATCGGATTGAAAGGGCCCCCTCGCGGGGCCCTTTTGCTAAATTAGCCCGCGCCAGGCCAGCACCGCCGTTACCGCCCCGGCCGTCACCAGCAGCGCGAAAAGCGCCGATGCCGTGATGCTCAGCACCATGCCGCGCAACCGTGCGCCCGCGCCCAGCGGTTGCAGATAGTGCAGGCACAGATCATAGGCGTTGGAAATCTCTTCCATATCGACCTGACGGATCATTTTCGGCGATGCCGCCATCGCCTCGGCCCGGATCAGCACCTCTGCCGCCCGACGCACCCGGCGTGGCAATGCCCGCGACCGGCTTTGCAAGCGGGCCTGCAGCGTGTGCCCCCTGGCGCCCAACCGCTGCAACAGCAGTTGCGAAACACGTTCTGTCATCTGATGCACGGTGGTCGGGTTCATCCTGGGCACTCCTGTCGTCGCAACCTAGCGGGCGCCCGAACCTGGTGCAACCACGCCCAAAGCCACTGGAAAGCGGCGCGCACGCGCGCTATCTATGCGCCATGCTGAACACACAAATCTATGGCTCGCCGACCGAGCAACCGCCGCTTCTGATCGTGCACGGGCTGTTCGGCTCGGCGCGGAACTGGGGCGTGATCGCCCGCCGCCTGTCCACCGACCGCGAAGTGGTCGCCGTCGATCAGCGCAACCATGGCGACAGCCCCTGGACCGAGACCCACAGCTATGCCGACATGGCGGCCGATCTTGCCCGCGTGATCGAGGCGCATGGCGGGCGGGCCGATGTGCTGGGTCATTCGATGGGCGGCAAGGCGGCAATGGTGCTGGCGCTGACCCGCCCCGATCTGGTGCGCCGTCTGGTGGTGGCCGACATGGCGCCCGTCGCCTATGACCACGGCCATTCCCACGCCAGCTTCATCGGTGCGATGCAGCGCATGGATCTGTCCAACCTTACCCTGCGCTCCGAAGCCGACCGGCGGCTGGCGCGGGATATTGACTCGGAACAGGTGCGCGCCTTCCTGCTGCAATCGCTGGACCTCAAGGCCGACCCGCCGCGCTGGAAGCTCAACCTCGACGTGCTCGACGCGCATCTGGGCGATGTGCTGGACTGGCCCGCGCCGCCGGGCCGCTTTACCGGGCCTGCGCTGTTCGTCTATGGCATGCAGTCCGATTATGTGACGCCCGAATATCGCCCGGCGATCTTCCAGAAATTTCCGAACGCCGAATTCCACCCGATCGAGGGCGCAGGCCACTGGCTGCATGCCGAACGGCCGCGCGAATTCGAAGCGGCGGTGGCGGATTTCATCGCCTGAAAAAAGCCCCGGCACGATCCGGGGCTTTTTTGTCTGTCCGACCCTCAGACGCGCGGCGTGCGCATCCGATCCATGATGTTGGTTTTCAACACAAACTGCTGATACAGCGCGCCCACGACATGCAGGCCGACCAGGATCAGCAGCACGGTGGTCATCGCCTCGTGGACATCGCCCGCGGTTTCGACCCCGCCGAACCACGCGACCGAACCCGAGGCCGCCGTCAGCAACAGCACCAGATAGAGCCCCAGATGCGTGCCCGTGGCGATCATCTTCTGCACGGCGGATTCCGCCGCGGGCGCCGCCGGAACGCCATTTTTGACGCGCAGCCCGATGCGCCACACAACGGCAATCGCAATCGCCATCCCGCACAGCACATGGAGCGGCCCCAGCACGCCAGGATCGGCCACGCGACCCTCCAGCGTGGCATCGAAGGCCTCGGCGATGGTTTCATTGAACAGAAATTGCGGCACGATCAGCGCGACAACAAGCCAGTGCAGCGCGATATGCAGACGGGAATAACCTTGGGCAGTGGGCATGACGACCTCATGGAAGAGAAAAACCTCGTTCCCTCAGGTTGCACAGGCCATGAAAGGCCGCAATACGGCATTCCATGACCCCCGATCATCACAGCCATGACGGTAAGCCGCAGCCCGCCCGCCATGGCACACAGGCCCTGCCTTATCAGGCGTTTTCGTTGATCTGCTTGGCCACGATCCAGGCGACCGGAATCGCCACCAAGAAACCTGCCGCCGCCGAATAGATCATCGACATAGTGTCAAACTTGTTCATGGTCAGGGCCGCAGTGATGATGATCCCTGCAAGGGTCGGACCGGCGAGCGCATAAATAATGCCGAAAAGGCGGAACATGAGTGTCTCCATCTGGGACGCGTTTCATGTATTCATGAATCATTTTTCAGACAGGCGATCTTTGATCTGAGTCATCTGCGCAGCCCCGCGGGCGCGGCAGGCTGTCGCAGCCGTGACCCGCCCGTTCAGCATTTCAGACGAAAGCGCGCCTCGCCGGTATCGCCGGGCAGCGCGGGGGAGCGTTCGCGCCCCAGCGCAGGGCCGCGCACAATGCAGCCGGTGGTCAGTTCGACCGCCTGCACCATCAGTGCCGGAACCGGATCACGTTCGGCCCGCGTCAGATAGCCAAGGCGAACAACCTCGGCGTCATTTCCCTTGTGGAAGACCACGAAGCGATAACCGTCCAGCGTGACCTCGTGCCGTTCGGCGCCGAAAAACTGCGGCGCAGGCGAGGCCCCGCAGGAACTCAGCGCCAGAACACCCAGACAGACCCACAGACGCATCGCCCCCTCGCGTAAAACCCGAGGGCAGGATCGGCGAATAAGGTTAAGACCTGCATTCCCCAGGTGGCGTGTCGTTTGAGGTGAAGATCGCCTGTATCCGATCGCTAGACAAGGATTTTCTGCCGCAAGCGGCACCTGCGGTCGCGCAGACTGCTGGATCTGGACGGATCA